>CAMNEB010000052.1 GCA_946536155.1 uncultured Lachnospiraceae bacterium | reverse complement strand
CTTCCGCTGTAGCCTGTTCCGTGGCATTTAGGGCATCCTACGGCGGTTCTGGCATTGGGCATGTCACGTCCCGCAAATGCTCTCTGGTAATCGTCAAGGCCCGTCACCTTACTGCAGTGGGGACATACCTTCCTCATGAGTCTCTGAGCGATCGAACCCACCAGAGCTGAGGAGAGGAGATAGGGCTCTGCTCCCATATCGATGAGTCTGATTATCGTGGAGACCGCATCGTTGGTGTGGAGTGTCGAGAGGACCAGGTGGCCGGTGATAGCTGCTCTGAGTGAGATGGAAGCCGTCTCGGAGTCACGGGTCTCTCCTACCATTATGATGTCGGGGTCCTGTCTGAGGAGTGCCCTGAGACCCACTTCGAATGTAAGTCCCGATACGGGATGTACCTGCATCTGGTTGAGTCTTGTAAGGTTTTTCTCCACGGGGTCTTCGATGGTGGAGATGTTGACCTGTCTTCCGGATATGTGGTCGAGAGCCATATAAAGGGTGGTGGTCTTACCGGATCCCGTGGGGCCTGTTATATATATCAGACCGTTAGGGGATTTCAGCATGTGAGTGAACTTTTCATAATTGTCCGGCTCCATTCCGAAGGTTCCCGGATTGTCTATACGGGAGTTGCCGGCGAGGATTCTCATAACGACCTTTTCACCGAATACGGTGGGGATGACCGATACACGGACGTTGACTATCTGATCCCTTATCTTGATCCTGAAGTGGCCGTCCTGAGGGACTCTCTTTTCGGCGATATCAAGCTCGGACATGATCTTTATACGTGCGACCAGTGAACCCTGTACGTTCTTCTGAAGAGTCATATAGTCGATCAGAGCACCGTCCATACGCAGACGGACCAGGATCTCTCTTTCGAAGGGCTCTATATGAACATCGGATGCATTGTCCTGATACGCTTTATCAAGAAGGGAGTTGACCAGGTTGATGATGGGGGTGTCGTCCGCACCGGCACCGGCATCGATGATCATCTCACGGACTTCGGAGGCGACAGTGGTCTCATTTGCCGACTGTGCGGCACGCTTGGTTTGGACCTCGGCATAGTAGTAATTGATCGCATGGGCGATGGCATCCTTCTCGGCCAGCACCGTTTCAACACTCATACCGCTGGTCTGCCTGATGTCCTCGATCTTAATGAAGTCAAGAGGATCGTTGACAGCGAGTATGAGTACTCCGTCCCTGACGGCCAGGGGAATCATATTGTAATTGCTGGCCATCTGGCTGGGGATGGTCTTGACCGCGTTGGAATCAACGGGATAGGTGGAGAGATCCACGACTTCAAGTCCCATGCGGCTTCCGAGAGTATAGAGCATCTGGGTCTCGGTAACGTATCCCTTCTCCTGGAGTATCTCACCGAGTCTTTTCTTGGACTCCTTCTGAGCCTGAAGAGCATCGGAGAGCTGGGCTTCACTGATATAGCCCGCAGCGACCAGAAGGTCGCCTATTCGAATATTTTTGGTAGAGCCGTTATCCATTTTATTCCCTCCGGATCATTGATTATTTCTCTCTGTCATGTAGAGGTCTACGCTTATCTGGAGCTGTTTGCTTTCATTATCATACATGAGGATGGTTCCGTCCTCCTGCAGATAAGTGATGGGATCCAGGGTGATCCAGTTAAATCCTGTGACTCTGACCGAAGGATTGTGGGAGAGCTCATCGATGACCTTCTGTTCGGTCTCCTCGTCACCTTCCATCAGCATTGTGATATTCACGCAATATATTCCGGAATATTCGGAAGTGCCCGAACTGTTTCTTGCTTCGGCATATTCAACCGTGGGGGTCGTGATATAGACTAAAGGCTCTGAGGTCTGTCCCGTGATAAAACCGAGGACTGCATCTTTGAAGTATGCAAAGTTCTTTTTCTCGTCTTCTTTGATGACAAGTTCGGAATCCTTAAGATCTGCGTTATAGTCGGTGTCTTCCGATACGACCGCTCTGGGACCGCTGTAGAGATCCGAGTATACATAAGGACTTAAGGATACGGGGCCGTTTGGCATCGTGATGGTAAGATTTCTCGCGGTGAGGCCCTTGTTGAGGATATAGGAGGTTACGAGCTTGTCGATCTGTGAACTGTCCATCATGTCATAATACTCTTCGGTCGATGCGGCCAGTTCTTCTTCGAATTTGGCGGTCACATTTGCGGCATTTGTATATCCGATCACCTTTGCCTCATTGGTGGTTTTTACGGAGGCGGCTACCTCTAACTGTTCGCTTGTCTCGACTATCTTCTTGTAAATGGGTCTTATGAGACACCATCCGAACAGGAAGATCACCACTATGAAAACAAGGGCATATAACATTTTTTTGTCACGTGACGTGAGAGCTGATGAGAGATTCATCATTCCACCTCCTTATTACCGGCTGCAAGGGAACAGATGACCTTGATCGACCATTTGCCGTTTTCTTCATTCCATTCATATCCCGTGTAGTCGACATTTTCAAAGACATCCATTGAGAGGAGCTTTGCGATGAACTTGTTGATCTTCTCAACCTCAACTGCCGAAGCGGTCACGGAGAATATTCCGCTTGCGGCATCATAGGAATTGAATGCTATGTCTACGCCTTCACCCTTTGCCGCATCGAGGATCCTGGTATTGACGGTTGAATCGGGAGAGGGATAGGTGGAAAGAGTCTCTTCAAAAATATCGACTCCGCCCTGTTTTTCTCCGTCTCTTCGGGAGATATTTATGAGCCTGTCATATTCCATGGAAGTCTGCATGATCGCAGGATCCTGGTTGTATGCCGTCACCTCTTTGAGTCTGGATGACTGTCTGAAGCTTACGACTCCGAGGAGGATCGTTATGAGTGCAAGAACAGCGGACAGGATGATCACCGGCACCGCTTTTTTCTTTAATTCTCTTTTCTTTGCATAGTCTTCATCATTTGTCTTGACGGCCTTCAGGATGGGGAATCCCGTCTTGGGGGTGTTCAGTCCCGCTACCGGATAGATAAAGGATGAAAATCTGTCATTCCACTTTCTGAAATGGATATGAGAAGGAGCGACCGTTCCGTGTACGGTGATATCGGGATCTGTCTCGGAAAGCGAAGCCTGGAGCATTCCCACATCGTCTTCGCTCATGCCCGCAAAATAAACATCGGTTATGGCGGAAGTGAGACGCTGTGAATTTGCGAACTGTCTGATACCGGAAATGGTGCTCCTGATCTCGGCCGCGAATTCGTCAGTTCCGGGCTGCTGGAAAAGTCTTCTGGTGGAGTTGTAATAATACTTACCGTTTTCGTAGAGTATGGTGACCAGCATCTGTGCATCACGGATCATGTAGATGGCGGTGGCATTCTTGATGCAACGGGAGAGCATCTCTGTAGCCAGGCTGACACCGTCGTGCACGGAATTGAGAGTTATTCCGGCATCGGAGAATATCTTCATATAGGTCTCTATGAAGGTGCGCTCGGCAACTTCGGATATAACAAGCTGGGACTTTTCCTTCTTGTTTGTGCTGACCTGATACCATCCCTTGACGGGTGAATCAAATCTGACAAATTCGTCGGAACCTGCCTGCTTGTTGATATAATCGGTTGCTTTTCCGATGTTGGAGATGATAGGCACCGTCAGTCTGTTTGAAATGAACTGCGGGCTGTTGATCATCAGATCCACGCCGCCTTTGAGGTTATTGTGCGCCCATATCTCTTTGAGCTTGGCGGATATCGCCTCAGCCCCGCCTTCGATAACGACACCGTTAAGTATGGCATTTTCCGGCATGGGGGCTTCGATGAGACGATCGATGTAGATGGATCTTCCCTTTCCTTTTCCGACTACTACCTGAATGTTTTTGTTTGATAAAAATACTGATACGGACATTTTTATTCTCCCGTTTTATTTATTGACCTGCTCCTATGGTCGAATATGACTGGTAGATCGGGACTATGACGGCTATCATGATGAAACCTACGATGAGAGCCATCACCACTATCATTATGGGCTCGATGTATTTGACCATTCTCATGAGAGCCTGTTCGGATGCAAAATCAAGATTCTCCGCCGCACTCATGAGCATAGTATCGAGTGAACCCGTTTCCTCACCGACCCTGACAACGGATGAGAGCTTGGACACAAATCCGTCAACACTGTCGAGGGCATCCGACAGAAGACCGCCGGCCTGGACCATTTTGATGACGTCGTTGAACTGCTCTTCGATATAGGAATTGCCTATCGTCTGCCGTGCTATGGAAAGACACTGGTCGATGGGAATGCCGGCTGAATACAGTGAACTCATGGTCCTGGCAAATCTCGCTGAATAGATGACCTTCTGGAGCTTTCCCATGGGACCTCTTACTTTGAATTTGTCCATCTGGTATCTGACGGAAGGGATCCTTGTGACCACTCCGCCGAACATCCAGAAGAGCACCGCGGCTATGATCAGTATATACCAGTAGGATGCGACGAAATCACTTATAGCAAGTATCATCCTGGTAGGAAGGGGCAGAACGGGCATTTCACTGAAGAGCTCCTCGAACTGCGGCATGATAAATCCGAATATGACCGCTACGACAAGTACTATGAGACCTCCGAGGATCTTAGGATATGTAAGGGCACTCTTGGCCTCGGCTTCGAGCTTGTTTTCCTTCTGATACTGATCGGCAAGTCTTAATGCCGTTGTATCAAGATTACCCGAACTCTCCGCAGATCTGAACATATTGATGAGGAGAGGAGGGAAAGCAGGCTTTAATTCGTCCATTGCGGTCGAGAGCGCTATACCCTGAACGACACGGTCCCGCAGTCTGTAATAGAGCTGCTTCTCATAGGGAGTGATGGATTCGTCGGAAGCCTGGATCTCCAGCGCCCTTAATATGGATATTCCGGAACGGATGAGTTCTCCTATCTGCCTGCAGAAATCCGAAAGCTGTGACTTCTTCAGTGTCTTGAGCGCGATCTCTTTTACGATCTCCTCGGAATAAACAAGAGTCTGCTTTTTGTCTTTCAGTCTTTTGGCGAGTTCTCTTTCGTTGGAGGCAACGAGCTTTCCTCTGATCTGTTTTCCGTTATCTGTTTTTGCTGTGTATCTGTATTCGGGCATATCCTTAACCTGCTTTATATTCCATTATTTTGAAATCATAATAAACCGTCCAGTCGCCGTTCATTCCGTAGCTTCCGTCTCCGTGACCGATCTCTTTATATTCTACCAGATATCTGCCGTCACGGTATGTGAAGGAGAGCGGGATACTGTTTTCCTCATCCCAGGTGTACAGCGTGAGATCACCGCTGTACGGGCAGATGCTCTTTATCCTGTCGGGAGCATCGGCAGCCATGCCGTCAGCCGAGGACGGATCGTAGAAGGGATTCTCTTCACCGTAATATTCGAGGGATATGAGCTTCATCGTGACACGTATATCCCTTGCGGTATTGAGAGCGGACCTGGCGCCGGATGAAATCCGGGCCCACAGTACTATTCCCCCGAGAATGACGGCAGCCAGGATGATCACGACTGCGAACTTCTTGAACCTGTCCAGCGGATTCTCGACACGGAAGGTTGTTGTGGAATTGTCGGGATTCAGATTTTCCATATTATCACGCATTTACTATATTGTATTTGACCTTTGACGGATCTGCATTATTTTTGCCAAGAACAATATCAAGGGCGGTTATACCGGAGGTGACGTTCATGTTTCTTACGGTGATATTAATCTTGTTGCCGGGATCGAAGTTGTCATTGATGCCTCCGAACACGTCTCCGTTGATGCCGAGGATGGCACCTGCGTATCCGTTATCTGCTTTGACGGTCATATTTCCCGAACCGTTGCAGAGGTAAATGGAATCTTTTCTTCCCATCCGGTAATTGTTGATGCCGCACAATCCTCCGGCACCTGCCTCAGTACCTGTTGCACTTACAGTGTAATCTGAACCTGATTCTACGGTGACGGTCACCTTGGCACCGAATTTGCCGTTATTGAGTCCTATGATACCGCCGGCCGCATCCTTGCCGGTGACGGTGAAGGCAGCGGACCCCCGAAGGTCGGACTTTATCTCCGAACCCGATCCTATGGTCATATCGGTCATGTATCCGATATGTCCTCCACATGAAGATGATGAGGAGGTGACATTCAGAACGGAATTCGATGATAAGTTGATATTAGATCCGGAATAGACGGTGTCTTTCTGTATCGATCCGATGATACCTCCGGTATATCCGGTACCGTTTATGGTCAGCTTGCAGTCAGTCAGTTTGAGCTCGGGGCGATTGGCAATGGTTGTCTTAACGTTGGTGGGGCTCTTCTCAGCTGTTCCGAAGCATCCGCCCACATTGTCGTTTCCGTTTATGGTGCACTGAGTGACCGGGGCAAAGAGAGTCACTACAGATGTGCCTGAAAGATTGAGACCATCCGCACATCCGATGATGCCTCCGACGTTATTGGCACCGTTTATTGCGGTACTTGTTCCGCTGTATGTTAATTTCGCATTTTTCGGGATATTTCCCAGCATGTACCCGATCAATCCTCCGGTGTTGTTCGCTCCGGTGATCGTTGTCCTGTCTCCGTTAAATGTGATGGCCGGATTGTCCTGGAAATTGGCATTGTACATTCTGCCGATGACGCCGCCGGTATTATCCGTGCCCGTAATATTACTCGTATATATAGTGCCGGAATCATCCAGATAGGTTCCGTTATATATGGCCTTTGTATTGGCCTTAAAGGAAGCATTTTCCATTGAGCCTATGAGTCCGCCGGTGCAGGTTGTACCGGTGATGACGGAACCTACGCCTCTGTATTCAAGAGAAGCGGTGTTATCGATCGCACCTGCATTTACTCCGCCGATAAGACCTCCGGTATTGCCAGCACCGATGACGGAAGAAGTCTTGGCTGCGTATAAAAGTGATGAAGCGTTAACGCACCTTCCGGCAGAAGACATACCGACGAGACCTCCGGTGTTATCGGAGCTTCCCGTGATGGTATCATTCTTTCCTTCATATGAGACATATCCGTTGAGATGCAGGGTATCAACGTATCCAATGCATCCTCCGGTAGAGCTGCTTCCGGTGATGGTGGAATTGTCGCAGGAATAGGAGATCTGTCCCGACATATATGTATTAGAACCTATGGAATATCCTACAACTCCGCCTGTATGGCTGGTTCCGATGATCGAGGCGTTATCACAAGAGTAGGAGATCACTCCCGATGCATTTACGGGTGTCTTGTTCATATAACCGATACATCCGCCGGTATCCGTGGTTCCGGTGATCACGGAACCATCACTTGCATTTGTGACAACCGCGGTGGCGGTTAAGGTACCGCCATTAGTATAACCTATACATCCTCCTGTACAGGTAACTCCGGTTATGGCGGCCTGGGCAGTTCCAAAGGTGAGTTTGCCACCTACTGTAGTGTTGTTAAGGTAACCTATGATTCCACCGACATGTTCACCTGTACCGCTGATCACGGTACCTGCTCCGGTGGCTGAGATGTTTCCACTTATCTGGATCGCTTTGGAAGCACTTGCATCTCCGATGCATCCGCCCACATTGTTTACGGCGGTTATTCGTATTCCGGTCAGATCGATGGTGTAGTTGCCGCCTGCTCCAAGATCGGTAGGATTCATCTTGCCGCCGTTTAAGTGACCTATTATGCCTCCCGAACCGTTGTGTCCTGCGGAGATATCGGTGATCTCGGTAGAAGCTATGGTGGTCGCTCTTGTAACGGTTATATTTGATGTTAAAAACTGATTATCTGCAAGTTCGGATTTTCCTATGCATCCGCCGGCATTATCGTTGACAGCCTTTATATGTGAAAGGGGATGAAGAGTCACATTCATGGCCGATCTGACGGATCTTCCGGGTGCAAGGCGCCCTATCATTCCTCCGGCGTTATCGTAACTGTCAACGTTTACAACGAGGATATTTCCGCCGGTCTGGGAAGGATAGGTGAGAACAGGAGTGAATTCTGATGTGTTGTTGCCCCTGTTGGCACCTTCGCCGATAAGGCCGCCAGCGTTGTTATTACCGGATTCGGGGGTGCTTTTATCGGGATAGACGCATTTTACGTTGAGCACAGAGTCTGCAGAACCGCTCTGCAGTGCAATCTCGGAACCGGTTGTATCGGCATACAGTCCAAGTTTTCCGATGGTTCCGCCGGCATTAGAAGCAGAATTAACGGAAACGTTGCCGTTAACTATTGTGCGGACTCTGGTGTTGTGATGCAGACCGAAAGCATTTCCGATACATCCGCCGGCATTTGAACTGTCCGCGATTATACCTGTACCTGACATGAGAGCTGCTGTTATTGTGGTGTCCGCAGTCGGAGCCACGATCATGCCTGTATTATTTGCGCCAATACATCCGCCGGCATTTCTTCCGTAGGAGTGTACGGTATGCCCCGCAGCTGTTACGCAGTAGAATGCACTGTCTGCCGGAATATACTCGGTATAGCCGACTGCACCGCCGACACCTTGAATATCACTTGTCGTTACGGTCTTTCCGGCTATATCTTCATTGTTTAAGGCACTGACGAAAAATGTTCTCTTTGCGGCACCTGTGCCGGTGATGTAGCCTATGGCACCGCCAAAACCCGCTGCTTTGTCAGTGTAAGCCGGAGTGCAGTCGCCGAGTATCTTTCCGTTATTGACGGCCATAATGACGAATTCTCCGGAGGCATCTCGCAAAGCCTGGATGCTTCCTATAGCACCGCCTGTTGACTGTGCGCTTCCGAAGAAGTCGGTTCCGTTTTGGGTGCCGATATTACCGTTATTGACTATATTTACATAAATATTTTCTATGGAGCTGTGCTGAAGGATGCCTACGGCGCCGCCGACATTTTTCATCATCTGGGCATTTCCGTCCGTGATGGTTATGGTCGCACCGTTTGAGACTTTTATGCTGATGTCACCGCTGCAGTCATAGATCCTTCCTATAGCGCCTCCGACTCCTAACTGACGCTGGTCGTTGGAAATCTTCTTTGTTCCGTCCGGTTCGCATATTATACGGGTGTCCTGATCAAGTACCACATCGACCGCATAGAACGGAGTCTGGCTTTCCGTGATCATAAGACGTCCCTGCGTATCGGATGAATGAGTGAGGGGAGCGGTCAGCTGTTTGATGTGACATTCCTTGATACTTCCTATTGCGCCACCGATCGAGTCGGTTATTCCATAGATAAAGCAGGATGCACCTTCCGGAAGTTCCATAATGGAATTATCCGTATCTTTAGTGTTATCTACCTTTATGAAGGCATCCAGGTGGGTCTGGCTGAAGCCCATGGTGCCGCCGACGTTGATCCATCCGGCTACAGCGAAGCTGCCGGTTGATTCAATGGTTCCGAAGGCCGCGGTCCTGTGTGTTGAACCTATCCGGTTGGTATCACCTACGATGATTCCGCAGGATGACAATCGCTGGATCACCCATTTATTGCCTTCCCAGTTTCCGCCCAGGACTATGCAATTGCTGAATCGGACTATGTTCGGTGTGGAGTAAGCGCCTGTTTCATCACCTATCACTCCCTTGTTGTTCCCTATGAGAGCACCGAGAGGAGATGTCCCCTGCCATCCTGCATTAGTGGATACAGTTGAGCCGTTCATCATCTGCTCAATGGCATCTTTCATCCTGTCTCTGTCATCAAGGCTGCCGTCCGGAATATCATCCACACTGGCCGTGATCCCGTTTCCTCTGATGTTGATGACGGTTCCGTAGTTTTCACCGATGATCCCGTAACCGTGATAATCGTATCCTCCGTGATTGGTGGAATCCGTACTGTTATAGAAGGAGGGCATCCTAAGCTGGAGGTTATTGATGGATGCGGTCCTGTCCTCGGTTTCCGGGAGCAGGCTGATGGTATTTTCACCTGCAATAAGGGTGGCATGTGAGTTTAACTCGGGTATCGAAGGGAAGGATACAACACGGAGTACGTCACCGTAGTGTTCTCCCACAACGGGCTCCACAGGAGAATGAGGGATGAGCCCGCCGGACCCATAAGTGTAGACCGTGACATCGCTGGAATAGGATTTTTCGTTTCCGAGAGAATCCCTTTCAATACTGTACCAGTTGAGGTCCCTTAATATGGTATAGTTGAGTTCGCCGTCAAAATTCTGCATCAGCCTCATATTGTAGAGGTGTCTGAAGGATGTTATGACTGCGTCGTTGCGGCCGTACTGACCTAAAGATCCGTTTCTCAGATCTCCGAAATGGGAATTGACTACGGCGTGTTCTTTGCCTCTTTCCAGGTTCACGGCAAGTTCGTCATACACATAGTCATATGCTCCCTCCGGCTGACTGTACACCGGATCATCCAAAGCGCGTTTTGCATATATAACTTCAGATTCTGTAAGATCACCATGGTAATCATATGAGTCATGCCCGTCAAAAGCATCCGGAGCAATCTTCATCGTTGCATAGAAATTTTTTGCATAGGGAACGCCATTGACAGGAAGTTTGAAAATATATTTGTTCGGACTCTCAGGAAGGAGACGAGTGATGCTGTAATTCATCGTTCTGAGCGCAGAATCATTCTTCTCGGCGAAGTTGCACACATTTCTTGCCATCATTGCATCAAGAGACAGGGTGTAGGAAATCCTGTCCGAAACTCCGTCACCTTCATGAACTTCATAAGAGATCGTCAGAGGGAAAGTGTAGTAATTGCCGTGCTGCGTTATGGAAGTCCAGGCGGAGCTGCTGCTGTAATTGAATTCGGCATTGCTCCTGTTTACAAATACGTTCGCCGTAGTCCTTATAGTGCGTCTGTATATGGTGACGCCGATGCCCCTGTCATTCTTGATGGTTTCGACGGTGTCAACGTAAGGATACTCTGTGCCATGGATAACGGCATTATTCGTATAACCCTCATGAAAGTCGGAGAGTTTGAACTGTAACTTGTCATAGAAGGTATCTTTTTTATCGAATCCGTCGGTCCAAAGGGATTCGGAAGGCGCTCCGGTAAGTATGGTGTTTTCGTTGACTATGAGATCACAGAATTTTTCATTCGTTTCATCATCATAGAGGGAGAACTGATAGTGGATGTGATCGGGCCTTCCGGTGATGGGCTGGTTATTTGCGGTGGCAGACCAGGTAAGGTCAAGAGTCTCACCGTTCCTTAAGGTAAAGAACGTATTCTCGATATCCATATCCGCGGGGAGATAGACCGAGTCTACCGCAGAGGATGATGTTCTTCCGTTGCAATACCCTACAAGGCTGGTATTGCGGCGATAGTCGGCGTCTCTGTACGGTACGGCAGAAGCCAGGCCGTTCTTTGCGACGGGAGTATCCCATTCTGTCCGTCTGCTGTCGTAGAAAACGGAATAAACGTTGACACTGTAATGGATATCACGGGAGTCATCGATCGTCTTTTCGACATCGAATTCTATCGTGATCAGGCCGTTAAATATATCTGTGGATTTGAGGTCATCGAAAATGAGATCTTTTATGAGATCGTTACCGGCACCGGAACCTCCGGGGGTATAGGTGACGGCAAAGCGCATGTGGACCGAATAGCCCGGATTGGGTTCGGGAGTGATATTGGGGAAGGAGTCGAAAAATGCCCTGTCCTCAAGGAAAATATTGTCGTTGACATTGGGATCGGAGTTGTTGTTGTCGTATTTGCTCACCTGTCCGCAGCTCAGGATCTTCTGCGCAAGCTCGTCCGATGTTCCGGAATAGGCTATATGGTTTACCGTATTCTGTGCCGACTGGAATACAGTCATGGCATTATCTTCGTTATTGTTAAAACGGGTCAGGTCTATGTATCTGGCGATGCTTGCAACCGAAGCCGCGGCAAGGATGCCGAGGATCACGATGACGACGATCATCTCCACCAGGGTAAAACCGGAATTATTCTTTTTTTCATCGAAAAAAAGTTTTCTCATTTAGTGGTATCCTCTGCAAAAACAAGTATCGCATCACGTGTGTATACCGGCTTCTCACTCTGCTGACCGGCGTAATCGCATTTGTATACTTTCACGGTCACCTTAACGCTTTCGGGTCTCTCGGTATATACATCCAGAACGGTCTCCCCGGGAGCAAGTCCGTAGGAGAGCTCGGAAAAATACAGATCTACGGTGTATCCGTTATAGGCTCCCACGGAGAAGGGATTGGTATAATCGAATCTATCGACCGGAAAGATGCAGCTTACCTGTTTCGCTGCTCCCTCATGCATCGTATCAAGGGGAGCCCTTCCGCACTGATAGTATCCGTAGTGAACATAGCCCTGATATGTATCGATCGAAGGAGCGCCTCCGTCAAAGAGTCTGTAAACAGCCTTTGAAGAGATGCCGTCTTCGTATTTATATGCTTCATCATTATCCTGCACTTCACTGCGGTTTAAGGCAGAAATGGAAAGGCACGAATAAACGGCCTGACAGTATCCGCCGGTCTTCCTTAAGATGAGAACCTTTCCTTCGGTAATGGAAGGATCTTTGCATTCATTAAGGCTCAGGACCATATCCGAATCACCTGCTGCCGAAGGATCGGGGTCGACTATCCTGACCGATGCGAAATCCTCTATATAGGTATCTGCACATTCTTCCCTGAGGGCGTCGACCACAAGATCCGCAACGACCTGTGCCCTGCTGAGATTCTTCACCTGGGTAAAGACCCTGCTGGCGGGAGCCATTACGGCAACCACAGCGGTGGCGAGGAGCGCGGTGAGAGTCATTGATACGATCAGCTCTACAAGAGTGACGCCGGCATTCGAACGGGTATTTATTTTTTCAGCTCTTGTCTTCTTCATCTGAATACCCAGAAAACGGAGTCTCCCGAAGTGTATTTGTATGCATTGAGGGTTATCTGAGTGGTCCCGTCACTTGCCGTTACACTTACCGTTGCGGGATCGGACAGTCCGGAATCGCTTCTATCGCCGTGTTCGCCGCTTTGGTTCTCGGCATTGATGGTCTCTCTCAGCTGTTTGTATTCATTGTCCGATTCTCTTCTTGCGTCGATCGAGCGCATCTGCGCGGAACTGGCAAAATTGATGGCTCCTGTAAAAAGTGCAAGGACGATAAGGAGCACCATGAACGAAACGATAACCTCCATCATGGTCTCTCCTCTGTTTCCTATTTTGAATTTGTCAAAATAAGATCTCTTCATCTGCGTGAATATCCTTTTGCCGCACTTCCGGTGTATTCGGTGACTCTGACATATGTCTCGCCGGCCGCCGTTCCCGTGACCGTAAGTGTGTAATACAGTACGGCGCCTTCGTCGTTTTTCACTTCACTAACGACAGCACTAACGGAAGAATCCGGGATGCCTTCAAATCCGGAGTCGGATCTTATGGTCAGGCCGTCCGTAAGTTCGATCATTGACGGGTGTAAGTTGTCCAGTTCGTTTAAGATCAGATATTCGATATCCGCCGAAAAACTTGTCGCCAGTTCATAAGCCTGATCTTCCCTGGTCTTTCGTCCGGACTGGGAAATGATCATCGCGCTGACAACCAGGAGAGTGACGGACATGCCTATCACGAGGGTGCTCAGTATGGATACCAGCACCAGCGAAGCGCCCCTGTTTGATTGTAAAAAATTGGAGTTATTTTTTTTCATTGAAAACAGATATACCTCTGCACCTCTATTCTATATCGGCAGTTTGGGTACTTAATTTTACCATATTTTAGGAAAAATTTGTGATTT
>CAMNEB010000051.1 GCA_946536155.1 uncultured Lachnospiraceae bacterium | reverse complement strand
TAGAGCAGCGGACTGAAAATCCGCGTGTCGCTGGTTCGATTCCGGCTCTGGGCATGAAAGAGATCCTGAAATCAGGGTCTCTTTTATTTTTTGTGTTGACAAAGGATGTTTTTTCCTTTATGGTAGGGGATGTTCAGGCATCGCCTGACAGGATATCCTTAAATGTAACTGTTGATAAGTGTTTTTGAGAAAGGAGGCAATTGAAATGATGAAGTTAAGAAATCTAGCAGCCGATTCAGTATTTAATATGATCAAAGCCTCCGGAAAGGGTTACGGTATCTGATCTGATCGAAACGATCGGACATTTTTATACCGGCACTTATGTGATTTACCCCGGAAAGCTTACTTTCCGGGGATTTTTTTTACCCTTTTCGGTTTTGATAAAAAGGATGTGATTTTTTATGAAGGGAAATGAAGTGAAAAGGAACAAATTTCAGTTATTTAAACATATCAGACATCACTTCTGGCAGTATGCCATCGCCCTTGTTGCGATAATCGCGGTGGTCACGATCTCGATGTTCGTTCCCGAGATCACGAGACATGTGGTTGATGATGTCATAGTGGGAGGGAGAACGGACCTGCTCATAAAGCTCCTGGGCGCTTACCTGCTCCTGGGCTGTCTGAAAGCCGTTTTTCAGTACATAAAGGAATACAATTTCGACTCGGTATCGTCCAAGGTCGTGGTAAATCTCAGAAGAGACCTCTTCAGGCATATCCAGAGTCTCGACACAAGTTATTTTGACAAGAATAACACCGGCGAGATCATGGCCAGACTCAAAGAGGATATCGATAAGGTCTGGGAGGCGCTTTCATTTATCTCCATGCTGCTCATAGAGGTATTCCTTTATACCATCTTTATCATCATCTGTATGATCCGCCTCAATGGCTACATGGCGATCATCCCCATCTGCGCCATCGTATTCTGCGGATGGATGGCTATAAAGATGGACAAGAAGCTGGACAAGGTGTTCGGCGATATCTCCGAAGAAAATGCGGTACTCAACACCACCTGTGAGGAGAATATCGCGGGAGTCAGGACGGTCAAGGCTTTTGCCAAGGAGAAATTTGAACTGCTCAAGTTCAAAAAGCACAATGACAGATACAAGGAACTGAATGTCGATCTTTCCAGAGTATTCGTTAAGTACTACCCGTTCTTTTCGTTCGTATCGGGAGTCGTGCCGCTTTTTGTGCTGGTGCTCGGCGGTATCTTCTACGTGAATAAAATGTTCGGGATCACCCTGGGCGTTATCAGCGCATATATCGTTTATTCCAACAATATCGTCTGGCCTATGGAGATGCTCGGATGGCTGACCAACAGTTTTTCCGAAGCCGTTGCATCGGTCAAGAAGCTGAACAAGATCTATGATGAGGTTTCAACGATCAACGATCCCGAAGAGCCGGTGATACTTGATAAGGTAAAAGGAACGGTGACCTTCGACGGTGTGGGATTCCACAAAGAGGATATGCACGACATTCTCAAGGATATATCCTTTGAGGTCCCTGCGGGAAAGACACTGGGTATAATGGGAGCCAGCGGAGCAGGCAAGACTTCCATCGTATCCCTTCTGACCAGGCTCTACGATGTGACGGAGGGTGAGATAAGGCTTGACGGTGTTCCCATAAAACAGCTGACACTCAAACAGCTGAGGGGAAACATCTCGCTGGTAACGCAGGACATATTCCTGTTTTCGGATACCATATCCGAGAATATCAAGATGGGCCGCAGACATTCCATAAGCGACATGACCGTAAGGACATCCAGCAGGAATGCGGGAGCCAGTGAGTTCATCGACAAAATGGAAAAGGGCTATGAGACCGTCATAGGAGAGAGAGGCGTAGGTCTTTCCGGCGGACAGAAACAGAGGATATCCATAGCAAGAGCCCTTGCCAAAGAACTCCCCATCCTGATAATGGATGATTCCACCTCGGCGCTTGATATGGAGACCGAGCGTGATATCCAGAAGAGATTAAAAGAACTGACAGACATGACAAAGATAATCATAGCTCACCGTATCAGTTCCGTTAAAGATGCCGACGAGATAATAGTCCTCGATGAAGGCAGGATAGCGGAACACGGAACCCATGATGAGCTGCTCAGGAAAAAAGGGCTCTACTATGAGACCTATGTTTCGCAGTACGGGGAGCCTGTTTTGAAGGAGGTGATCTAATGGCCGCCAATACGATAAAAGAGGATGAAGAGGTATCGCAGGTAAAAAAATCGGTAACGATAAAAAGACTGCTCAGCTACCTTTTCAGATATAAGAAAACAATAGTGCTCGTGCTCCTGATCATGGCATACTGCGTCGGCGTGAGCCTGGTCAACCCGCTGATCATAGAGTCGGCGGTGGACGATTACATCACTCCCGGCAATATAAAGGGAATGCTGATCCTGGTCCTGATCGCACTGGGACTGAACGTGGGCAAGGTGATCCTGGTCAAGATCAGAATGTATGTGATGAGCAAGATGACGAATTCCATAATACAGAGTATCAGGGAGGAGGTCTTCTCTCACCTTCAGACTCTGGGCTTTAAGTTCTTCGATTCAAGACCCACCGGAAAGATCCTTTCCAGGGTCATGGGCGATGTAAACTCACTCAAGCAGGTGCTGCAGAATTTCGTCATAACACTCCTGCCCGATTTCATCACCGTTGTGGCGGTCATGGTCATCATGCTGGTCAAGAACCCCCGCCTCGCACTTGCCGGAATGGTAGGACTTCCCATCCTCATCACGGGACTCCTCGTCATAGAGAGCAAATGCCGTGTCAGATGGCAGATCCACAGAAAGAAATCATCCAATCTGAATGCATTTCTCCATGAGGATATTGCGGGAATAAGGATCATCAAGGCTTTTGCGGCGGAAGATGAGGCACTTGAGACCTTTGACGAGCTGACAAAAGAACACCGCGACAGCTTCATAGATGCAGTCAGGGTAAACGATGCGTTCAACTCGGTCATCGAGTTCAGTACCGCGATAAGTATGGTGTGCATGCTGTTTTTTGCGGTAAAAGTCCTTCATATGGATGCATCAAACGTAGGACTTCTGATAGCATTTTCCAGTTACCTCGGACTTTTCTGGCAGCCCATCGCCAATCTGGGAAGCTTCTACAACCAGATCATCGCAAACCTTGCGGCGGCTGAGAGGGTGTTTGAGGTCATAGACCTTGAGCCTGAGATAAAAGACGGTGAAAAGGTCGGCGAGATGCCGGAGATAGTGGGAAGAGTACGCTTTGACAATGTCGGATTTGCTTATGAGGACGGCGTACCTGTACTGAAGGATGTCAGCTTTGACGTAGGTCCCGGTAAGACCATTGCACTCGTAGGTCCCACGGGCGCCGGCAAGACCACGATCGTAAACCTGATATCCCGCTTTTACGATGTGCAGACCGGCAGCATCATCATCGACGACAGCAATGTCAGGGATGTTTCCATAGAAAGTCTCAGGAGCCAGCTGGGTATCATGACCCAGGACAACTTCCTCTTTACCGGAACCATCCGTGAGAATATCAGATACGGAAAACTCGATGCGACGGATGAGGAGATCGAGGAAGCATGCAAAAAGGTCGGAGCCCACGATTTCATCACAAGGCTTGAGAAGGGATATGATACCGAGCTGACAGAGCGCGGCGGAGGCTTATCTGCGGGACAGAAGCAGCTCCTTGCCTTTGCCAGGACCATAATCTCGGATCCCAAGATCCTGATCCTCGATGAAGCGACATCCTCGATCGATACCAAATCCGAGCTCATGGTACAGAAGGGCATCGCAACGATACTTAAGGGCAGGACCTCATTTGTCATTGCCCACAGGCTCTCGACCATCAGAAATGCTGACTGTATCTTCGTAATAGAAAACGGAGGCATAGCCGAGCAGGGAAGGCATGACGAGCTGATGGCAAGAAAAGGTATCTACTACGATCTGAATATGGCTCAGGCATAAAAAATATGTAAAAAGGAGCGGATGACTCGTGAGAGTTTTTTCGCTTCTTTTTTTGTATTTTTAAAATACACAAAAATTATAGGTTTTTACCCCTTAAAGCATTGAAAAAACGGCATTTAGCGTATAGAATAGTAGCAGTTTGTCACTGTTAATCTATTTTTTTGAAAGGCATTTGATATGAGCAAGGAGTTATTAAATATCAAAGATCTCTGTGTCCGTATAGAGGAAAAAGAGATCCTCAAAGGCCTTGACCTTTCGATCGGTGAAGGCGAGACCCATGTGATAATGGGACCCAACGGAGCGGGCAAATCCACTCTGGGCAATACCCTTATGGGAAAAGAAGAATATCAGGTCACATCCGGAGAGATCACCTTTATGGGTGAGAATCTTCTTGACCTGGCTACCGATGAGAGAGCCAAGAAAGGTCTTTTTATGACATTCCAGAATCCCATTGAGGTTCCGGGTGTCAGACTTTCCGAGTTTACCAGGAGCGCCTGCGAGGCGGTCGGAAACAAGATGTCTCTCTGGAACTTCAAAAAAGCTGCTCAGGAACAGATGAAGTTCCTTGGCATGGATCCTTCGTATCTGGACAGAGAGCTCAACCTCGGTTTTTCCGGCGGTGAGAAGAAAAAGGCCGAGATCTTCCAGCTTCTTATGTTAAAGCCCAGACTGGCCATCCTTGATGAGACCGATTCCGGTCTTGATGTTGATGCCGTGCGCATCGTATCAGAGGGCGTAAGAGCATATCAGGAACAGGTCGGAGGCTCTCTTCTGATCATCACACATTCCACCAAGATCCTTGAATCGCTTAAGGTTGACAGGGTTCATGTTCTCGTCGACGGAAAAGTGGTTGCCGAGGGAGATGAGAGCCTTGTTGCAGAGATCAACGAAAACGGATTTGAGAAATATATGAAGGCATAAATATGAGCGAAGAAAAAACATACGTAGAGGATATCAACAGGACCATCTACGACGTTGTTGATGACGACAGTGATGCCTTCAAGCTTGAGCAGGGTCTCACCGAAGACATAGTCCGTCAGATATCCGAAGAGAAAAAAGATCCCGAATGGATGAGGGATTTCAGACTTAACTGTCTGAAGCTTTACAACAGATCACAGCACCCCAACTGGGGTCCGAGTATTGAAGGTCTGGACATGAACGTGATCTATACCTATGTCCGCCCCAATACCAAAATGCAGCACACCTGGGATGAAGTTCCCGAGGATATAAAAAATACTTTTGAGCGTCTGGGAATTCCCCAGGCAGAGCGCACTTCCCTTGCGGGCGTCGGAGCCCAGTACGACTCCGAGCTGGTCTATCACAACATGCAGAAGGAAGTCGAGGAACAGGGCGTTGTCTACTGCGACTTTGAAAGTGCGCTCAAGGGAGAATATGCCGATCTGATCCATGAGAAGTTCATGACGCTCCTTCCTCCCACGGATCACAGATACAATGCGCTTCACGGTGCGGTATGGTCGGGCGGGTCCTTTGTCTATGTTCCCAAAGGAGTCAAGGTTTCCGTTCCGCTTCAGTCCTATTTCAGACTAAATGCAAAGGGAGCGGGACAGTTCGAGCATACTCTCATAATCGTTGAAGAGGATGCGGATCTTCATTTCATAGAAGGATGCTCCGCACCCAAATATAATGTCGCAAACCTGCACTCGGGCTGCGTTGAACTCTTTGTGGGCAGGAATGCCAGACTCAGATATTCAACCATCGAGAGCTGGTCAAAGAATATGTACAACTTAAACTCCAAGAGAGCTCTTGTTGAGGAGGGCGGAAGAATGGAGTGGGTATCCGGATCCTTCGGTTCCCATGTCTCCTACCTGTATCCTTCCACGATACTCAAGGGAGACAATTCCACCATGGAATACACCGGAATTGCATTCGCGGGAGCGGGACAGGATCTCGATACCGGAATGAAGGTGGTCCACCTGGGCAAAAACACATCATCCGTGGTAAACACCAAGTCCATATCCAAAAACGGCGGTATCAACACGACCAGGACCTCTGTACAGGTAATGCCCCAGGCTAAGGGAGCCAGATCCGTTGTGAGCTGTGAATCCCTTATGCTTGACAGCGAGTCGAAATCGGATACCATTCCCGTAATGGATATACGCACGGACGATGCGGATGTCGGACATGAAGCCACCATAGGCAGCATTTCCGATGAGGCGGTATTTTACATGATGAGCAGAGGCATGAGCGAAGAAGATGCAAGAGCCCTGATCGTGAGCGGTTTTGCGGACAATGTCTCAAGAGAGCTCCCCATGGAATATGCTGCCGAGATGAATAATCTGATAAGGCTTGAGATGAAAGGGACAATAGGATGACGGCTGAAACCATAAAAATAAACAGCCTCGTTCCTCCCACATGGAACAGGCTCAAGGTAAATGATGTAACTGTTGATATGCCCGGAGAACTGACTTCCGGTACATTCTCAAAAGAACTTGATACCGCGGAAGCGGATGCGGCCGACTGGAACATTGAAACCGGCTGCGGAGAAGGACTTTCCGTATTTCTTGAAAAAAACGGCACAAAGCCCGTTCTGGTAAAGAATGACGGAGATAAGCTGATCTCCATCAGAAAAACCTGCGAAGGAAACACCGCTGATGTCCTCTGTTTTGAGGCACATGACGGAGAGACCGTAAATATCCTGACGGACATATCCTCGGATGATTCCGTTCAGGGGGCCTGTGTTTTGAGGATCCTAATAAAAGCAGGCAGGGACGCAAAGGTAAATCTGGCCCAGGTCATAAGACCCGGAAAGGAACTTGCCGTTATAAACGATATCGGGACCTCGGCGGATGAGAAGGCACAGATAAATATCATCCAGGTATTTACGGACGGAAGCGATATCTATTCCGGATGCAGGACCGATCTTAAGGGAAGGGAAGCCTCCGCGGAAAACAGGGTCGGACTTGTCAGGACCGACGGACAGACTCTGGATATGAACTATGTTATGAAGCATCTTGCTCCGAAGACCAAGGCGGAGATAGCTGTTTCGGGAGCGCTTTCGAGGAATGCCAGCAAGACATTCAGGGGCACCATAGATTTTGTCCGCGGATGTGCGGAATCGGACGGCGCGGAGTCTGAAAATATGCTCCTTCTAGATGATACGGTGGTAAACAAGACTGTGCCGCTGATCCTCTGCACGGAGGAAAATGTCGCGGGAAGCCACGGTGCCACTATAGGAAGACCTGCGGAGGATATGCTCTTTTATATGATGAGCAGGGGAATATCGAGAGAAAAAGCCGTAAGAATCCTTGAGAGAGCTGCTCTTGAAGCTGCGGCAAACCATATAGAAGACGAAGAAGCAAGAGACTATGTTCTCGGGATCATTGCAGAAAGATATTCATATGATTGAAACGGATCTGAAAAAAAGCGTAACGGAATACAGGAAGCTCTTTCCGGTATTAAAGCAGGATATCGCATATCTGGACAATGCGGCGACTACGCAGAAGCCGCAGTCTGTCCTGGATGCGATGAGATATTATTATGAGAACGATAATGCGAATCCCCTTCGCGGAGTCTACGATCTCAGTGAAAGAGCGACCGCTGCTTATGAAAATGCAAGAAAGAAGACTGCGGCATTTATAAATGCCGCAGCTCCAGAGGAGATCATATTCGTAAGAAATGCCAGCGAGGCTTTAAACCTCCTGGCTTATTCCTGGTGCGAAGACAATATCTCGGAAGGCGATGAGATCGTTGTCTCCGTAATGGAGCATCATTCCGATTTTCTCCCCTGGAGATATATGGCGGAGAAAAAGAATGCAAAGCTCGTGAAGCTGGAGCCTGACGAAACGGGCGCGGTGACGGATGAGGCGCTGGACAGATGCCTTTCGGAGAAGACAAAGCTCCTTGCCATTACCCAGGTTTCAAACGTTCTCGGAAGAGTAAATGACATAAAACATATTGCGGAGAAGGTCCACTCGGCCGGCGCGCTCATAAGCGTTGACGGCGCTCAGAGCGTACCTCACATGAAGGTTGATGTTCAGGACCTTGACTGCGATTTTCTTTCTTTTTCAGGACATAAGATGTTCGGCCCCATGGGCATCGGAGTCCTCTACGGCAAGAGAGAGCATCTTGAGAGAATGCGTCCCTTTATGTACGGCGGAGAGATGATACAGACCGTGCACTGGGACAGAGTGACCTACGCGGAGCTCCCACACAGGTTCGAAGCCGGTACCGTCAATGTCGGAGGAGCAGTGGGACTGTCCGCGGCAATTGATTTTATAAATCAGGCCGGATGGGGTATAATAGAGGCTCAGGAAGAAATTCTCACAAAAAGAGCGATCGCCGGCATCAAGGATCTTAACAAGATACGCATCATCGGCTCACAAAACGAGGATGACCACAAGGGAATAGTCACATTCTGCGTGGAGGATGTCCATCCTCACGACGTGGCGGATATTCTCGGAAGAGCGGGAGTCTGCATCAGGGCGGGACATCACTGTGCCCAGCCTCTTATGGACCATCTCGGTGTAAAGTCCACATGCCGCGTAAGCTTTGCGTTTTACAACACGGAAGAAGAAGTGGACAGATTCATTGAGGAATTGTCCAAAGTAAGAGGTTTGCTCGGATATGGACTTTAAGACTTTTTACAACGAAGTGGTGACGGATCACAATATGCATCCGCTCCACAAGCATCCGCTGGAGAACCCGGATATAGAGATGGAGGGAGTCAACCCTTCGTGCGGGGATGAGCTGACCATCCAGCTCAAGGCAAAAGACGGGATCATCACCGACGGATCCTTTATCGGCGACGGATGTGCGATATCCCAGGCCTCTGCGGATATCATGATAGACATGATAATCGGAAAGACTCTTGATGAAGCAAGGCATCTGGCCGATATCTTTATCAGGATGATAAAGAGCGAGGCGACCCCGGAGGAGATAGAAGAACTCCAGGAGGCAGGCGCGCTCGCGGATATCTCGCATATGCCCGCGAGAGTAAAGTGTGCCGTTCTGGGATGGCATACTCTGGATGAGATCATAAAGGGCGTCGGAAAGACTGCTGACTGAAAATGGCTAAGATCATATGTCTGCTGGGCAAGAGCTGCAGCGGCAAGGACACAATCTATAAAAGACTTCTCTCTGACGGGAGCCTCGGACTGATCCCTCTTGTTACCTATACCACAAGACCCATGAGGAGCGGTGAACAGGAAGGAAGAGAGTATCACTTCACGGATGAAAAAGGATTCGAGGATCTGAAGGATTCCGGCAAGGTGATAGAGGACAGGTCCTACGATACGGTTTACGGACTGTGGAGATATTTTACGGTGGATGATGGCACCTTTGATCCAAACGGCAGAAATGTCATCGCCGCAGCCGGGACCATTCCCGCATTTATCCGCCTGAGGGATCATTTCGGAGCGGAGAATACCTGCCCTATCATGATAGAGACGGATGACGGCATCAGACTCGAAAGAGCCATGCGCCGTGAGAAGAAACAGCCCGCACCCAGATATAAGGAGATGTGCAGGAGGTTCATCACGGACTCCGAAGATTTCGACGACGAAAAACTGAAGGCAGCGGGCGTCGAAAACATCTTTATGAATAACGAAGACCTCGATAAGTGCATCAAAGAAGTTACTGAGTTCATTCAAAGGTTATAATGGATCTAAGGGTAAACCAGGTAAATCAAACAACTCAGGCTGCTCCGGTCCAGCATGCGCAGGAAGCCGACGGCAGCTTTAAGTTCATGCTTGCCAGCAATATCGAAGAAGCGGAGCTTGCGGGCAGGCTTAATTCCCTTATGGAACAGATCGATTCCGAGGGCAAGAAACTTGCCAAGCGCAGGGATGTTAAGGATATGCGCCATTACCGCAGCCTGGTGAAGGATTTCCTGAATGAGATCGTCACCCATTCCCATTCTTTTACCAGAGAGAACTTCCTCGATAAGAGGGGGCGTCACAGGGTCTACGGCATAATACGGCTTGTTGACGAACAGCTCGACCAGCTGGCCCAGGAGCTTATGAAGGATGAAAAAGACCATCTGGAGATCTTAAACAAGATCGGAGAGATAAAAGGTCTTTTGCTCGATATTTTTACCTGACAATCATTTATTCGGAGGCGGATGTGCCACAGTTAAAGGATATAATCGGACAGGATCTGATCAAGCGCCAGATGACCGAGTCCATCGAAAAAAATATGGTTTCGCAGTCGTATATTCTCTGCGGCGAAAAGGGAGCGGGCAAGGAGTTCATAGCTACGGTCTTTGCACAGATGCTCGTCTGCGAAGAAGGCGGCGTAACAGCCTGCGGAAAGTGCCATTCCTGCAAGCAGGCAGAGGCTAAGGTTCATCCCGATATCAAGTACATCGTGCATGAAAGGCCCAGTTCCATCGGCGTAGATGAGGTCAGGGAACAGATCTGTGATGATATCTATATCAAGCCCTATCAGGCAAAGAGGAAGATATACATAGTCGGTGATGCGGAAAAACTCACTCCCCAGGCTCAGAACGCACTGCTCAAGAGCCTCGAGGAAGCGCCGGAGTATGCTGTCATAATGCTCCTTGCATCCAATGTGATGACCCTGCTCCCCACCGTAAGGTCAAGATGCATCAAGTGGGAGCTTAAGCCCGTACCCTCCGATGTTTTAAAGAAATATCTGATGACAGAGCTTGAGGTTCCCGATTACCGTGCGGATATCGCCATAGCTTTCGCACAGGGCAATCTGGGCAAAGCCAGGGAGATGGCATCAAGCGATGATTTTGCCGCAATGCAGGCAGCCGCACAGTCGGTGGTCAAGAACGCAAGGGACGATTCCATAGCGGATATGATCGCTCTTGTGAGGAGCCTTGCGGAATACAAGGTGGATGCCGGGGAGTTCCTTGACATGATCACCGTATGGTACCGCGATATCCTTATCTTCAAGGCAACGGGCGAGACCGACAGCCTGATATATAAGGATGAGCTGTCCATCATAAGAAAGGCTTCGAGAAGGAGCAGCTACGAGGGCATCGAGGAAGTGCTGGGTGCCATAAACAGAGCCAAGGAAAGACTGAAGGCAAATGTAACGTTTGAGGTTGCAATGGAGCTTCTCTTTTCCGTGATCCAGGAAAACGGATGACGCACGGCTCTGCAGAGTTTGGGAGATAAAATGAAGGTTATAGCAGTCAGATTCAAAAATAATGGGAAGAGTTATTTTTTCGATCCCGGTGATATCGAACTTGCAAAGGACGATCACTGTATAGTCGAGACCGTAAAGGGCATTGAGTATGCGCAGGTCGTCAGCGATGTCAGGGAGGTGGAGGATGAGAGGATCACCACTCCGCTCCGCAAGGTAATGAGAAAAGCTACCGAGGTCGATGACAGACAGGTAGAGGAGAATATCGAAAAAGAAAAAAATGCATACCGCATCGCTCAGGAGAAGATAGCCGAGCACGGTCTGGACATGAAGCTCACCGAGGTTGAGTATGCATTCGACAACAGCAAGATAGTATTCTTTTTCGTGGCTGAACAGCGCGTGGATTTCAGGGAACTGGTCAAGGATCTGGCCGCCGTGTTCAGGACAAGGATAGAACTCAGACAGATAGGCGTAAGGGATGAGGCAAGGAATCTCGGCGGATTCGGATCCTGCGGAAGACCTTTATGCTGCTCGGAATTTCTGAGCGATTTTGTTCCCGTTTCGATCAAGATGGCCAAGGAACAGAACCTTTCGCTCAATCCCACCAAGATATCGGGCGTATGCGGAAGGCTCATGTGCTGCCTCAAATATGAGGAGGAGGCATATGAGGAACTCAATTCCACCATGCCCGCCCTGGGAGATTATGTCGTCACCTCAGACGGCATGAGAGGAGAGGTGTCCGGAATAAATGTCCTCAGACAGATCGCCAAGGTACTTGTCGAAAACGGCGATGAGAAAGAGCTCAGGGATTACTCGGCATCGGAGATAACGGTATTAAGGCGCAAGAAGGGCAAGCGCGGAGGCTCGCACGCACAGCTTGCTGCGGAGGATTCTCCGGAAATGCTCGCACTTTTGGAGGACGAGGCAAGACGGAGCGAGAAAGCAGCCGCTGCGGAACGCGAAAACCGCGGGGACAAGGGCGGAGATAAGAATGATGCCCGCCCGGACAGACGCGAAAAGCGCGGCAAAAAAGAACCCGGCGGAGACAGGAAAGCCCCCGAACAGGGCGGCGAACGTCAGATGCGTGAACCCAGAGGTGATAAGCCCTTCAAGGGAAAAAAGCCCGGTCACGGTAAAAACGACAAAAGCCGTCCGGGAAGGGAAAACCGTGAAGGACAGGGACCCCGCGAAGGACAGGGCGGTCCCGAGAAAAAGGGATCATCCGGAAATGACGCAGGTCAGTCTTAAGAGCACAGAGAGAATAGATGATCTTCAAAGAGCGGGACTAAAGATAATCCAGGATACCGGAAGATTTTGTTTCGGTATGGACGCCGTGCTCCTGAGCTGCTTTGCTAAGGCACAAGGCGGAGCTTCGGTACTCGATCTCGGCACGGGAACAGGGATACTTCCCATCCTGATGTCGGCAAAAACGGGAGCCGCAAAGCTCACCGGACTTGAGATCCAGGAAGAGAGCGCGGATATGGCCGACAGGAGCGTAAGGCTCAATGGTCTGGAGGACAGAGTCTCTATCGTAAAAGGAGATATTAAAGAGGCAGGCAGGATTTTTCCCCGTGCCTCTTTTGACGTTATTACATGCAATCCTCCCTACCTTCAGGGAGACCACGGCATCGTCAATCCCGGGGATGCAAAGGCCATCGCAAGACATGAGATACTCTGCACCCTTGAGGATGTCATCAGTCAGAGCGAGATCCTCCTTAAGCCCGGAGGACATTTCTATATGGTGCACAGGCCCTTCAGGCTCTCTGAGATCATGTGCCTCATGCACGGGTACCACCTTGAACCCAAGAGGATGAGGCTTGTTTATCCCGAAGCGGACAAGGAACCGAACATGGTCCTGATAGAGGGGATAAGGGGCGCCAATGTGCGGATCACCGTGGAAAAGCCCCTCATCATCCAGGAGCGTGACGGCGTATATACGGATGAAGTAAAAGAACTGTACGGTTTTTAGAGGAACGTTCATGGCAGGCATCTTACAACTTTGCGCAACTCCCATAGGCAATCTCGGGGACATGTCTCCGAGGATAATCGAATGCCTGAGGGATGCGGATCTCATCGCGGCTGAGGATACGAGGAACAGCATAAAGCTCCTGAGCCATTTCGATATCCACACCCCGATGACCAGTTATCACGAATACAATAAGGTGGACAAAGCCTGTGCGCTCATAGCACAGATCCGCGAGGGCAAAAATGTGGCTCTTATCACGGACGCGGGAACTCCCGCCATATCGGATCCCGGGGAAGTCCTTGTGAGAATGTGCATAGAAGAGGGGATAAACGTAACATCCCTCCCCGGACCCTGCGCATGCATCACGGCTCTTACCCTGTCCGGGCTTGATACCAGAAGATTTGTCTTCGAAGGGTTTCTCTCCAGAGAAAAGAAGGAGAGGAATGAAGTCTTAACTTCCCTTAAGGATGAGACCAGGACGGTCATTCTGTATGAGGCGCCCCACCATCTTAAAGGGACTCTTTCGGACCTTTCGCAGTCCCTGACTTTTGGCCCTTCCAGAAAGATAGCCCTCTGCAGGGAGCTGACCAAGAAATTCGAGGAAGCAAGGCATACGACCATCGGTGAAGACATAGCCTTTT
>CAMNEB010000050.1 GCA_946536155.1 uncultured Lachnospiraceae bacterium | reverse complement strand
ATGCTGATCTTCTGGGATCACGGCGGCGGATCTGTTTCCGGTTACGGATATGATGAGAAGAATCCGTCCACGGGTTCCATGGATCTTGCGGAGATCGATTCCGCGCTTACAAAGACCGGACTTAAATTCGACTTCATCGGTTTTGATGCCTGCCTCATGGCGACCGTAGAGACCGATATGATGGCATGCGGACATGCGGATTACCTCATAGGATCCGAAGAGACCGAGCCCGGAATAGGCTGGTATTACACCAACTGGCTTAATGCTCTTTCAAAGAATCCTTCGATGGAGACCATCGATATCGGTAAGATGATCATCGATGATTTTGTCGACACCTGTGATGAGAAGTGCAGGGGACAGAAGACGACTCTTTCGATCGTTGACCTTGCAGAGTTTGAGGCGACCATTCCCGATGATTTCAAAGAGTTCTGTGCCGGAACCCAGGAGCTCATCGCCGGCGGCAATTACAGGACCGTTGCCGATGCAAGGACCGGATCCAGGGAGTTTGCAACATCCTCCAGGATCGACCAGATAGACCTGGTTGATTTCGCGAAGGGAATAGGAAGCGAGGAGGGCGATGCTCTTGCAAAGACGATCCTCTCCGCGGTCAAGTATAACCGCACCTCTTCTTCCATAACAAACGCATACGGAGTTTCGATCTATTTTCCGTATAACAGCAAGCCGGGCAAGGTATCCCAGGCTATAAACACCTTTGAGCGCGTGGGCATCGGCGATGAGTATTCCGACTGCATCCGTGAGTTTGCAAGTCTGGAAAGCTCAGGACAGGCAATGTCATATTCGGGCGGCAACTCCGGAAGTCCCCTTTCACTCCTGTCGGGCGGATCTTCACAGTCGGCTTACGGTTCTCTTTCCCAGCTGACCTCACCTGCGGGAATGTCCGACCTTCTTTCGCTGATCTCTTCCTTTGCGTCTTCGGATCTTTCCGGCGGAAGAGCCATGACGGATACCGAGACCGCAGAGTACATCTCCGGAAACCATTTCGATCCTTCGGTCCTCTCATGGAAGACTGACGGTGACAGAAGGTATATCCCCATATCCGAAGAACAGTGGGAATATGTAAATACGGTCGATCTTGCCATGTATTATGATGACGGATCAGGCTATGTGGACCTGGGACTCGATAATATTTTTGATATCGATATAGACGGAAATCTTATAGCGGATGTGGACGGATCGTGGTTTTCCATAGAGGACCAGCCTGTGGCCTTCTACCACACGGATTCGTTTATGAACAGCGGCGTGATGATCACCACCGGATATGTCCCCGCATTCCTGAACGGTGAGCCGGTCAAGCTTGAGATCATCTTTGACAATAAGAATCCCGACGGATATATCGCCGGTGCGAGGATCGATTACAAGGATACGGCCAATGAGACAGAGGCAAGAGGCCTTATCGAACTGCAGCCCGGGGACGAGATAGATTTTGTCTGCGATTATTACACCTATAACGGAGAATACGAGGACAGCTATTACCTCGGCGACAGACTTGTCATAGACGATCCTGAGAACATTAAGCTCAGCTATACATATGTGGGCGGCGAGTACCTTGCAATGTACAGATTTACCGATATCTACGACGGTGAATACTGGACTGAGGTCGTTCCCGAATAACATCTGAAAAGTGCTTTTCTTGTTTAGCACGATGCAGTGTGATAATATTTTTGTATTGAAAAAACCATCGGAGGATTGAATCGTGGCAGATTACGAGATCACAAGCTGTTCAACAAGCGATCTTTCACATGAATATTTTGAAAAGAGAAATATAGGTGTCACATTTTTTCATTTTGAATTAGGCGGCACCGAATATCCCGATGATATGGGAAAGACCATAGCTCCCAAGGAGCTTTTCAGGAGGATGCTCGAAGGCGAGGAGACCAGGACCAGTCAGGTTACCGTAGGTCAGTATACCGAGTTTTTCGAGCCCTATCTTAAGAACGGAAGGGATGTCCTTCATATAGCATTTTCCAGCGGACTTTCGGGATCCTACAATTCCGCCCGCCTTGCAGCGGAGGAGCTTTCCGCAAAATATCCCGACAGAAAGCTTTATGTTATCGATTCCCTTGCTGCATCGACAGGCCACGGACTTGTCATAGACAAAGCCGCTGACTTAAGGGATGAGGGAAAGAGCATCGAAGAGGTCAGGGACTGGCTTGAAGCCAACAAGAAACGCGCTCACCACTGGTTCTTCTCCACAGACCTTACCTTCTATATCAGGGGAGGAAGAGTATCCAAGACGGCCGGTGCCATCGGCACTATCCTCGGCATATGCCCCCTTCTCAATGTCAATGACGAGGGAAAGCTCATTCCCAGAGAGAAGATCAGAGGTAAGAAGAAGGTCATCAGACGTATCGTTGAGATGATGGAAGAGCACGCAGAGAACGGTACCGATTACGACGGAAGAGTCTTCATCAGCAATTCGGACTGTTATGAGGATGCAAGAGCCGTTGCCGACCTTATCGAAGAGAAATTCCCCAAGCTCAGGCAGAAGGTTGAGATCTATGATATCGGTGCAACCATCGGAAGCCATACCGGCCCCGGAACAGTTGCGCTGTTCTTCTGGGGAGATGAAAGAGTCAGGTAAGATTTATGCCGGATAAGCCGCTTAAGAGAAAAGTAATGGTCCTGAAGAAAAGATATAAGGCCGGATCCCAGATGTGGTTTACACCGGATGACCGTCTGGATAAGAAACTGCGCGGCTTCGGATGCGGCGTGGTGGCTCTTCATGACCTCGTGGCTTATAAAGGATATATTGATGTTCCGGTCAGCCGTAATGAATTCAAGGAGCGTATCCGCAGAATGGAGAAAGGCGGAATATTCGTCTTTCCCGGTCTGGGGATAGCTCCTTATTATTATCCGATCCTCTGCAATCTCTATCTTGCAAGGCATCATATGAAACTGAGGATGGGATGGGGGCACACGGCGGTCTATGAACTGAAACATAACGCAAGGGACATAAAGCGGTGCCTTAAAAATGACTGTCCCGTGATATTTGCGGCAGGTCCCACAATCCCCTTTCTGTTCAGGAAGAAGACCGTTCCGTTAAGGGCACTCAATAAAAAAGAAACAGGCAGATATACAAAGGCCCATTATATGACGGTGCTGTCACTTGAAGAAAAGGATGGCGATATCTGGCTTGATGTTGCGACATGGAGCGAGAGGCTGTGCATCAGCCTTAAGGATCTTGTTAAGTACTCGCGCTACACCATGCCGTTTTCAACAAGGTTCTACAGGATCCATGAGATCCGTTGAATATTTTTTTATGTCTTAATGTAACAAAATAATTTAGAGAGGGAGAAACAAATGACTTCATCACAGATCTGCATTTTAGTGGTCATATTCCTGTACCTGGCATTTGTCGTATATCTGGGCATCAGGTTTTCCAAGACCAGCAAGACCACCGAGGATTATTATCTCGGAGGACGTAAGTTAGGCCCCCTTGTAACGGCTATGAGTGCCGAAGCCTCGGATATGAGTTCATGGCTTCTGCTCGGTATTCCCGGACTTGCATATGCATCCGGATTCGCCGATCCCTTCTGGACCTCCTTCGGTCTTGCCGTGGGAACATATCTGAACTGGCTGATAGTTGCCAAAAAGCTCAGGAGATATTCCCAGATAAACGGTTCTGCCACCATACCGGCTTTCTTTTCCAACAGATTCGGGGATGACAAAAATATCCTTTCCCTTATCTCAGCTATCGTCATAATCGTATTCTTTGTTCCCTATACCGCCAGCGGATTCTCTGCGTGCGGCAAGCTGTTCAACGCTCTTTTCGGTGTTGATTACATCAAGGGGATGATCATCTTCGCACTGGTCATCATAGTATATACGGCTCTCGGCGGATTCCTCGCGGCATCCACCAGTGACCTTATACAGAGCGTAATAATGACCATCGCCCTTGTCACGGTGCTTTTCTACGGCGCTTCACAGGCAGGCGGCTGGGGAGCGGTATTTGACAATGCTAAGAACCTTTCCGGATATCTTGAGTTCAGCAGCATGCACGTTCTTGCAACGGGAGGCTCATCACCGTATTCTCTTCTGACCAAGATCTCGACACTTGCCTGGGGACTCGGTTATTTCGGAATGCCCCATATACTTCTCAGATTCATGGCTATCGAAAAAGAAGAAAAGCTTACTCTTTCAAGAAGGATAGCTACCGTCTGGGTCGTCGTAGCAATGTTCTCTGCCATCATAATCGGTTTTGTCGCACGTGCAATGGCTGCAAACGGTGCGATAGAAAGCCTCGACGATCCCGAGACCGCGATAGTCAAGATCTCCGCACTTCTCAGCTCCCACGGGATCTTCACCGCATGTGTTGCCGGTCTGATACTTGCGGGTATTCTTGCCGCAACCATGTCCACCGCGGATTCACAGCTCCTTGCTGCCGCATCCAGCGCATCCGATGATATCGGCAAGAAGATACTGTTTGGGAAGATGGACAACAGGCAGTCCATGCTGGTGGCAAGGATCACGGTCGTAGTTATGTCCGTCATCGCTCTTTTCATCGCAAGGGATCAGAACAGTTCGGTATTCCAGATCGTGTCATTTGCATGGGCAGGATTCGGAGCAGCCTTCGGACCTCTTATGCTCTGTGCTCTCTTCTGGAAGAGGACCAATAAGTACGGGGCGCTTGCCGGAATGATAAGCGGCGGTGTCATGATATTCGTATGGAAATTCCTCGTGAGACCTCTCGGAGGAGTCCTTGATATCTATGAGCTCCTTCCCGGCTTCTTCATCTCCCTTATCTTCATCGTTGTAGTCAGCCTCCTCACCCCCGCACCCACCGGCAAGGTGATCGAGGACTTTGAAAAAGCATCAAAATAATGCCTTTATTTTCTGCCCGGTGACAGGGTCTATGTGCTTGTAATTTTTGCATCCATGCACTAAATTATTAGTATGAAGATAAATCCTGTCTCCGGTTACGGGGCATACCAATCGTATATAAGGCCGCTCAGCTTCAGGGTGGGCAATGATTCCGAAGTATCCGGAGTCTATAAGGAGAGCATCGCACAGAGCGCGGGGCGCTATTCGGTTGATGCCTCAAGGCCCGTGTCCTATCCCGGAGCACAGAGTGTCACTTCGTCCGCAGCATCCGGCAGGGATCTTGCAAGAGCACATGAAGTCTCGGATGCATATAACCGCATCGCAAGCAGATACTATGGAGAGACTGTGGCATACGGATCCGGAGGAGAGGCTAAAGGGTACGAAGCGGAAGGCAGGATATTTGACAAATTTGTTTAAAAGGAACGCTTTAACGGGCGCTCCTTTTTTTCTGAAAAGGGTATATGGATCAAAGCGGATCTGCAAAAAACAATAAAGACGAGATATTGTCCCTTTCGGCTAAGGTGCTTGAGCTTGCAAGGGATGAGATCCTCATGTCGTTCAGATTCCTCGGAAGGAGCCTGATGGAGATGAAATGCATTCCCTATCCGGGTTCGGACGGGGTATATTCTGACACCGGCGGGATGTATTACGATCCGGTGTATCTGCTCAGGAAGACAACGGAGGATTTTAAATTCCCGGCAAGGATCCTTTTCCATTCGCTTCTTCACAATATCTTCGCCCATCCTTTTTCGGGCGAGAGGACGGATGCGGTGCTGTGGGATCTTGCATGTGACATTGCCGTGGAAAACGTCATAAGCACGCTTTCCGCACCCTGCATAACGCTGGACAGGGATCTGTCCTGCGCGGGAATGCTGAAGGTATTAAGGGAGGATATAGGACTTCTTTCGGCGGAGAAGATATACAGATATTTCAGGAAGAATCCCCTGACTCCTTCGAGGGTGCTCGAATATGAAAGGGCATTTAAAAAGGATGAGCACGACAGGTGGAGGGAATCTTCCGGAACCGAGATGGTCATCTCCGAAGAGGACTGGAAGAAGATCTCGAGACAGGTGCTCGCGGAGATCAAGAATTTTTCGGAGATGGGAAGCGCGGGTGAAGCGCTTGAAAAGAATCTCGCCGAGGGCGCCGCGGTTAAATACGACTATAAAAAGCTCCTGGAGCATTTTGTGGTAACCGGTGAGAGCACCCGCTTAAGTGATGATGAATTCGATTATATCTATTACACCTACGGTCTTGAAAAATATGACGGGATGCCTCTGATCGAACCCCTTGAATACAGAGAGGATAAGAAGATCAGGGATTTTGTGATAGCGATCGATACCTCTGCTTCCTGCAGCGGAGAGACCGTTAAGAAATTCATCAGACAGACCTTCGATCTTCTAAAAAGCAGTGAGAGTTTTTTCAGGAAGATAAATGTTCATATCATCCAGTGTGACAGTGAAGTGCGAAGCGACGATACGCTTACGGATGCGGAAGAACTGGACCGATTCCTGGACGGACTGAAGCTGTTCGGAGGCGGTGCCACGGATTTCAGACCGGTCTTTGCATACGTCGAAGATCTTGTCGGGAAGAGGGCGTTTGACGATCTGAAGGGCATGATCTATTTTTCGGACGGATACGGGATATACCCGGTAAAACAGCCTGATTTTGATGTCATATTTGCGTTTCCGGGAAATGACCCCGGAAGGCCGGAACCTCCGGTCTGGAGCATGAAAGCCATAATAGAGGAGGATTTGTAGCATGAATATATCCCGCGCCAAGCAGGTCATAAAGGATACCGTTTCGGTATATCTCAAAAAAGACGAAAACGGTGATTACAGGATCCCCGTGGTAAGACAGCGCCCGATCTTTATGCTCGGTGCGCCGGGTATAGGAAAGACCGCGATAATGGAACAGATCGCATCCGAGATGGGCATAGCACTGGTCGCATATTCCATGACGCATCATACGAGACAGTCAGCTCTCGGACTTCCCTATATCACCAAAAAAGATTTCGGTGGGAAGGAATACTCTGTCACGGAGTATACCATGAGCGAGATAATCGCATCCGTATATATGGCTATCGAGGAGAGCGGTATAGGAGAGGGAATACTTTTCCTCGATGAGATAAACTGTGTATCCGAAACCCTCGGACCCTCCATGCTGCAGTTCCTTCAGTACAAGACCTTCGGAAGACATTCCGTTCCGGAGGGCTGGGTGATCGTGACTGCGGGTAACCCTCCCGAGTACAACAGATCCGTAAGAGAGTTTGACGTTGCGACCCTGGACAGACTCAAAGTCATATCCGTGGAGCCGGATCTTAAGGTGTGGCGTGAATATGCATCGGAGAGAAATATCCACGGCGCTGTCATGGGGTATCTTGATGTTAAGAAAGATGATTTCTATGTAATGGAGATGTCTCCCGAAGGCAGGGCATATGTCACGGCAAGAGGCTGGGAGGATCTTTCCGGAATGCTCAAGATGTGCGAGGAGGAAGAGCTGGCCGTAGATGAGACTCTCATAAGCCAGTATATCAGATGTGAGAGAGTGGCCAAGGATTTCTCGGCATATTATGATATGTACAATAAATACAAAAAGGATTATCGCATAGCGGATATCCTTAAAGGCGAGCCGCCTTCACATGCGGTCACCAGGGCATCCGAAGCGGGCTTTGACGAAAGACTCTCCGTGCTGGGCATGCTCCTTGATGCGGTATGTGCCGACGAAAGAGTTATAATGGAGAAGGCGGATATGATCTCTTCTGTCACCGCTGTCCTTAAGGCTCTAAAAACAAAGGGAGAGAGCGGTGCATCCGCGGATGAAGGAATAGCGATACTGAGGTCCGCATCGGAAGCTGCATCAAAGAGGATCGATTCGCTCAGGAGTGCCGGGGCATTGTCTCCCTCGGAAAGAAAACTCCTCAGGGAGAAGTCGGTATTTTTTGACGATCTTATAAGAGCTGCGGTGAGCGCGGGATGTGAAGATGCAGGCGGCGTGTTCAAAGTGGCTGCGGGAATATACGAAAAAAAGGTTGCATCGCTTAAGAGCGGTGCAGTGGGCAAGGGAGAGGAACTCTCCAACATGATCCGTTTTGTACGGGAAGCCTTTAACGGAGGAAATGAGCCTGTGATACTTGCCTCGCGCCTTACCTCCGATAAGTGGTCGTCGAGATTCATCGCTGCATTCGGAAACAGCGAATATGACGAACTGTCCAAGGATATGGAAGTATCCGAAAGAGGAACGGATCTTAAAAAGAAGATACTCAGTCTTGACCTTTGATACAGGGAGGCCTGTGATTGGAAAGAGAACTTGAACTGCCCGAAGGAAGTCTTGTTTTCTCAAAGAAATCCGAAGGGTATGAACTTACAAGATGCATAGGAAATTTTGCGGAGCTGATCGTACCGGAAGATCCCTGGGGTGACGGAAAAGTGACAGGTGTGTCAAAAAAAGTCTTCCTGGGAAAAAGAACGATCCGTAAACTGCTGCTCCCTCAGACGGTCATGAGGATAGGCGATTACTGCTTTGCGGGATGCAGCAGCCTCTCTGCTGTCTCTCTTCCCGTCTGCGAGATAGGCGAAGGGATATTCAGAGGGTGCGTATCCCTTGAGACTGTGTCCTTCCCGGGAAGATCTGAGGATCTCGGAAGGCTGCTGGCATGCGCCATACGTAATGAATGTCCGTCGCATCTTACGGATGTCAGGAGCATCGATGAAGGGTGGTTTAAACTGTTTGACTCCTGGGTCGGAAAGCTCCTTGCGGAAGCCGATGATGAGGGCTTTCAGAATCAGATCCTCTGCGGCGAGGAAGATTACGGAAGCTGTGACAAGGATGCCTATGAACAGAGAGCAAGGGTGAGGAAAGCCTTCCTCTGTATCAGCAGGCTGATAAATGACGAAGGGCTCGCTGACCCTTTCCGGGAAAAATTTTCCGATTACCTAAGAAGACACAAAATGGGATCGGAAGAGGGCAGTGAGACGTGGATCGCCCTTAAAGAGCATTTCCCGGACAGGAAGCATTTTGATCTTCTGGAGAGCCTCGGATGTATAGATGATGACAACAGGGATATGATGATAAGAGACCTGGGAGATGACAGGCAGGAACTTAAGAGTCTTCTCATCAAGAGCTCAGGAAATGACGCAGGTGTCAGATTCTTTTCATCGCTTGAACTTTGAACCGGGCAAATTATTCAGTGCACGACAAGATGCCCGGATAAAAATTCTTTGACCGGTTTTGTGTTACGGAACAGACATGAGAAAATTATTCAAAAACGATTCAGATAAATTACTTATTACGGCGATGCTCGTTATCGTCACACCCGTACTGGGATATCTTGCATATCTTGCTGTGAGCGGAACCTATTTCTACAGATTTTTTGAAGGCTCGGGGCCCGTTCTTGTAAGCGAGGATCCGAAGAAACAGCTTCTGTTTTCTCTGATCGCATCTGCCGTGGTCTTTGTTCTCGGCTTTGCGTGGAAGGGGCTTTTCGAAGCAAGAGAAAAGAGGACCGCAAAGGGCGTTCTGTTTTTTTCCTCAGCTGCGATGCTCCTGCTCGGGATCGTCTTTTTGATGCATCACCCCTATTACATGATAGGAGACCAGCTCAATACATTTTACGGCGGAGTCTATGCCGCGGGAGATGATCCGGAGATCAGATATCTTATGTTCATGCCGGGCGGATACCTTGGCATCTATCCGCAGCAAAAGGGACTGGTGTTCATCTACATGAACCTTTATCACATATTCGGTGACAGGCTTTTTACCGTGATGAAATGGTTCCACCTGGTATATCCGCAGATGATACTGTATGCGGGATACGGAGTTTTGGAAGAGGACGGGATAAATGCTTTTTCAAGAAGTCTGTACTGTATCCTGATCGCGGCATGCCTTCCTCTTTATCTGTATCTTCCCTATATGTACGGGGATCTGGGGACTGTTGCATTTTGCTTTGGCATGACATATTTTGCGATACGTTTTATGCGCACCCGTAAGATATGGTTCTTTATTCCCATGTGCCTGTGCTCTGCCATGGCGATCATCCTGAGGATGCAGTCCTGGATATTTATGATCGCCATCGCGATAGTGCTGCTCCTGCTTTCGATCTCCAACAAAAGAGCGATATTTGTCGTCGCGGCGCTTCTTATACTTACCAGCGCATACTCCGGAAGTTATCTTATAGAGAAGCATTTTGACAGGGTTTCGGGTTACGGCTCCGTTGAGGGCGTTCCCGCGATAGCCTGGGTGGCCATGGGACTGCAGACTACAAACGGAGATCCCGGTGTATATAACAGATACAATCAGGGAACTTTTGAAAGTACGGATTTTGATGCGGATAAGACCGCTGCGATCGCAAAAGAGGATGCAAGGGAATCCTTTAAATACCTGATGAAGAACTTTTCTTCGGAAGGCAGGGAGTTCTTCGTGACAAAGCTACGTCAGGAGTGGACCAACCCTGATTTCGGAGGGTATTTTGAAACTTCCGGGGACTGGAGTAAGCTGTCCGGCAATTCGCCTGAGGATGCTCCGGAGTGGCTTCACTCACTTTATTACGGTGAGTACTATGATCTGGCAATGAAGCAGGCAAACAGATATCAGTCTTTCGTTCACGTTATATGTTTTGCACTGGCTCTTATGATGCTGTTCAAAAGAGATAAATCCGTTCCTTTCACCGTTCAGCTCTCATTCATATATGTGATAGGAGGCTTTATATTCTTTCTCTTCTGGGAAAACAAGAGCAGATATATCCTTCCGTTCTTTGTTACTCTTATCTGGGTGACTCCCGTGATCTTCTCCGAGATCTTCGGGTATATGGAGAGACAGAAAAAACGTCTGTAAAAGTCTACATGTAAAGGTGCCTGCAAATTAGCCCGTAAAAGGTTTTACCATGAAAAAAGCCCGAAAATTTGCCGTTTTCAGGGCTTTTTTTTCATTTTTCCCTTGCAATTTCCGATAACTCGTGCATAGAATAAAATATGTACAAATTGTTAACAAATTCAGATTTTGTTCATATATTAAGTTTTTCTTAATTTTCTGATTGTAAGTTTACGTTCCTCAATATATAATGAGTAACGTGACAAGCACTGCAGTATGTACCGGTTAAACGTTTACAATTTGTTTCTGAGGGGGAAGAATCGTCGTTTGCCTGTATGAGGAGGATGTTATGAAGAATGAAAAAGGATTTTCGCTTGTGGAACTCATAATAGTCATCGCTATTATGTCTGTTCTTATTGGCCTGCTTGCCCCCCAGTTCATCAAGTATGTTGAACAGTCCAGAAGGTCAAGGGATATTCAGAATGCCGATCAGATCAGAGAGGCATTCCTTGCGGATATTGCCGAGGGTAACATGTCCGGAACCGGATCCGTTGCCATTGCGATTGAGATCAATTCCTCATATCTTCCCGGTTCCATCAATGATACTCCCCGCGTCACGGGACATGTCATAGGGAACGGCGGTACCTTCACCGCAGTGTATGATGCCAATACCAATGAGGTTAAGATTTTTATAACCGATGATTTCACAGGCAGCCAGCTGTATAACCTGACTACCGAAGCGGGTATCAGCGCATACAAAGCCGCATGACATACTGAAATCTGATTTAAACATCCGGATGCAATGTCCGGATGTTTTTATTTTGTTATTAATTATCTTCTTTTTGTGATATCATCTTTTAAGTGAGCATTTAAGTAAACATGTTAAACACATTTGTATCAGGCTCACATCGCTACATGATGATAGGAGAATCGTAATGAATTTGGAAGAAGCAAAAGCAAAACTTGAAAAATACGGACAGATGCAGGTTCTGAAATATTATGACGAACTTGATGATGCTTCAAAGGAAGCACTTCTGGCCCAGATAGAAAAAACCGATATGAGTATCCTTGCGGGATGCGGTAATAAGGAGGAGCTCAGCAAAAGAGGAGTCATCTCACCCCTTGACTGCATGGAGATCCCCGAGATCAAAGAGCATGAAAAAGAGTATGAGGCAGCAGGCCTTGAGGCCATAAAGCAGGGCAAGGTGGCAGCGCTTCTCCTTGCGGGAGGAATGGGCACCAGACTCGGCAGCGACAATCCCAAGGGCATGTACAATGTCGGAAAGACAAGGGATCTTTATATTTTTGAATGCCTCATCAATAACCTCAGAGAGGTTACAGACAAGGCCGGTGCGTTCGTACATATCTACGTCATGACCTCAGAGAAAAACAACGACACCACCATCGCTTTCTTTAAGGAGAAGAATTTCTTCGGATATCCCGAGGATCACATCCACTTCTTCATGCAGGCAATGGCTGCCGCAACCGATTATAACGGCAAGATCTATCTTGAGGAGAAGGGCAGGATGGCCACATCTCCCAACGGAAACGGCGGATGGTTCGTAAGCCTTGTAAATGCCGGACTTCTCGATCATGTTCATGCAAACGGCATCGAGTGGTTCAATGTATTCGCGGTCGATAACGTGCTCCAGAGGATCGCAGATCCCGTATTTGTAGGTGCAACCATTACTAAGAAATGCACCGTTGGTGCCAAGGTTGTAAGAAAAGCTGCTCCCGATGAGAAGGTCGGAGTCATCTGCCTTGAGGACGGAAAGCCCTCCATCGTTGAGTATTACGATCTCACCGAGGACCTCATGAATGCAAAGAATGAAAAGGGTGATCCCGCATACAATTTCGGCGTCATCCTCAATTATCTCTTCGCCACCGAGCAGCTCGAGAGGATCCTTAACGGAGCACTTCCTCTTCACATAGTTGAGAAGAAGATCCCCTGCCTTGATGAAAACGGCGAGCTCTTCAAACCCGAATCTCCCAACGGATACAAGTATGAGAATCTTGTGCTCGACATGATCCATCAGTGTGACAGCTGCCTTCCTTTCGAGGTTGAAAGAGACAGGGAGTTCGCACCCATCAAGAACAAGACCGGAGTAGATTCCGTCGAGAGCGCTCAGGCCCTTCTTGAAAAGAACGGAGTTGTTCTCTGATCTATAAAAAATTATTGACTCTTCCCCTGGGGAATCCTTCATTCTTAAATAGTAAAAAGGATCCGCACTTTAAGCGGAAGAGAACAGATACCCGGAGGTACTTATGAGTAAGATACTTGTTACAGGCGGTGCCGGATTCATCGGAAGCCATACCGTCGTAGAACTTCAGAATGCCGGAAAAGAGGTCGTCATACTTGATAACCTCTCAAATGCAAATGAGAAGGTCATCGGAAGGATCGAGGCCATCACCGGTAAGAAGCCTGTTTTTTACAAGGCTGACATCAGGGACAGACAGGCGCTTGAGGATATTTTTTCAAAAGAAGATATCGGTGCCGTGATCCATTTTGCGGGACTTAAGGCAGTAGGCGAGTCCGTTGCAAAGCCCTGGGAATACTATGACAATAACATCACGGGAACCCTTACACTCGTTGATGTGATGAGAAAGCACGGATGCAAGAACATCATCTTCTCATCAAGTGCGACTGTTTACGGAAATCCCGCATTTGTTCCCATCACCGAGGAGTGCCCCAAGGGACAGTGCACCAACCCTTACGGCTGGACCAAGTCCATGCTTGAGCAGATCCTTTCCGATATCCAGAAAGCGGATAATGAGTGGAACGTGATCCTCCTCAGATACTTCAATCCCATCGGAGCTCACAAGTCCGGTACCATCGGCGAGAACCCCAACGGCATTCCCAACAACCTTATGCCCTATATCACACAGGTTGCAGTCGGCAAGCTTAAAGAGCTCGGCGTCTTCGGAAATGATTATGATACCCATGACGGAACCGGCGTGAGAGATTATATCCATGTTGTGGACCTTGCCATCGGACATGTTAAGGCCCTTGACAAGATAGAAGAAAACTGCGGACTCAAGATCTACAATCTCGGAACCGGCCAGGGATACAGCGTTCTCGACATCGTCAAAAACTTCGAGGAAGCAACAGGGGTAAAGATCCCTTATTCCATCAAAGCAAGAAGACCCGGAGATATCGCAGCCTGCTACGCAGATGCATCCCTTGCAGGCAAAGAGCTTGGATGGAAGGCGCAGTACGGCATCAGGGAGATGTGCGAAGATTCCTGGAGATGGCAGAAGAACAATCCCAACGGATATGATGACTGATCACCGCTTGTTTTGAATGTGAACCGGTCCTTTAGTAGGATGCTCAATAGCGGAGAGATATCATGATACACGGCATCTGGAGCTTCATAATCGCATATGCGCTGGTAAATCTGGCGGTCTTCGGAATCTATGGCCTTGACAAGAAGAAGGCCATAAAGGGCGAATGGAGGACTCCTGAGAGAAACCTGATAGCTGCTGCTGTCATGGGGGCTCC
>CAMNEB010000049.1 GCA_946536155.1 uncultured Lachnospiraceae bacterium | reverse complement strand
ATCGGATGATTCAAATGTAACACTTAATGCCGGTGTTTTCAGCCCGGTACTGACCGTACCTGCTGAGAGATATGATGACCTCATTGATCTTGAGGAAGATATGAACAGGATCGATTCGGCCATCAAAGAAGGTCCCTACAGTGATGACTGGAATTCCCTTTCCGGAGTCTCGTGTCCCGGGTGGTTTGCGGATGCCAAGTTTGGAATATTCGTACACTGGGGAGTCTTCACTTCCGAGGAGTTTGCCAACGAATGGTATCCGAGGAACATGTACATCGAAGGGACCGCAGAGTACAGACATCATATTGAAAAATACGGTCCCCACAAAGAGAGCGGATACGCGGATTATGTGGACCGTTTCAGACCGGACAGGTTCGATCCCTATGAGTGGATGAAGCTTTTCAGAGAGGCCGGAGCGGAGTATGTGATACCCGTAGCGGAGCACCACGACGGATTCCAGATGTATAAGAGCAGTGCTTCCCACTGGAACGCTTTTGAAAAGGGACCGAAGAGAGATATCATCGCAGAGCTTAAGGAAGCTGCAAAAGCGAACAGACTTCGTTTCGGAGTCTCCTCACACCGTATCGAGCACTGGTGGTTTCTGGGTAACGGACGAGGCTTTGACAGTGACATAAAGGGAGAATTCAGAAGAGGCGACCTGTACTGGCCCTCAAATCCCGAGCCTGCGGATGTTCATGATTTTTCCTCACAGCCTGCGCCGAGCGAAGAGTTCATGCAGGACTGGCTGTCCAGGGTATGTGAGATCGTCGACAGATTTTATCCCGAGGTCATCTATTTTGACTGGTGGATCGGACACGAAGCTCTCAAGCCTTATCTGAAAAAAGCCGCTGCATATTATTACGGCAGGATGGCAGAGAAGGGGATGGAAGGCATCATCGTATCCAAGAACGATGCTTTTGCTCCCGGTACTTCCGTAAGAGACATAGAGAGAGGCGGACTTGCCGAAGCTGCATCTTACGTATGGGAGTCCGATACGCCCATCTGCAGATCCTCATGGGGATATGTAAAGGATGCATCATATAAGAGCGCAAAAGAGATCGTTCACGAACTGATAGATATAGTATCAAAGAACGGAAACCTGCTCCTCAATGTGGGACCGAAGGCTGACGGAAGCATATGTGATGAGGAAAGAGAAGTACTCCTCGGAATAGGAAACTGGCTGTCATATAACGGTGAGATGATCTATGAGAGCAGGCCTTACAAGGTATTCGGAGAAGGCAAAACAAACCGCTCCGAAGGCGGTTTCAAGGATGATGAAGATCTTAAGTACACATCATCGGATTTCAGATTCACCGTGCGGGGCGGCAATATCTACGCCGCCGCTATGGAACCTTCGCCTGACGGAAGGTATGTGATAAAGAGTCTTGCGAAGAACGGAGAGGACGGAAGCATGTCCTATAAGGGCATCATCTCTAAGGTGACGGTTTTGGGAGACGGATCGGAAGCTGCATTTAAGCATACCGAAAGCGGACTCGAGATCGAATGCACATACAGACCGGATGATGATATGCCCGTTGTCTTCAGGATAGAACCCGCATAGGAGATCGGCACATGACCGGACCTGCAGCCGGTATTACGGAAAATGCAGGGTGGCACAACATAAATTCACATGGAGGGTATTCAATGTTTTATCAGGAAAAAAACGCACTTATTTTTAAAAAGCGCGGAGAGATTCTCCGTATAGAGAGCTGGGGAAAGAATGCTCTCCGTATCAGGGCTACCAGGAACAATGAATTCACAGGAAATCTCTGGGCACTCTGTCCTCAGGATTCGCTTCCCGAAAGCGAGACGAGTGCCGTTATCGAGATCACGGAGGAGAGAGCATCCATAACAAACGGTGCAACAAAGGCATCCGTCAGCAGCGAGGGTATCGTCACATATTATAAGAACGGCGAGTTCCTCATGAAGGAATATTTCAGCAATTACGGCGGAACTGAGAACAATGCGGTAAGCTGCTTTAAGAGAGTGGGAAGAGAGTACAAGCCCCATCTCAACGGCGATTTCAAACTTACCCTCCGCTTCGAGCCCATTGACGGTGAGAAGATCTACGGAATGGGAGTTTATCAGAACCCCTATATCGAACTTAAGGGAACCACCCTTGAGCTTGCCCAGAGAAATGCACAGACCTCCATACCCTTCGAGCTTTCAAGCAAGGGCTATGGTCTGCTCTGGAATACTCCCGCCGTCGGAAACGTAACCTTCGGAAAGAACATGACCGAGTGGGTCGCCGATGCTGCCAGGGAATTCGATCTCTGGCTCACAACGGATGATTCACCCGCAGCCATCATCAGAAACTATACCGAGGTCGTCGGAAGAGCCCCCGAGATGCCCGAAGAACTCCTCGGACTCTGGCAGTGCAAGCTCAGATACAGGACCCAGGAAGAGGTTCTTGCTGTTGCAAGAAAATATCAGGAGCTCGGTATCAAGATAGATGTTATCGTCATCGATTTCTTCCACTGGACACTTCAGGGAGACTGGAAATTCGACAAAGAATACTGGCCGGATCCCAAGGCAATGGTCGATGAGCTTCACTCCTACGGCATCAAGGTCATGGTCTCCGTATGGCCTTCGGTGGACAAGAAGAGCGAGAACTTCTATGATATGTGGGACAAGGGTCTTCTCATGAGGACCGAAAAAGGCTCCAATGAGACGTATGATTACCAGGGAGACTGCGTCGTTTACGATGCGACCAATCCCGAGGCAAGAAAGTATGTATGGGAGCTCTGCAAAAAGAATTACTACGATTACGGCATAGATATGTTCTGGCTTGATAATGCCGAGCCCGATCTTGCTTCCTACGATTTTGACAATTACCGTTACTACCTCGGACCCGGTGCTGAGGTCAGCTGTATCTATCCCAGATGCTATGCACAGGGATTCTTTGACGGTGAGAAGGAAGACAACCCGGACAAGAAGGTCGTCAATCTGCTCCGCTGCGGCTGGGCAGGATCGCAGAAGTACGGAACCCTTCTCTGGAGCGGAGATATCTATTCGACATTTGAAGCCTTCAGGAATTCCGTACGCGGAGGACTTGATATCGGTCTCGCAGGAATCCCTTGGTGGACCACCGACATCGGCGGCTTCATGAACAGCGATGTCAACACCGACTATTTCAAGGAGCTTCTGGTCAGATGGTATGAGTGGGCAGTTTTCACTCCCATACTCAGACTTCACGGCGAGAGAGGACCCCTTGATATCGAACCCCTCGATCACAAGGACTGGGGAAGCGGATATCTTCATACCGGACACGCAAATGAGATCTGGAGCTACGGCGAGGAAGTCCAGAAGATCCTCACCGATAACCTGAGGCTCAGATGGGAACTCAAGGATTACATCAAGTCCATCTATGACGAAGCATCCGAGAACGGCTCGCCTCTCATGAGGACCATGTTCTATGTTTTCCCTGAGGATGCAAAGTGCTGGGATCTTGACGATCAGTACATGTTCGGCGATGATTATCTCGTTGCGCCCGTAATGTATCAGGGTATGAAGGAAAGAGAAGTTTATCTCCCCGCAGGAAAGTGGGAAGATATACGTGATCACAGGGTATACGACGGAGGATGCACTATAACCGCACAGGCTCCGATCGAATCCATCCCCGTATTTAAGAGAGTATAAGTCATGAAAGATTTTTTAAAGAAAAAAGACATACAGATATCGCTGAAGAGGTATGGCATTGATGCACTCGGAGCCATGGCACAGGGTCTTTTCTGTTCCCTTCTCATCGGCACCATCATCAATACCATAGGTACACAGTTTCACATCGGATTTCTGATGCAGCCGGTTGCCACCGTAGGCGGGATCGATTATACCGTCGGCGGTATGGCTTCGGCCATGAGCGGACCTGCGATGGCTGTAGCGATAGCTTACGCGCTGAAATGTCCGCCCCTCGTACTGTTTTCGATGATCACCGTAGGATTTGCGGCAAACGCTCTGGGCGGAGCCGGCGGACCTCTTGCGGTACTGTTCATTGCGATCATCGCATCCGAATTCGGCAAGGCTGTATCCAAGGAGACCAAGATCGATATCCTTGTTACGCCCCTTGTCACCATCGGCATCGGAGTGTTTTTTTCCTGGCTGATCGCACCTCCCATCGGAAAAGCGGCTATGTCCATAGGAAATCTCATCATGTGGGCGACCGATCTTCAGCCCTTCCTCATGGGCATACTGGTATCTGTGATCGTCGGTATGGCGCTGACACTTCCCATCTCCTCAGCTGCCATATGTGCGGCACTCCTTCTTACAGGTAAAGCCGGCGGAGCTGCGGTTGCGGGATGCTGCGCACAGATGATCGGATTTGCGGTCATCTCTTACAGGGAAAATAAAGTGGGAGGACTTGTTTCACAGGGTATCGGAACTTCCATGCTCCAGATGGGCAATATAGTCAAAAATCCCAGGATCTGGATCGCACCGACCCTCGCCTCTGCAATCACCGGCCCCATCGCCACATGCGTCTTTAAGATGGAGATGAACGGTGCTCCCATTTCATCCGGAATGGGCACCTGCGGATTTGTCGGACCCCTCGGGGTATATACCGGATGGGTTAATGATGTCGCATCCGGAGCAAAGGCTGCCATAACCGGTTTTGACTGGCTCGGACTTATTCTGATATGTCTGGTCCTTCCCGCGATCCTTTCTCTGGTCATCAATCATTTCCTTGAAAAGATCGGGTGGGTCAAGCCCGGAGACATGAAGATCTGAAAAAACGGAGCGGTAAGGTCATCTGCCTTAAACCGCTCCTTTATTTATGTTAAGGATACTAACGCAGGGTTTTTTGTTGTATACTGAAAATGTCAGTTTACAGCCGGAAAACATATTTTTAATCCGGCCGATAATCGGAAAGGATAATGCTTATGGATTACATTATTTCGTCTGCCCAGATCAAAAAAGGAGCCAATACCATTGTCTATGATGCGAACGCTTTGAGCGGCGTCAAGAAGATCGCAGCAAAGCTTGCGGGTGACCTCAAGGCGGTATTCGGGACCGCACCCGGACTGTCCGAAGGAGGGGAATTTAAGAGCCCTGTATATGTCGGTACCGTCGGGGACAAACTCATTTCGGATCTCGGAATCGATGTATCAAAAATAGAAGGCAAGCGCGAGGTTTACAGGATCGAAGTAAAAAATGACGCTCTTGTCATAACCGGAAGCGATAAGAGAGGAACCATCTACGGAATGTTCAAGCTTTCCGAGATGCTCGGTGTATCGCCTTTTATCGACTGGCTTGATATTCAGCCCGTCAGGAAAAAAGAATTCAGACTTTCCGGAAAATATCTCTATATCTCAAAGGAACCTTCCGTAAGATTCAGAGGGTTCTTCATTAACGACGAGTGGCCCGCTTTCGGCAACTACTGCAACAAGAGATTCGGCGGCTTTAACGCCAAAGTCTATGAGCATGTATTTGAGCTTCTCCTCAGACTTAAAGGCAACTATATGTGGCCCGCAATGTGGTCTGCGATATTTCCCAATGACGGACCCGGCCTCGATAATGCGATACTCGCCGATGAACTCGGTGTCGTCATGGGCATGAGCCATCATGAGCCCTGCCTCAGACAGGGAGAAGAGTACAAGTATCTCAGAGGCAAGGGATCGATCTACGGAGATGCCTGGAACTTCATAACCAATGAAAAGGGTATCACCAGATTCTGGGAGGACGGACTTAAGAGGAGCGGAAAGTTTGAGAATGTCATCACCGTCGGAATGCGCGGTGAGGCAGATACAGCCATCATGGGCAAGGAAGCTACCCTTAAGGACAATATCGATCTTCTCAGAAATGTCTTAAAGACCCAGAACGGACTTATCCGCAAGTATGTGAATGAGGACCTGGACAAGGTTCCCAGAATGCTCGCTCTCTACAAAGAGGTTGAACCGTATTTTTACGGTGACGACAAGACCGAAGGACTTATGGGTGATCCGGAGCTTGAGGGCGTTACCCTGATGCTCTGTGATGACAATTTCGGAAATCTCAGGACCGTTCCCACCCCGAAGATGAGAGATCACAAGGGCGGATACGGAATGTATTACCACTTCGATTATCACGGACTTCCCACTTCCTTCGAGTGGTTCAATACCACCCACCTTACAAAGGTCTGGGAGCAGATGACCACCGCATATGATTTCGGGATCAGGGATCTCTGGATCGTAAATGTCGGAGATATCTTCAGCAATGAATATCCTCTGTCATATTTCCTTGAGCTTGCTTATGATTTCGACCGCTGGGGAACAGGTAATTTTGGAAGTGCCAAAGAGTATACAAAGCTCATGGCAGAGAGATGCTTTAAGGATAAGATCTCGGCCGGAGACCTTAAGAAGTGCACAGAACTCCTTGAGGGATATACAAGGATCACATCGGCAAGAAGGACTGAGGCGATGAATTCGGATGTCTATGCTCCTTTTGCATACAATGAGACATTCGATAAGCTTGCTCAGGTCGAAAAGCTCATGAGTGATGCCGACAAACTTTATAAGAAGCTCAGCGGAAATACAAAATATGCATTTTATGAACTGATATGGCTTCCTCTTACAGCCAATCTCAATGTTCAGAGGATGTGGCTCCTTACGACTCTCAATCAGGGCTTTGCCGCTATGGGAAGCACCTATGCGATGACTCTCGGAAAACAGGTTAACGAGTGCATAGCATATGACAGAGAGATTGTAAAACAGCTCCATACCATTGAAGGCGGAATGTGGTACGGAATGGGACTTTCCGAGCACATCGGTTTCAAGGACTGGTGCGAAGAGGAATGTCAGTATCCCGTTGTACATACATTTGAGCCCGGAAATAAAGAGAGGCTTATTGTCTCAGTAAAGGGAAGAAATGCTCATACAGAAGGCAAGTTCTGGACAGGACGTGTTCTTGTTGCGGACGATCTTCTGGATCCTTCAAAGGATGAGGTTGAACTGCTGCTCAGTACAGGCGGTGCTCCGAATGCAAACTTTACTGTTGAGAATCCCAATGCATTCCTCAGCGTCTCTGAGGAAAAGGGTGTTGTTAAGCCCTATACCCTTAAGACCCTTAAGGTAAGACTCGACAGGAAGAATTACAGGAGCAAAAAGAGCGTTCCCGAGATATGCATACACTGTTCCGACGGCAATGTCATAATCAAGCTTCCCATAAATACCATGTCTGATATCGGCGCAGGCAGAAAAGCTGACGGAACCTTCTACTGGTGCGGAAAAGCTGTTGATATGAACGAGAAGGTGATAAATGCTCCGCTCCACAAGAGGACAATGCCCGGCGAGAATGAGTACAGAGACTATATCTCGATTGCAGCTAAGGATTTCACATCAAAGACCGATTCCTCAAAGGGAGGATTCAAAGTCATTGAGGATTACAGCCGCGGAATGGATGCGGTAAAGGCATATCCTCAGGATATCATCTTCGGAAGAAGTGATAAGGATGTACCGAAGCTGACCTACAGAGTAAGAGTTCCCCGCAGCGGAGAATACACTCTTCAGCTCCATGTAAATCCCAGCAATCCCTACTCAAGGGACAATGAGATATTCTTCGGTGTAGGCGTCGGTGACGGAAAGATGAAGAAGGTCAATGCGATCAATCCCGCATTTGCCGTTGTTGACGGAAATCCATACTGGTCACTGGGTGTCAGGGACAACAGGAGAGAGGTCGAGGTGAACATAAAGCTCAGCGAGGGCGTAAACGATATAAATATCTTTGCCCTTGATCCGAACTTTGTTCTTGAGAAGCTTGTTCTCTTTGAAGCAAATAATGATCCCTGCAGATCATATCTCGGACCCGATGAGACGTTCAGATTCTGATAAGATACGGGAATCTTCGGATTCCCGTATATATGTAAAAAATTATTTTACGGGGGTATAAATAATGGAAATCAACAAAAGTGCATTAGCAAAGGCAGTCAAACCTGCAGGAGATCACAATCCCATAATGGTCCAGCGCTACGGTGCGGATCCTTATGCAATGGTCTACAAGGGAAGAGTATATATGTATATGACAGGCGATACTCCTGCCTTTGATGAATCCGGAAAGGTAAAGACCAATACCTACGGAGACATCAACACCATAAGCGTTGCATCATCCGCAGATCTTGTAAACTGGACCGATCACGGTGAGGTTCTTGCGGCAGGCGTTAACGGACTTGCAACATGGGGAGGAAATTCATGGGCTCCCGCAGCAGCATGGAAGAACATAGACGGCAAGGATAAATTCTTCCTCTATTTTGCAAACAGCGGAAACGGAATTGCGGTCCTTACCGCAGATTCACCCACGGGACCTTTTACCGATCCCATTGGCGGGCCCCTCATTTCAAGGAACACACCCAACTGCGCGGAGGTTACATGGCTCTTTGATCCCGCGGTGCTCATCGATGATGACGGAACCGGATGGCTCTATGTCGGCGGCGGTATCCCTTCGGAGGATATGGCATCAAATCCCGGCACCGCAAGAGTCGTAAAGCTCGGTGATGATATGATCAGCCTTGCGACCGATCCCATGCCCATGGGGGATGTTCCTTATCTGTTTGAGGATTCCGGTATCAACAAGATAAACGGAAAATACTATTATTCATACTGCTCCAATTTCAATGTCACAAAAGAGGGAGAAGAGAAGTACGGCTTTGGTAACGGTGAGATAGTCACACTTGTTTCTGACAAGCCGGACGGACCTTTTACATTAAGCTCTCCCGTACTCAAGAATCCCGAGCACTTCTTCGGAAGAGGCGGCAACAATCATCACTGCATCTTTGAGTTTAACGGAAAGTACTATATCGCATATCACAGCCGCATCCTCGAAGAGTACATGGATCTTGACGGCGGATACAGAAGCACGAATGTGGATGAGATAAAGTTTGATGAAAAGGGAGCACCCACCCATTCCACCGGAACCAGAAAGGGTATTGCACAGGTCGGATGCTTCGATCCCTATGCTGTATCACCCGCAGCAACCTTCGCCAATATGGCGGGACTTTCTACGGCTCCCGTTATAAAGGACAAGACCGGCAGAGGAGAGATGTATCTTGAATCCGGAGACGGAACCGGATGGTTTGCGGTTTACGGTGCAGACTTTGGAAGTGACGGAGCTTCTGCATTTACATTCACCGCAAAGGGAAGCGGAAAGCTTGATGTGTTCGTGATGGCAGATGATCTTCAGTCAGAAGTTCTCGGAAGCTGCAGCGCAGATCTTACGGATGATCTTAAAGAGTTTAAAGCGGATCTTTCGTCAAAGCTTACCGGAGTTAAGGATTTTTATGTTGTGATCTCAGGCGGCAAGGCACAGATAGCCGAATGGAAATTTGTAAAATGATCGACAGGCAAATGTCGGATGAGAGACGCTTTCCTGTAAAGGAAAGCGTCTTTTGTGATAACGGGTCCTGCGTTATAGTGCACGAATTAATTAATTGCACTTTCGCGGACTGCAAATGGCTTAGATGATACATTTTCAGCCCGCGATACGGCAATTACTAAATTCGTTGACTATAATTATTCTGAAATGCTTTTTGACAGTCTGTAAAGGAAGGTTTCATAAGTTGGTCACATTATTGCTTCTTGTCATTTATATCGCATTCATAGGACTGGGAATACCCGATTCTCTTTTCGGTACCGCCTGGCCCGTTATCTATACCGAGTTCGGACTTCCCGTATCACTCGGTGGAGTCATCACGGCGATCACTTTTGTCGGCACCACGGTTTCGAGTCTTTTGAGTTCTCGTCTCATAAAAAGATTCGGAACGGCGAAGCTTACCGCCATCTGTACACTTGTGACAGCACTGTCACTTTTTGGATTTGCTCATTCGGGTTCATTTATCGTGCTGCTCCTTCTTGCCGTTCCTCTGGGACTCGGCGCGGGATCGATAGATACCGGACTGAACAATTATGTGGCATCACATTACAACGCGTCGCAGATGAGCTTTCTTCACTGCTTCTACGGAGTCGGTGTCACGACCAGTCCTTTTATCCTGTCCCTTGTTTTCAAAAACGGCGCAAACTGGAGAACGGGCTACGGAGCCGCATCCGTCATACAGTTCGCCATTGCTGCAGTCGTCTTTGCCTCGCTTCCTCTGTGGAAGAAGGCCGGTAGGAATGATGAAGTATCCGAATCTGACATAAAGAGTCTGTCCGTTATCGAAGCATCGCGTATAAAGGGTGTTAAGACCATGTGGCTCCTGTTTGTCTGCACCTGCGCGATAGAACTTACCGTCGGTGCATGGAGCAGTACGTTCCTTGTTGAAAACAGAGGGGCATCCGCAGAACTTGCCGCAAGGACCGTCACATTCTATTATCTCGGAATGACTCTCGGGAGATTTTTATCCGGTGTTCTTGCAAGAAAGCTTCACAGCCGTACCATCATGTCCATCGGTGCGGCGATACTCGGGATCGCGCTCATTCTTTTGGTCCTTTCGGATAATGCGATAGTTGCGATGGTGACACTGTTCCTCATCGGACTCGGCAACGGACCCATGTTCCCCAACCTTAATTACCTGACTCCGAAGCAGTTCGGAGAGGAGGTCTCGGCGGCACTCATCGGAACTCAGATGGCATTTGCGAATCTGTCGATAGTCATCACCCCGCTGCTGTTCGGTTTCATCGTTCAGTTCACAGGCCTTTCTGTTTTCGGTTTTTACCTTTTGTTCTTTTTCGTATTTCTGATCATGGGTATCGTTATGAACAGAAGACAGTTCGGGAGCAGAGACGCTTTACGGAAGGACAGCTGATGGAAAAATATGAATTCGGAGACCGCATGTCGGATACTGCTTTGATCTTTCCCTGCGGGGATGCAGATGCGGACAGTATCGGAAGAGTGACCGGATATATAGAAAAAAATACCGGTATCCCTTTCAGTCTTACCGCTTTTAAGATAGAAGACTGGAACAGGGATCTTTCGCCCTGGGAAGCACCTGCGGTATTCGGAAATGAATCTTTCGGAGGCGGCGCGGAGCATACGCTTGATGAGATTCTGGGATACTGCACGGATGAAAGTAAGACATATCTTGTCGGCGGATATTCTCTTGCCGGACTGTTTGCTCTTTGGGCCGCGCATAAGACAGATATATTCAGCGGAGTGGCGGCTGCATCACCCTCTGTCTGGTTCCCCGGATTTACTGATCTTATGAGGAACGAAAAGATCCGCTGCGGGGCAGTATACCTTAGCCTCGGTGACAGGGAAGAGAAGACACGCAATCCCGTAATGGCATCAGTCGGACAGAAGATCCGCGATGCATATTCAATCCTTAATGAGAGTGGGATATCCTGCGTTCTTGAATGGAATGAAGGCAATCACTTTAAGGATACGGACATAAGGACCGCAAAGGCTTTTGTATGGCTGATGAGTCATGTGAAAAAGGGATGATCCCGGAGAGGCATGCATATGGATGATACGAAAAAAACATATTATCATCTTCCGGGACTTTTCGAATTCTATGAGTTCTATAAGGTATTCCTGCCGCTTTTCAGAAAGCACAGGGAATATTTTTACGACTGGTGTGAGATAGGTTCGATCTACGGAGCGCCTGCCGACTGCCTGTGGGGCGGAGGGCGCGTCGGCTTCGGAGATGCGGATCCTTCGGAGGTTTCAGACCTTATGAAGGAATACTCTGTCCCTGCACGTCTTACCTTCAGTAACCTTCTTTTAGGAGAAGAACATCTCTCTGACAGAAAATGCAACAGACTCTGCGAGATGTTTGAAAGAAACGGAAGCGTACGGAACGGCATCATAATTGCTTCGGATATTCTTCTTGAATATATAAGAGCACGTTACCCCGGATTTTATTTTGTCTCCTCCACCACAAAAGTGATCACGGATCCCGTCTTATTCATATCCGAGCTTTCACGTGATGAGTTTGAGTATGCGGTGCCCGATTTCAGGCTTAACAGGATGATCCCCGAGTCAGACATTGTGCCCCCATCTCTCAGGGGAAAGGTGGAATTTCTATGCAACGAGTGCTGCAGCTTTGACTGCACGGAGCGCAGGAAGTGCTATGAGAATGTGAGCAGAAAAAGCCTCGGGGAGGACTGCAGGGACCATGTATGCGTAAATTCCGCAGACGGAAGAGGATACAGGTTTTCTCTGGCAATGAAAAACCCGGGTTTTATAGGGACGGAGGATATTCAGAGGATATATATGCCTGCCGGTTTTTCACAGTTTAAGATTGAGGGCAGGAGCCTCGGAAGTGCCGTGGTGTTTGAATTCCTGCTTTACTATATGACAAAGCCGGAGCACAGGCTAAAGGTGCGTGAGGAGATCTACCTGGACAGCTCACTGGATCTGTTCTGAAGGATCACAGAGCAGAATAGATCAATAATCTGACGGGAAAAATCAACCGTTTTTCTTGACGATAAAAACAGAAGACGCATATAATTTTTTTGTCGATCAAAATTTTACGGCTATTTTGAGAAGGAGGAAAGCACAATGGCATGTGTACTTGTTCCCGCAGCTGAAGCACTGGTTACGACCATCGCAGCTAAGGTAATCGAAAAGAAAGAAAAAGATCACGGAGAGGTGAAAAGTACCGCCGGAAGTTCTGATGCCGGCCATTCTGTAAAGATCCCTTTCTCAAAAAAGCTTAAATGGCTTACAAATATGCTCTGGGGCGGTGCGGTCCTTCTGATCTATGAGCATGTATGGCACGGTGAGATCGTTCCCTGGTTCCCGTTCCTGACCGCTGCGAGCGATCCGGCGGATACGGCTGAAATGCTTCATGAGATGTCAACCGTAGGTGTTACCATGGCGCTTCTTATCACCGCTGTATGGGTAGGAATGCTGGCTGTATGCTCCGCTATGGAGAAGAGAGCTGAGAGCGAAGCTTCTGCAGATAAGGAGGAAACTGCTTAATGACATTACTAATATCTGTTTTTGCGGCAGTCATATGTACAGTCATCTGGTATAAGAATGCTCCCAAAAACGAAATGATGGTGGGTGTTCTGTGCTGGTTATACTGGGGCTCTTCAATAATGTGGTTCGTGGATGCGGTTTTTGAATATGCGGAGCTCGGTGCCGAATACTTCACTCCCGAAGCTGCCGATATGCTTAACGATACTTTCCTCGGATTATCGGTGGTGGCACTCGGCATGGTGATCTGGGTTGTGGCACTTCTTATCAAGGATCCCAAGGGAGTCGTCAAAAAGGCTCTCACCAAAAAAGAAATAACGACCTGATATAATAGCGGTTCTTCATCGTAAGGACCGCTTTTCTTTAACAGTTCGAAAGATTTTTAAGCGATATTGGAGAGTACCTATGAATACTGACATTAAAATTCTTCTTGAGGGAGTAAGGGACGGAAAGCTTTCCGTCGATGATGCACTGCTCAAATTAAAAATGTCTCCCTTTGAAGATATCGGATATGCCAAGATAGACAATCACAGGGCCATCCGTCAGGGTTATCCCGAGGTGATCTACGGTGCGGGAAAAAGCCCGGCCCAGATAGAGGGAATAGTTAAAAAGATGCTTGAAACCGGGCAGGAGAGGATACTCATTACCCGTCTGTCCGAAGAGTCATCAAAGGTTCTGTCCGGCATTCCTTTATTCAGATATCATCCGGAGGGAAGAATCGGAATTGTCGGGGATATCCCCGAACCGACAGGCATAGGAAATATAGTCGTTGCCACCGGCGGGACGAGTGATGTTCCCGTTGCCGAAGAGGCTGCTCTCACCGCAGAGTGTTTCGGCAACGGTGTGGTGCGTTTGTATGATGTCGGTGTTGCCGGGATCCACCGCCTTCTGTCCCATATGGATGAGATCATGAATGCGTCCGTGATCATCGCCATTGCGGGAATGGAAGGTGCTCTTGCAACCGTTGTCGGAGGGCTTGCCGACTGCCCCGTTATCGCTGTTCCCACAAGCGTCGGATACGGTGCATCCTTCGGTGGATTGTCGGCTCTTTTATCAATGCTGAATTCATGCGCCAGCGGAGTTTCGGTAGTGAACATAGATAACGGATTCGGCGCCGGATATCTTGCCGGGATGATAAACCATATGGAGGTTAAAAGATGAAGACTCTTTATCTTGACTGCGGAATGGGTGCTGCGGGAGATATGCTTACCGCGGCTCTCCTGGAGCTTGTTCCCGACAGGGAAGGATTTATGAACAGACTGAATTCACTTGGAATACCCGGTGTCGTGTATTCCTGTGAGAAGTCGGTCAAGTGCGGCGTCACCGGAACTCATATCTCCGTGACCGCGGACGGTGTCGAGGAAGATGAGCACATGCACGATCATCACCACGACCACGAAGATCACGA
>CAMNEB010000048.1 GCA_946536155.1 uncultured Lachnospiraceae bacterium | reverse complement strand
TCTTTTCCAGTATGACCGGGTGCCTTCTGGATCATTTGAAGCAGTTCTTCATCCGACTTCTCCTGTACCTCCTCTTTGGTCATTCTCGGAGTTGAGAGAGAATTTGTACTCTCTGCAACATCCTCTGTAACAGCTGTGTTCATGTTCAGTTCATCCATTGTGATACCTCCTTATCATCTTATGTTGCAGTCTATGTAAATCGCTTCGGTCCTCGCTTCGAGGTCGGGCTTGGGTGATTGACCGGTTGAGGGAGCAGGAAACGGCTTTTGGGCAGACTCTCCCTGTTGAAAAACAGATGAGAGTCTACGCAAGAATGGGATTGACCGTATATCGGTCACAGGTATCCGTATTCCGACCATCTGACTTTGGATAGAATCTCCAACATACTTTCTCCATGCGCCTCACCGCCTGACTTCCACATGGTGAGCCTTTCGACTCTCTGTATGCTCCCTCTTGCCGCAATACCATAGACAAGAACGGATTTGCCCCCACAGGGTACTTTTAACCAATGTACCGTACGAATGAGTACGGGTTAGGCAACGGTCTTCACCTGCTCTTTAACCGCTTTCGGGTAGAGGCTTGGATGGTCTTGGTCACTCCTCTGTCCGGATCCATTCTCTGAATGAGCTGGATCAAACTACCATTTTTTATACTGGTATCGTCATTCCAGATAGCGTGCATTGAAGGGTAGTATGCTCTGCTGATGCCGCCCTCTCCGATTTCCACGGAGCCGGATTAATGCGTGAATATGGAGGCATTAATCTCCGGCAAAGCAGATACTCAGTCAGCCTTTAAGTAACAGTAGATAGTTACTGAGGCGGTTCCTGAGGGATTTCTCTTGGAATGAATGGATTTTTGATAAGTGAAGGAGGTAAGAAACACCTTGTTATAGGTGTGGTCAAGATGCGAATACAGGACACGACGGTTCGATGTCAACGGGCCATGCCAATTCTTCAAAGGATATGCTCTCAAGGCTTGAGAACATGGTACTTATGGCAGCCGATCTTCCCCTTGCCGCGATAAGACAGCAGATAGCATCGGGAATTGAGATCATAGTACATCTGGGAAGGCTGAGGGACAGGTCCAGAAAGGTATTGGATATATCGGAGGTTTGCGGATATGAGAACGGAGAAATATCGATCCGGGGGCTCTATGCTTTCCGCGAGGAAGGCTTCGAAAACGGGAAGGTTATCGGATCTCTTAAAAAAACAGGCGAGCTTTTCAGACGGGAGAAACTGCTCCGTGCGGGATTATCGATCGGCTGAATGGGATCTAAAGTCCGCCGCCCGGGCGTTTGCGGGGAGCGTTTTAAGTGTTTTGCTCCTTGCCTATTTTTTCTACAGGAGCCTCTTTGCGGTGATCCCGCTTTCTTTTGTCGGATATCTGTATTTCCGTACAAGATCCGCAGAAAAGATCAGGAAGGACAAAAGAGAGCTGGAATCACAGTTCATGGAAGCCATAAGGGCCGTGCAGACCGCGCTTAAGGCGGGATATTCCGTGGAAAATGCATTTATCCAGAGCGGTAAGGATATGGAAAGAGAGTTTGGCAGAGACTCTGCCATATTCCGCGAGATGGAGATGATACGCAGAGGACTCGTCATAAACATAACGCTGGAGGAGATGCTGGGAGATCTGGGAAGAAGGAGCGGGAGCGAAGCGGTTGAGGATTTTGCCGGAGTGTTTGCCATCGCAAAAAGGTTCGGAGGAAATATGTCGGAGGTGATCTCTTCATCCGTTGAGACGATCTCCGTACAGATAGAAAACTCCGAGGAGATCAGGACCGCGCTGGCGGGCAGAAAGGCGGAGTTTGGGATTATGAAGGTCATGCCCTTCGGGATCCTGTTCTACGTCGGGATCACAAGCCCGGGATATTTTGACTCTCTTTACGGAAATCTGACGGGCACCATGCTGATGACGGGACTTCTTCTGGTGTATCTGGCGGGTTTTTACCTCGGGGACAGGATACTTAGAAAACTGGAGGAGGGGTGATGAATGTTTGAAAAGACTTCGGAGATCATATACAGGCATTTTATCTGCGCACCCGGCAGAAAAGCCGACGGAGCGCTCATTAAGAAGCTGGCATACCTTTATCCCGCATCCGATCTTAAGGAGGTGCACAGGAATTTTTACCTTAAGAGGATCGGCATGACTCTGACCGCTGTCTCTGCGGGATGTCTGCTCGCTCTTTTCATGAAGCTGTCTGTGCTTACGGGAAAACAGGTTCCTGAGGACGGATTTGAAAGAGATGAATGGAACGGCAGGAAACAGACCATAGAACTGTATGCGATATCACAGGGCGAAAGAGCCGAAGTCGATATCGGACTTGAAACAAGGCTTTTGTCCGAAGAGGAACTGGATGCATATTCGGATGCGTTCCTTTCGGGGGCAGAGGATCTTATACGCGGAGATAATCCGGACCTTATGCATGTGAGTTCAGATCTTGTGCTCTGCGAAAAGTATGAGGAGTATCCCTTCAGGTTCAGCTGGAGATCCTCCGACTCTTCACTTGTCAGCGCATTCGGAGGAAGAGTTGATACGGGCAGAGGAGAAGGCGATGCGGTGCTGACCGCAAGGTATACCTGCGGGGATTATGAGCGGACGGCGGAGATACCGGTTCACATCATACGGCCGGATAAAAGCCCGGCAGAACAGATGGCTGAGAGCATCAATGAGGATGTATCCGAGAGCCAGATCAGGCAAAGAGGCGAGAAGTTCTGGAAGCTTCCCGAAGAGTATGAGGGGAGCGATATCAGATGGGAATACAGGGTTGAAGACAACAGCTCGCTGATCCTGGGACTGTTCCTGTTTGTTTCCGTGATCATATATATGGCATCACTTAACGATCTTGACCGCAGGGCAAGGGATAAAAAAGAGAATCTGAAAAGGAGCTATCCGAAGATCTTAAGACAGCTTTCATTATACGTCGGTGCGGGAATGACGGTAAGATCCGCATTTTCCAAGATCGCGGAGGATGCGCCTGATGGAACGGATGAAGAGATCTACGAAGAGATGAGATATGCATGTCATGAGATGAAGCAGGGATTCGGGGAGGCAGATGTATACGAGAGATTCGGAAAGAGAACGGGACTGCCCGAATATATAAAACTGTGCGGAATGCTGAGCGGGAATCTAAAAAGGGGAAATCCCGCGTTTATCGCAAGGCTCCGTGAAGAGGCGGGAATCGCCATGCGTGAGAGGGTGCTGGATTCCAGGAAAAAGGGAGAGGAAGCCCAGACAAAGCTGCTTGCTCCAATGATGATGATGCTTGCCGTTGTGATGGTGATGATAATGATACCGGCTATGACCGGAATAAAAATATAAGGAGGAGAGCAAATGATGAGATTGAAAAAATTCAGGGACTTTGTCACGGAAGATGACGGGATGGGGACGGTTGAGGTGATCCTGATAATCGTTGTCCTGGTGGGACTCGTGATCATCTTCAAGGGAAGGATCACGGCGATAGTGGAGAACCTGTTTGACAAGATCACAGCCCAGACTAATTCCGTATGATAAAGGGACATTGCTGCGGCGGTTATCTGACCGTGTATATGACGATCACTCTCGGAGTGATCCTCACTCTCAGCCTTACCATGATCGAGGGAGCAAGAAGGAGTGCCATGAGAATGGAGGCGGAGCTGGTTACGGATACTGCCATGAGAAGCCTCCTCGCCGAATACAACAGGGAACTTATGAGGCAGTACAACATCTTTGCGATCGATTCCTCATACGGTTCATCCGTTTCGGGGACCGGCCGGGCATCGGAGCATTTCAAAGAGTATATGGAGAAGAATTACGAAAGGGATGTTCCGATGCCGTGGCTTGATAACAGGGATCTGATAGGTGCATATCCGGAGAGCGCTCTTGTCGTTGCCGCAACATATCTTACGGACGATTCCGGCAGGATATTCAGAGAGTGTGCGGTGGATGCGGTCAGGGATGATCTCGGACTTGCGATCGCAGGTGAAGTTGTGGCACTTGCCACATCTGCGGAGATAAGAGCCGCGGATTCCATGGATGTGGCGGCCGATATGGGGCAGCAGGCGTCCGAAGTCGGGGAGACAGCGGATTCCGAGAGAAGATCCCGCGAGAGCACGAGAGCTTCGGAGGAATGGAATTATGAGCTGGCATGCCGTGAAGCTGCGGCAAACGGTGAACCTCCGCCGGCTGCCCCCGAACTTACGGATGTACCCGAGGAGTACAGATCTCCTGTTTCGAGTGTGGCGGAGACTGTAAATACCGGGATACTGGGGCTTCTTACAGATGATGTGGAGAATCTTTCGAGAAGGCAGCTGGATCTGAACGGAATAGTATCAGGCAGAGCGGCAGCAGGAAATATAAATACAGGGACGATCCTTTATGAACCGGATGAAAAGGGCCCTGCTGAGGAAGCCCTTGATAAGGCTCTCTTCGGGGAATATCTCATGCGGTATATGGGACGGTACGGGGACGTCTGCGAAGATGATGCCATGTGGTATCAGATCGAATATCTCATTGCCGGGAAAAGCGCAGATGCCGAAAACCTTAATTCCGTTGCCCTTAAGATAGTCGCAATCCGTGCGGGGATGGACATGCTGTATCTGGAATCCGATTCCGCAAAAAAGGCGGAGGCCGCATCCGCCGCAACACTTATCTGTACCGCATGCATGATCGAGTGGATGATACCGGTCCTGACACATGTGCTCCTTCTTGCATGGGCGCTTCTGGAAGCAAGATATGATACCTCGACTCTGCTCTCCGGAGGAAAGATACCTTTCATGAAGACCTCAGCCGACTGGCACTGCGACCTGCAGAGCGTGATAGAAGGCAGGGCCGCAGGACGGGGAGGAGATTCCGGTACGGGTCTTTCCTATACGGATTATCTGAGGATATTCCTGTTTATGACAGATACCGCGGATCTGACCATGAGGGCAATGGATATGATCGAGGCGGATATAAGACTGAGCAGGGGCAATTCCTTATTCAGAATGGATGCATGCATGGAGATGATCGAATGCAGCGCGGTTTTGGAAAGTCCGTTCGGAAGCAGGATAACAATAAAGAGAAAACTTAAATACTGAAATATCCCGGTCTTTTTTACGGACCGGATATGGATTAATTGAAGGGGAACAGGGCAGAGATGTCTTTTTTATGCGGGAAGAATGAAGAAACGTGCGATAAATCCATCTTTTCCAAAGTGTCAGCAAATCCTTCTCCGGGACGACAGCTTTTACTCCGATTTTTTTCCCGCATAGAGAGGACATCCCTGCTGCAGGGCAGCATGACTCTTGAAGCGGCGGTTGTTCTGCCCTGCTTTCTGTTCTTCTTCATTAATCTCTCCTCGGCGCTGGAAATGATAGCGCTGCAGGGGAATCTTAAATATGCGCTTCATAATGCCGGAAATGAACTGTGCCTGTACGGGAGTCTTCTTACGGATCCGGTGAAGGACCTGGGCGGTACGGGGCATGTTTCCGCAGCTCCGGTATCAGACGGCGATAATCCCTCCGATGATACTTCTTCGGAAATAGTCACCATGGCGGAGGGGATGGCTCTTTCATATACCTATGTAAAATACCGCATGGTCGAGGAGCTCGGAGAGGAATATCTGTCCTCGTCGCCGTTAAAAAGCGGATCCGGGAGCCTGAATTTTATCGGGAGCGATATCGGAGGAGCGGGAGACATAGTTGATATAAAGCTGTCCTGTATGGTCACGACACCGGTCAGGACGATAGGCACCGATCCCTTTCTGATATTCGGAAGATATTACGGACATCTGTGGAACGGATATGAGATAGAAGGGACTTCCGCAGAGCTTTCACAGGAAAAGATCGTTTATATAACGGAAGACAGTGAGGTTTATCACACAACTCCCGCATGCACCCATTTAAGACTCTCTATCAGAGGAGTTGAGAGCTCAAGTATTCCGGACCAGCGGAACAGCAGCGGAGGAAGGTACTATCCGTGTGAGATCTGTGCTTCGGGAGATGTACCGGATTTTGTCTATATAGGAGCTCAGGGAGACAGATACCATTACACCGATGACTGTTACACGCTGATGAGAAGCTACACCCCCGTTCCTTTATCGGAGGTCGAGCTCTCCCACAGACCATGTTCAAGATGCGGAGGCGGATGATGGCCGTACAGATCATATTGCTTTTATATCTGACATATCTGTCAGTGCTGGATATATGGAAGAGGAAAATACCGTCGGGATTACTTTATGCCGGCATCCCGGCAGCTTTTGTTGCGGCCCCTGCAGGATCTGTCATATCCGGGCCTTTATCGGAGAGCATCAGGATCGTTTATGTCTCTCTGCTGGGGGCCCTGCCGGGGCTTTTGATGACGATGCTGTCATTTTATTCGGATAAGGTGGGACGGGCGGACGGCCTTGTCCTTATGACCGTGGGGGTCACGGAAAGCGGTACCTTCGCAGGGATCCTCATGTGCATATCGTGCATTATCCTTGCCGCGGTATCCGTATGCCTTATGGCAGTGGGAAGAGCAGATAAGAATACCCGCATGCCTTATATACCGTTTGTGACGGCGGCATATGTGATGATGAAGTTTTTTGAAAGGGGAGGATTCGGAATATGAGACTGAAAGGATCTGACGGCGGCTATTTTACCGTGGAAGCCGCTCTTATTTTTCCGGTCGTTCTGGTGATGATACTTCTGGTGCTGTGGCTTTGGTTTTTCAGATACGATAAAGCGCTCATGGAGATGGATACGGATGCCGTCGTGGTCAGAGCTTCGCAGCAGCATGATATGACCCACGAAGAAATGGCGGAATACATGGTGTCCGAAATGCAGGGCAGATATAAGGACGCATATATCTCCTGGGTCTTTGGCGATATTACGGCTTCATCCCGGGGGGAGAAGATAGAGTGCGGCACCGAAGGGATGAGCAGCGCGTTTTCGGATAATATACCGTTTTTTCGTATCAGCGGGGATATGAGCGCATCCGTTACGAGAAGCCGGATCGTGATACCGGAGACCGTGGTGATCAGAACATACAGAAAGGTCCTTGCGGCGAAGCAGGCAGCTGAGCAGAATGCGGGGGCAGACGGCACAGGGCCATGAAAGGAGCAGGAACAGACAGATGATCGTCAGTGAGTATGTCAGGGGATTGAAGAACAATTATGTCAGGATCAGGGAGCTTTCCCTTCCGGATGAGAGGAAATACCAGTACTGCATCATGAAAAGGGGAGGCATAACGGGCTTTCTTCCGTTTGAGATCAGATATATTGATTCCGATGCGTATATGTATTATGACATTACATCCAGGCAGAACATCAGCACCCTGTATTCAAAAAAGCCTCTGGACAGGCAGTGGGTAACGGCGTTTTTCTCTTCAATGAAGAGGATCAATGATGAAGCTCTGCGTTTTTTGCTGGATCCCGCAAATCTCATATGGAATCCGTCAAACATATATCAGGATCTGAAGACCGGGAATTTCGGATATCTTTATGTTCCGTATCTGGATGATGATAACGGAATGCAGGATATGATGGATTTTATGGTGAGTCATATAGATTTTTCGGATGATGAGCTGGTAAGGTGCGTCTATTCCGTGGCGGATCAGTATAAATCGGGTGGAGAGGCTTATCTTCGCGAGAAGGTATACTCCGATATCTCGGTTCTCGTTTCACAGGGGGTGCAGGAAAAAGCGGAAGCCGCTCCCGCCCCTGCCCCGGAACAGACAAAGGATCTTTCCGAAAGCCCCGAACCTGCCGTGCGAAAAAGGGATATGGACGAAGTGTATTCCCATGCCGAAAGGATCGGAAACGGATTTAAGGGTACGGAGGACAGACCGGTCCTTCTCAAGCCTCCCGTTAACAAAGGCGCAGGAAAAAATCTTAATCTGAATTCAAAGAAAAACAGCATAGTTACATTTATAAAGAGGATAAAGGAAAAGGACAGACATTCCCGGGGAGGATATGATTTCGGAGAATTGCTGACAAGAGAGAGCACCGTTGCCGAAGAGTCCGTTTACAGTGACAGTTTTGGGGACGAAGACGCAGAGGGTACGGTATATGTGGATCTGACGTCCGGGGATGACAGAAGAAGGCTGAAAAATGAAAGAGGGAGGACTCTTTATGTTCTGGGAGAAGAATCCTGCGTAATAGGAAAACAGGCGGATGAATCCGATCTTGTGATAGACGAGCCGGGCATAAGCCGTATCCATTCCAGGGTGTTTCAAAAAGAAGGGGAATATTTCCTCGAAGACTTAAATTCTACTAACGGTACCTTTGTAAACGGAACGAGACTGCGTCCCTACGAAAAACGGATCCTGAGCATAGGGGATGAAATAGGCATCGCTTCATCCGTAATATATTTCTCATAACAATAAGTATGCGCCCGGACAAACGCCGGGCGTATTATTTTGCCCGGAGCGGGAACGGATTAGCGCCCTGTCATCTGCTTTTTCCTGCATTTGTTGATAATCACAAGATATGCTATATTTATAAATTGATGTATTATGCAACTGCCGCGATCCGGCAGGGGTTTTGTGATGCTCAGGGAGGCCTTTGTTTGGCGGCGGATAACGATCATTTTGAAAAAGCTCTGATGGATATGAAGGACAGCTTTGCCGGAAGGGACGGGATAAAGCATCTCGCCGATCTCGGTTATCCGATGCGGGCGATAAAGGATTCTCTTGATTATCCCTTCCCCATGGACAAGATAGGGAAGGTCCTCTGGAACCACTATCTGGGAAATGAGACGATACTTCTCAAAGCACCCGGATCCGGAACGGGAGAAGCAGGTTTTACCTATATCAGAAAGACCGATGCCTTCGGCAAGCAGTCTTTTATCAGGGTTACGGAGAAGAAGGCTGTTACCGTGACCCGTACATGGAAGAAGATAGTCCATAATACCGGACGGGATATCTTCAATCCCACGGCGGATGAGAAGATGCTGGCGGTAAAGGAATTCATAGATAAGTATTCCGTGGGAGGTCCCGATTATGTCAGCCTCCATTTCGGAAGACTGAAGAGAAACGAAGGTCCCGAGTGGCACAGTCTTTTGTCGCATTTGAGCGGCGATGAAAGGGATTATGCGGAGGCAATGCCCTGGGAGAGCAGTCTGAACGGGTGCTATCATCTGATAGACGACAGGATGCTCAGGATGCTGGTAAGCCTTGAAGGGACCGGATGTCTGCCCGGAGTATATTATTTTGCCGAGGAAACGGAAGAATCCTCATAAACATTACAGTTCCTGATAAAAACGAAAGGAGCCGCGGTATGGTCATTCACATTTATTACGGAGGCAGGGGAGTGATAGACGATCCCACCCGCCCCGTCATCGAAAGGATGCAAAAGGTTCTTGAGGAACTCCGCGTTTCGGTGGTCCTTTACAATCTCTATGAATATAAAAACACCATCCCCACCCTTTCACAGACCGTAAAGGATGCGGACGGAATAGTCCTTGCCACCACGGTTGAGTGGTTCGGCATGGGCGGATATATGCTCGAGTTTCTGGATGCGCTCTGGCAGTTCGGGGACAAATCCAGGATCGCCCAGGTATATATGATGCCGATAGTCATGTCCAAGACCTACGGGGAAAGACAGGTCCTCTCGGATCTTTCAAACGCATGGGAGACCTTGGGCGGCAGGACCCTTACGGGACTTTCGGGATATATAGACAATGCACTGGATCTGGAGGTCAATCCCGATTACATCTCTCTGATAGAGACCCAGGCAGAGAAGCTCTACAGAGGGGTCAATCAGAGAGAGAAGACCTTCCCCTCCAGCAAGAATGCCCTTACCGAAAGAGTCGGGGCTCCGGATCCGCTGAAGCTCTCCGTTCCCGAAGCGGAACAGCTCTCAAAGTATGTTTCGGATGAAAACTATGTCCGCACCCAGAAGGAAGATATCCAGGAGCTTGCCGTGCATTTCAAGGATATCCTCAGCAGCGAGGATGCCGGAAGCGAAGAGGAATACATTGACGATATCAGAAGAGCGTTCAGGCCTTCTCCCGGCGTATCCGGAAGATTTGTCTGCTCCATCGAGGAGAAAAAGAACGACCTTGTCATAGAGATATCCGGAGGCAAGCTCAGCGTAGGATACGGAAAAGCAGATTCGTACGATATCCGCATGAGCATGGACAGGGCTGTGATGGAGGATGTCATATCCGGAAGGATGAGTTTCCAGAGAGCGTTCATGACAGGCAAGATGTCCGGAATGCAGGGTGAATTCTCACTCCTGGGCGGACTTGATAAAGTACTTGTTTTCACAAGGTGATCAGGAGGTATTTATGAAAGACGATAATTGTATTTTCTGTAAGCTCGCAAACGGTGATATTCCCACCAATTCAATATATGAGGACGAGCTTTTCAACGTGATCCTTGATAACGGCCCCGCAACAAAGGGACATGCCCTGATCCTTCCCAAAGATCATGCGGCAAATATATTCGAACTTCCCGACGAGACCGCTGCAGCTGCCATGAAGCTTGCAAAAAAGCTGGGTAAGCATATAGTGGATACGTTAAAAGCGGACGGGCTTAACATCGTTCAGAACAACGGAAGGGCAGCAGGCCAGACCGTGGATCATTTCCATCTTCATCTCATCCCCAGGTATGAGGGAGACGGACAGAATATCCTCTGGGATCCCACCAGCCCTTCAGCTGAAGAATTAACAAAGATAAAGGAAGAACTTGCAAAATCATGAGAGAGATCAGTTCCGAAAGCATTACTGAGGCCCTTGCCGAGATGAGCATTGAGGCCAATCATTATCTGTCTCCCGATATGGAAAAGGCTCTGTCTGAGGCGGAAGCAGCCGAGATATCGCCCCTCGGGAAACAGGTCCTTGCCCAGCTGGAAGAAAACCTTAAGATCGCTGCGGCAGATACCATCCCCATCTGTCAGGATACGGGCATGGCTGTTGTTTTTGTCGAGATGGGACAGGAAGTCCACATTACGGGAGGTTCCCTTGAAGATGCCATAAACGAAGGCGTAAGAAAGGGCTACACCGAAGGATTCTTAAGGAAATCCGTAGTCGGCGATCCTCTTGAAAGAGTCAATACCGGAGACAATACCCCGGCAGTCATACATTATGACATCGTGCCCGGAGACGGCTTCAAGCTCACACTGGCTCCCAAGGGCTTCGGCAGTGAAAATATGAGCAGGATCTTTATGCTCAAGCCCGCCGAAGGAATAGAGGGTGTTAAAAATGCCGTTATCACGGCGGTAAACGATGCAGGTCCCAATGCCTGCCCTCCCATGGTCGTCGGTGTCGGCATTGGCGGAACCTTTGAAAAGGCCGCCATCATGGCCAAAAAAGCACTTCTCCGTCCCGCAGGAGAGCATTCGGATATTCCCTATGTTAAGGAAATGGAAGAAGAACTCCTTGAGCGTATCAACAAAACAGGTATCGGACCCGGAGGTCTGGGCGGAAGGATGACCGCTCTTGCGGTAAATGTCCTGACATATCCCACGCATATCGCGGGACTTCCCGTTGCCGTAAATATCTGCTGTCACGTGAACCGTCACAGCGTAAGGACGCTTTAAGGAGGCATTATGGACAGAAAAATAAACATGCCTCTTTCAAAAGAGGATGCACTTTCACTTTCCTGCGGAGATTATGTTTATCTTACGGGAACCATCTATACGGCAAGGGATGCCGCGCATAAGAGAATGTATGAAGCATTGAGGCGCGGAGAGGAATTACCTTTTGACATAAAAGGCCAGACCATCTATTATATGGGACCGTCGCCCGCAAGAGAGGGAAGACCTATCGGCAGTGCGGGGCCTACTACCGCCAGCCGTATGGATAAGTATGCACCTGAGCTTCTTGATCTCGGACTTATCGGAATGATCGGAAAGGGCAAGAGGACCCGCGAGGTCAAGGATGCGATCATCAGAAACGGTGCGGTGTATTTTGCAGCTGTGGGAGGAGCCGGTGCGCTCCTTAGCAAGCGTATCTTATCTTCCGAGACCATCGCATATGACGACCTTGGAACGGAAGCTGTAAGAAAGCTTGAAGTAAAGGATTTTCCCGTGATCGTCGTCATCGATCACGAAGGAAGAGACCTGTACGAGGAATCACAGAAACAGTACAGGATCGAATAAAAAGAGAGGAGTCAGTCAAGTGAAAAACAAAGTCGGAAAAATTCCGGGAACTGCGAAGAAGATCGCGATATTTGCGGTGCTCGCAGTGATCGTCCTGGTAGTAGTCGGAGGTTCTTTTTACTCCATAAGAGAAGAGGAGCAGGCAGTGGTATGTACCTTTGGTTCGCCCCAGGCAGTGACCACGCCCGGACTTCATTTCAAGATACCTTTCATCCAGACGGTTGAAAAAGTATCCACCACCATTAACGGATTCAGCATCGGATACAACTCCACAGGCTCCGGTGAAGAGGCAATGATGATCACATCGGATTACAATTTCCTCCATGTTGATTTCTATGCCGAGTACAGAGTCACGGATCCCGTCAAGGCACTCTATGCTTCTGAGGATCCCGTACAGATACTTAAGAACATCGCACAGAACTGCATAAGGACCACCATCGGTTCCTATACCGTCGACAGCGTTCTTACCACCGGAAAAAATGAGATCCAGTCAAACATCAAGCAGATGATCATAGACAAGCTTGAGATGTACGATATCGGAATTCAGCTCGTCAACATCACCATTCAGGATGCCGAGCCTCCCACGGAAGAGGTCAGCATGGCATTCAAGGAAGTCGAAACCGCTAAGCAGGGCAAGGAGACTTCCGTAAACAATGCAAACAAGTACAGAAACGAGGAGATTCCCGCAGCAGAGGCTGAGGCAGACAGGATCATCCAGGAAGCTGAAGCGGCAAAGCAGGAGAGGATCAACGAAGCAAACGGTCAGGTTGCCAGATTCAACTCCCTTTATGAGGAATATATCAATTTCCCTGAAGTGACCAGACAGAGAATGTTCTATGAAGCAATGGAAGAGGTCCTTCCCGGACTTAAGGTCGTCATCCAGAGTTCCGACGGCGAGATGACCACCATGCTTCCGCTGGAGAGCTTCTTCGGAACACAGACAGATAACGGTACCGTTGAAACGGGAGATTGATAAAGAGGATAAGATAATGGCAGATTTCGAAAGTTTTGATTCAAAGGGCAATCCCAAATCCTCCAAAAAGACCGGAGGCAAGGGATGGGCTGTATGGATACTGATAATACTTGTACTGATCGTTCTGAAGGCATGCATGGTCGTGACCTATGAAAATCAGTTCAAGCTCGTAAGAAGATTCGGTAAGGTTGAAAGAGTCATTAATAATGCGGGTATTTCTTTCAAGATCCCCTTCATCGAGAACGTGGATATCGTTCCCAATGAGATCCTTCTCTATGACCTTCCCGCATCCGATGTCATCACATCGGATAAAAAGACAATGATCGTAGACAGCTATGTTCTCTGGAGAGTTACGGATCCTCTCAAGTTTGCACAGACCCTCAGCGGCTCCGTGACAAACGCCGAGAACCGTATCGACACGATAGTCTATAACGCTACCAAGAACACCATCTCCAACATGACACAGGATGCGGTCATTTTAAGCCGTGACGGCAAGATGACGGTCACCGTGACATCGGATGACAGCGATGTTGTTTCAAGGGATATAACAGTTGATGAAGAGACCGCTGTCGTTGAGATCACTTCACTTACCGAAGAGATCATGAACCACATCAACAGCATCGAAGCACAGTATGGAATCCAGATCCTTACCGTTGATGTCAAGAAGCTCGATCTTCCTGATGACAACAAGCAGGCCGTATATACCAGAATGATCTCCGAGCGTGAGAATATCGCAGCACAGTATGACGCAGAAGGACAGGCTCAGGCGCAGATCATCATGAACACCACCGACAGGGAAGTTGCCATAACCATCTCCAATGCACAGGCAAAGGCAGAAGCCATCATTGCAGAGGGCGAAGCAGAGTACATGAGGATCCTTTCAGATGCATATTCAGATGAGAGCAAGGCAGACTTCTACTCATATGTCAGAGCACTCGATGCTCTCAAGGCAAGTATGAGCGGAGATGACAACACCGTCATATTGTCCGAGGATTCACCTATCGCAGGAATATTCTACGGAAGATATTGATAAAACGATCCGCATCAAAGGCCGGTCAGGACAGTCATACGTCCGGGCCGGTCTTTTCATTTGAACGCAGGATAGGCAATGATGACGGGTGATAAGTTATACTAATGTTTCTGTTGACAAAGCCGCCTCTGATGGATAGAATAATTAATGCGTCTTTAGACGCAAATATAGAGAGATACCGGTAATGATATATTATTGGTAGAGGCAGTTCGGACTTAAGGAGAAGTACTCAAGAGGCCGAAGAGGCGCCCCTGCTAAGGGTGTAGGTCGGGAAACCGGCGCGAGGGTTCAAATCCCTCCTTCTCCGTTCTTTTTCAAAGCTTTAAAAAGGAAAAGAATTCTCTGATAACTAAGAGGATTCTTTTTTAATCCTTAAAGAAGCATTTGGAAAAGTGATATCGCAGAACAAGATATAGTGGTGTTAAAAGCCCATTTATTCAAGGTTTTGTGGGCAAAAAAAGTTCAAAAAAATATTTAAAAATTTTGTTGACTTTGAAAATGCCCTGTGATATCTTAATAAAGCTGTCGCTTGAGGACAGCACAAAGTTCCTTGATAATTCAATACTAATGCATCCC
>CAMNEB010000047.1 GCA_946536155.1 uncultured Lachnospiraceae bacterium | reverse complement strand
GCATGATAAAATTGCATTACTAAAGGGGAATGAGTATTTCTCCCCGGGGAGCTATGATGAATGCAGGACTTGCTTCGCTGACGGTTCCGCTCAGTACCGCAAAGGCGGTAAATGATGTGAGCACCGCCGTTCTTGCCAAGGCTCTGGACAATAACAGGGCTTACGGAGAAGGACTTATAGAACTGATCGATTCCGCTGCAATGGAGAGGAGCGTCAATCCTTCCGTCGGCGGCAATATCGATGTGTCCGTATGATATGAGTCCGTAAAACAGAATATGACCTTTTTTCACTTCCGCAGTACGGTCTGTCCGAATTGCGGAAGTGTTATTTTTTGCCAATTTTTTACAAGTTAATTATTGTTTTCTTGTGCATTTTTGTGCTATTATAGACAGGATATAAAGAAAATATCCTATCGGATTTATATGCTTTGAATGATTTTTGCGGGGTAATTTATGATTTCTAATCAGATACTTCAGGCAACACTGGACGGACTAAAGGCAATTGCACATGTGGAATTTGCGGTCACCGATCCCGACGGGAGATGTGTAGTCTCAACCGGAGAGATCAAGGGACTTGTGAGGGATGCAGGTGAATTTGCCGCATCCGCTGCGGATTCCCAGGAGATCAAGGGCAATCAGTATTTCAAGATCTATGACGATCAGACTCTTGAATATGTCCTTGCGGTGGGCGGATCCGGTGAAGGAATCTACACACTCGGCAAAATGGCTGCATTTCAGGTCCAGAGCCTGTCGGTTGCTTACAGGGAGAGATTTGACAAGGATAATTTCTTCAAGAATCTCCTCCTTGATAACCTGCTCCTGGTGGATATCTACAGCAGAGCCAAGAAGCTCCATATCGTAGGAGATATCCCCAGAGTCGTCATACTGACCGAAGCATCCAATACCAAGGATATCAATATACTTGAGACCGTAAGGCTTTTCTGCGCATCAAGACCCAGGGATTTTGTCACAGCCGTGGATGAGACGGATGTGGTCATCGTCATGGAGCTTGAGCAGCCCTCTGCAAGACCCGATCTTCAGGAAGCAGAGATTGAGGAAGCAACCTCAGGCCTCAGGGATGCACTTGCCGAGGCAGGCGCAGTGGGTATCAAGATAGCATACGGAAGCATCGCCTCCGAGATAAAGGAAGTCAGCCGCTCATACAAGGAAGCCAGAATGGCTGCGGATGTCGGCAAGATATTCTTTGAAGAAAGAGAAGTCATAGCATACAGCGGACTGGGCATCGGAAGACTCATTTACCAGCTCCCCATACCCTTGTGCAGACTTTTCATCAAGGAGATCTTCGACGGCAAGGATATCGACGATTTTGACGATGAGATCCTTCCCACCATCGATAAGTTCTTTGAGAATTCGCTGAATGTTTCGGAGACTTCAAGGCAGCTTTTTATCCACAGGAATACTCTTGTCTACAGACTGGATAAGATACAGAAGACCACCGGCCTCGATCTGAGGATATTTGATGATGCCATCACCTTCAAGATCGCGCTGATGGTCGTCAAGTACATGAAGTACATGAAAAAGAATGAGTTTTAACAGGTAGAATATTATATGACCAGAAGAGAGAGAAAAAAGGCCGAGCGTGACAAGTTCATCGAAGAGAACGGAATAATCTTCCTCGATGATGTCAGCATGAGCTATCCCGAAAAGGGAAACCCGGCCGTTAAGAATGTCACACTTAAGATAGAAAAAGGCGAGTTTGTATTTATAGTCGGAGACAGCGGATCGGGTAAATCGACCCTTATAAAGCTCCTGCTCAGGGAGCTGATCCCCACCGGCGGCGATGTTTATGTCATGGCACAGAACACCCGCAAGTTACGTCATTCCCAGATCCCGAAGTTCAGGAGAAATCTCGGGGTAGTCTTCCAGGATTTCAGACTCCTCAAAGACCGTAATGTATATGAAAATGTTGCATTTGCGCAACGCATAATAGAGGTTCCCTCAAGAGAGATGAGACGTAATGTTCCCAGCATTCTCTCCATGGTAGGCCTTGCCGGAAAATACAAGGCGAATGTCAGGAAACTCTCGGGAGGCGAGCAGCAGAGAGTGGCTCTTGCAAGGGCCCTCGTCAACAAGCCCTCGATCCTTCTTGCGGATGAGCCCACCGGAAACCTTGACCCCAACAATTCCTGGGATATCATGGATCTTCTCGCGGAGATCAATGAACAGGGAACGACCGTCATAGTCGTCACCCACAGCCCCACCATAGTCAACTCTATGAAAAAGAGAGTTGTCGCCATGAGGATGGGCGAGATAATAAGCGATGAGCAGGAAGGGGAGTATGTAAATGAAGATTAGAACCTTTCTGTACACTTTATGGCAGGGTATCCGCAATATGTTCAAGAACGGATGGTATACCCTGGCATCCATCGCTACCATCGGAGCATGTCTTTTCCTGCTCGGAATGATCTACTCAATAGTGGCAAACGCTCAGCATATCCTTTATACGGTTGAGGAAGGCGTATCCATCACGGTGTTCTTCAACCCGGAGGTTACCGATGAAGCCATAGATGCCGTAGGTCAGGAGATCCTTAAGCGTCCCGAAGTAAGAGATATCGTATATCACTCCGACGAAGAGATCTGGGCAACCTTCGGACCCAGCTATTTCGGAGAGGATTATCAGGAAGGATTCCCCGAGAATCCCCTCGAGGGCGAGCACAACTACGAGGTGTTCCTCAGGGATGTCAGCCTTCAGGATCAGCTTGTTTCCTGGCTTGAGACCAAGCCCGAGGTGCGTTTTGTAAGATACTCCCAGATCACCGCTTCGACATTTTCCGGCGTGAACATGATGCTGGTATATGTCTCCGCAGCGATCATCACGATACTGCTTGCGGTCAGCATCTTCCTCATCAGCAATACGGTCCGTGTCGGTATAACCGTAAGAGCCGAGGAGATCGGGATCATGAAGTACATCGGTGCAACGGACTTTTTCGTAAGGGCACCCTTCATGCTCGAAGGTATCATGATCGGACTCATCGGAGCGCTTGTTCCGCTGTATCTCATCAGATATCTGTATGATTATGTCATAAATATGCTCACGACCCGTTTCGAGATGATCAGTTCCATCCTGAGCTTCCTTACTCTTGAGGAGGTATTCAGGATACTGCTCCCCGTGTCGATAGGTATCGGCGTCGGAATGGGATTCCTGGGAAGCTTCATAACCGTGCGTAAGTACCTTAAAGTCTGATCCGTACACAATATATGATCAATAAAAAGAAAGCATTAAAAAGTTTAATAGCTTTGATCTCGGCAGGTGCGCTGGTCTTTGCTCTGTGTATTAACGAGTTCGGACATGCCAGTGCCGCGACCTATACCAATGCCCTGATCCAGGAGAAACAGAATGAGATCGAGGCGGCAAATGCCCAGAGAGCTGAACTTGCCGGGATGGTCACGAATCTGTCCGCAAGCCGGAACAGGCTTCAGTCGCTGCGTTCTGACCTGAATGCCTATGTCAAGGAGCTCGATGCCGAACTTGTAGCCATTCAGGATAATATCTCCGCTCTGAATGAGCAGATAATAGCCAAGGAGAGCGAGATCGCCAGGACCGAAGAGGAGCTTGCCGCTGCCGAGGAGACCGAGGCGATACAGCATGATGCCATGATCGTACGAATGAGACTCATGTATGAGCAGGGCGATAAGAGCATGATCGATCTGCTCCTTTCTTCGAAGAGCTTAAGAGATCTCCTTAACAGCGCCGATTATATCGAGAGGATAGTCCAGTACGACAGAGCGCACTGGGAAGAATACAAGGCAAATGTTGAGTATATCTCCCTCTGCAAAGAGCAGCTCGATCTTCAGAAGGAGATCCTCGATGAAGCAAAGGCGGCCGCTGAGGAAGAGGAAGCCAGCCAGCAGGCACTGATCGCCGAGAAGAATGACGAGATAAACAGCTACAATATCCAGATAAATGCAACCCAGGCGGACATCGAGGCATATCAGGCCCAGATTGCCGCAAGAGATGCGGAGATAGAAGCTCTTACCAAGGCCATAGAGGAAGAAAGAAGGAGACTTGCCAGTGCGAACAACCTCCATTATGACGGAGGACAGTTCATTTTCCCTCTGGCTTCATACAAGTATGTATCTTCCGACTATGGATACAGGAATGCTCCCATCCGCGGAGCCAGCACATTCCACAGGGGAATAGACTTTGCCGCAAACTACGGTACCGATATCTATGCGGCATATGACGGAGAAGTTGCGGCCGTGGCATATTCATCTGCCATGGGCAATTATATAATGATCGATCACGGCGGCGGATTGTACACCATTTATGAGCATTGTTCTTCGACCAACGTATCAAAGGGCGATGTTGTGGTCATGGGCCAGAAGATCGGAGGAGTCGGATCTACCGGTATTTCCACGGGAAATCACCTTCACTTCGGTGTCAGATATAACGGTGAATATACTTCACCCTGGCCTTACCTCGGCAAGTGATCCGGAGAGATATTATGAGCGAACAGGAATATTTTGAACAGACAGAGCAGCCTGATACGAATCAGGCTGCTTTAATTGAGGGGCAGGAAAATAAAAAACGCAGGAAGGACCACAGGTTCGGAAGCGGATTTTTCTTCGGGATGCTGACAATGCTCCTGATATCGATGATCACCGTCGGGATACTGTGTATCACCAGAGTGATCTATCTGTCGGGAGGCACCAGCGTAGCGGACGGTGAGCTGCTGGCAAAAGCAAATGCCATAGCGGCATATCTCAGGGCATATTCTCTGTATGATTATGATGAGGATGCCCTCAGAGAAGGAATGCTGGACGGACTCATGGAAGGCACCGGAGATAAGTACGCAGTGTACTATAACGCGGAAGAACTGGCGGCGGTCTTTGATGACTACAACGGAGATTTCTACGGGATAGGCGCACTTATAAAACAAAACGACGACGGGACCGTGTATGTATCGGGACTGTATGAAGATTCTCCCGCGGAGAGATCGGGCCTTCAGCCGGGTGATGTTTTCAAGGCTGTCAACGGTGAGGATGTTGAGGGATTGGACAGATTCGATGTTGCGTCCCTTATCCGTGGAGAAGAGGGTACTACCGTAACGATCACCGTTTACAGGGAATCCACCGGAGAGACGCTGGATCTGACCGCCGTAAGGGCCAAGCTGAAGAAGATAGACGTCGAATACCGGATGCTGGATGACAAGATCGGATATATCTGGATCAAGGATTTCGATGAAGTTGCGATAGATCAGTTCGCCGATGCACTTGCCACCCTTAAGGGACAGGGCATGGAGGATATGATCCTGGATCTTCGGACCAATACCGGAGGACTCCTCAGAGCCGCACTGGATATAACCAGACAGATCATGTGCAAGGGAAATATCGTCACGATAAGAAATGCCGGCGGCAGGACCACTGAATACGACTGCGACGGAAAAAGGGAATTTCCCGGAAGGATAGTGATCCTTACCGACGCCTATACTGCCAGCGCTTCGGAGATAATGACCGGCGCCCTGAAGGACAACGGAATGGCTGTGTCCCTCGGAACCACCACCTTCGGAAAAGGTCTGGTACAGGGATTCTATTATCTGAGCGACGGATCGGGCATCAAGTTCACCACTGACGAGTATCTGACTCCCAACGGCACCGCGATAAACGGAGTAGGCATCGAGCCGGATATAGAACTGGAATTCGATTATGACCTGTACGTGTCCGAAGGTACGGACAATCAGCTTGAGGCGGCCATCGATTATCTGAAATAAAAATATTTAAATTTGCCCGCAAAAAAAGATATCCCGGGGATCAGTTCCCCAGGATATCTTCTTTTGTTAATGACCATTTTCCGAACAGGTTGCTGTCCCACTGGTAGAGCGTCTCAAGACTCATCCTGCCGCCGTCACGGAAGTTGCAGGCGTGATTTGCTGCCATATCCGCGGTGAAATCTTCCAGGGGATATACGCCCCGGATCACCAGGGGTCCCCAGGTCTGATACTCAACAAGGGGAAGGGCACCGGATGCATCAAGATCCACATGGGCTCCTTCTTTATCCACATGTACCGATACCCAGGCGAGTCCTTCAAAGCTCGTATAGTTGGGAACCTGGCAGTGGATGAAGTTTCCTATTGAGTAGTAGCAAAGTCCGGAGTTGCCGGAATCTGTGGTGATGTATTCCACGGGCTCTACGATGTGGGGGTGTGCGCCTATTATTACATCCGCACCCGCATCTATCATTTGTCTCGCAAAATCCTTCTGGTATGCACAGGGCTCAAATGAATATTCATATCCCCAGTGCGGGCAGACGATCACGATGTCACAGACCTCATTCGCAAGCCTGATATCTTCGAGGACCTCCGGATTGATGGTGTCAAAATCTATCTCTCTTGAATCCGGATCGTAATAGCACAGTCTGTTGAGATACCCGTCAAGTCCCTTTGCCCAGGTTGCCCAGTTATGGGAATAGGTGTAGTTGAGGATCGCTATCTTGACCCCGTTTACTTCCTTTATCGCAAATGCTGCGGTGTTGCTTAAGTCTTCGGGAGCAAGCTCAAGATCGTCAAAAGCGGGACGGTCGTTGGGGCTGACTCCGTATTTAACGAGCCAGTAATCACCGGGCCTGTTGTCTCTCGAATCTTCGTCCGGATCGCTGTGGGTTCCGACTACGCTTATATCGGGGTAATTGTTCCTGAAATAATCGTGGAAATAGATCAGACCGTTAAGACCCATATCGTATGTGTGGTTCGTTGCGGTGAGGACCACATCAAAGCCTGCCTTTGCTATGGCGTCCGCAACCTCCGTGGGGGAGTTGAATGCGGGATAACCGCTGAAGCCTCTGTCATTGCCGGCTATCGGAGATTCCTGATTGATGATCGCGATATCCGCGGCATCTATGAAATCCGTTATATCCTTGAACAGGAAATCATAATTCCTGGTCCCGTCTGCCTGCACGCCCTGGTTTACCAGGCCCATGTGGAGCAGATCGTCTCCGACCATCATGATGTGTATGTCAAATTCTTCAAAGGGTTCCTCCTCGGGAACGGGAGGGCTTAGTATCTCGTCCGGTATGGACTGCCCTGAAAAGGACTGATCCGGTTCTCCGGGCTGTGTGGGATCCGGTGTTTCGGTGCCTGACTGTGCTTCGGATACATCGGTTCCCGTTTTAAAAAGCGAAGTCAGTGAAAAACCGCCTCCCCCTCCGCTGTCATCATTAAATGCGGGTTTTATCAGCAGTACATATCCCACCGACATGCCCAGGACCAGGAGGGCCAGGACGAAGCTTACGAGCAGGGCCCTTTTCCTGCGTTTTTTCTTTAAATATTCTTTCATTGCTGAAGATGTCATTACATTTCTCCGGCCATCAGCCATGTTTTTTCTCTTTTTGTATGCTAAAGAAATATATCATTTAAGGGGTTTTTTATCAAATATTTCAAAATTGTTACAGAAATGTTGCATTTTGCTACAAAATCATTATAATAAAGGATGCGCGGTAATTTTCTGATATATGAACATAAGAAAAGTTATTACAAATGCATCGATACTTTTAGCAGGCACAGCCATGGCTGTGCTGTTTCCCGTCAGCGCGCAGGCAAGGGGTATCGTGTCCGGCGGTGCGGCAAGAGAGCTCAACAGTTCTTCTGTCAGCCTCTCCGAAACGGTTTATTCCACCACATTCAGGACAGTAACCTCCCAGATAACCGATCCTTCGGAGGTCATCGAGGAGGAATATTTAAATCTTTCCATCGCTCACTTCAGTTCAACTCCCAAGTATTGCAATGTGCGTTCCGGTCCCGGTACCGAATATGATATCGTCGGACGTATGTATGACGGAAGCGTCGGAACAGTTCTGGACGGAATTGACGAAGAGGTTTCGGAAGATCCCGATCCGGACAATGACAACGATCAGTGGATACATATAAGGAGCGGTGAAACAGAGGGCTATGTCCTTTCCGATTTCCTGATCACCGGAGTTTTTGCCTACAACAGGCTTGAAGAATATACACAGTATTACGCAGAGGTCCTTGTAAGCCAGTTAAACGTCAGAAAGTCTCCTTCCGTCTCATCCGACTGCCTCACCTACGTAACAAGGGGCGAGAGATATCAGGTGATCATGGAAGACGGCATCGATCCGAGAGTCTATCTTGCGGCGAAGGAAACCGAAGAGGGTTCAGACGAAGAAGATGACGGAATGAACTGGATCAAGATAGAGTATTCTTCCGGCAAGGTCGGTTATGTGTCTGCCGATTATGTGACCATCAACGAAGAGTACAAGACCGCAAGGACCATCGAGGAGATAAGAGCCGAAGAGGCCGCAGAAAGAGAGAGGAACCTCAGGGCGACCACATCCTCACCTTCCGGCGGAGCGGCAACCGTCACACCTCCCGCAGAGATCCTCACGGTAGCACCCAATCTCAGCACCGATTATTCCTCCATATCCGATCTCAGGATGGCTATAGTAAACTACGGACTCCAGTTTGTCGGTAATCCCTATATCCTCGGAGGACAGACCCTTGGCGGAACGGATTGCTCGGGCTTTACCTGCTACGTGTTCAGGGATTTCGGCATCAGCATTTCCAGAACGCCTTCCGGACAGTATTCATCGGCAGGACGCGCGGTAACACTTGCCGAGGCACAGCCCGGAGACATCATCTGCTACGGTTACGGCGGATGCTCGCATGTGGCTCTCTACATCGGAAACGGCCAGATAGTGCATGAGTCCAATCCCAGAAGAGGACTTGAAGTCAACTCCGTATACTTCATGAAGAATATAATCGGAGTCAGAAACGTGCTCGATTGATAAAAAAATACTCCCCGGTCCTGATGATCCGGTATCTGTCATGCAGATGCCTCATCATCAGGACCGGGGAGTTTCTTATTTGGGAGTTTCAGTTTTTAATGCTCAGTTTCTTTTACGATCTTTACGATCCTGCTGGTTCCGAGCCTCGATGCACCGAGCTCTAAGAATTTCTCCGCATCATCGAGGGTGCTGATGCCGCCGGCCGCTTTGATCTTTACATTTTTGCCGACATGCTCCGCAAAGAGCTTCACATCATCGAAGGTGGCGCCGCCGCTTGCAAATCCTGTGGAGGTCTTGATGAAATCGGCTCCGGCTTCGGTCACGATCTCACACATTTTGATCTTCTCTTCATCGGTGAGCATGCAGGTCTCTATTATGACCTTCAGGATATGGTCTCCGCAGGCCTGTTTTACCAGGGCGATCTCCTGCTTTACATAGTCATAGTCCCTGCTCCTTAGCTTTCCTATATTGATGACCATGTCGATCTCATCGGCACCCTTGTCCAGCGCATCGAAGGTTTCGAGGACCTTGACCGTGGTGGTCATATTGCCGCCTGGAAAACCGATGACCGTGCAGATCTTCATGCGGTCTCCGGCATATTTTTTTGCATCCTTTACATAGCAGGGAGGGATGCAGACGGAGGCAGTCTCATATTTTACGGCATCATCGATCAGGGCTTTGATGTCGTCAAAGGTGGCGTCCTGGTGAAGAAGAGTGTGATCGCAGGCAGAAAGAATTTTTTTGATATCCATGATTGTCCTCCGTGGTTTTTATCAGATCTTGTTTAACAGTTTTAAAAGATACGGGATCTCGAGCTCAAAGTTGACCGCATAATTTACCCTGTCAGGGTCGTTGTAGGTATTCCTTATGCATGCTGCGGTGTAGTCGGTGGCTATGGCAAGGGAATCAAATATGCTCTTGCCGTTTACGTAGGCTGCCGTGAAGGTGCTGGCGTAGACATCGCCCGTTCCGTGGGATTTGTAGGGTACCTTCTCCGCACCGTATGATATGAACTCATCCGCCGCGGTATCATATCCGATGAATCCGAATGAGCCGTCCTTTAATTCAACGCCCGTTATGACGGGGAACTTAACTCCGGTATCTGCGAGTTTTCTCAGGAGCTCCTTTACTGTTTCTTCCGAGGCGTCCTCGCCCGGATAATCGGTTCCGAGCATCAGGGAAGCTTCCGAGATATTGGGAAGGGCAATGTCTGATTCTGCGCAGAGGCTCGCCATCTCCAGTGCGAAGGCCCTGTCAAAGCCGAAGTACAGACTGCCGTTGTCTGCCATGGCCGGATCTACGATCTTAAAGGTATCTTTTCCCCCGAAGGTTTTGAAATAGCTCTTTACTATCTCAATCTGCTTCCGGCTTCCGAGATATCCGGTGTAGATGGCATCGAATCTGAAGCCTTCCTTTGCCCAGTGGTCCCTTATGGGTTCGAGGTCTCCCGTCAGATCCCTGAATGTGAATCCCTTGAACTGGGTATGTGTGGACAGGACTGCCGTGGGGACTATGGCCGTTTCGATGCCGGTTGCCGATATAATAGGCAGGGCAACGGTCAGGGAGCACTTCCCGATGCATGAGATATCCTGTATAGTTGCAACTCTTTTCATAATGGTCCTCCTGAGTTACCGGATGTACTTGATTTAACAATTATATCAAAGTATAATGCAATTCTGGCTCTATTGATATATCCATTATGAAAAATAATCCTAATACCAGAAGCTTAACATGCTCATCTACGACACTGAAAAAAGAGGGCAGAGACCCATATACGAATATCTCTACGAATGCATCCGCAACGACATCGTTTCGGGTGTGTTAAAGAGCGGGGAAAAGCTGCCTTCGAGAAGACAGATGTCGATGGATAACGGCATTGCCGAGATCACCGTTTCCAATGCCTATGCCCAGCTTCAGACGGAGGGCTATCTTGAGAGCAGGGAAAAGAGGGGTTATTTTGTCGCATCGGATATATGCGGACTGATCATTCCTGCGGGCGGGACCGTTTCGCTAGATGGGATCGTTTCGTCCGGCGGCATCGTCAAGGAGGATAAGGACGGCTCTTCTGCAAAGACATGCGGAAAAGAATGCCCCGAAGATGAAGAGTCCGGAGCATGTATCGTGACGGATCTTGCAAACGGAAGCCTTCCCGAGGAGACCTTTCCTTTTGACACATGGTCGAAGCTGTGCAGGAGGATCCTTTCCGAAAAGAGGAGCGAGTGCATAAAGGCTCCAGGTGTCAAGGGACTTGAGGTGCTGAGGAAGGCGATAGCTGAATACCTTGGGAGGGCAAGAGGTTTTTCACCCGATCCCGAAAGGATCATTGTGGGGCCGGGAACGGAATATCTTAACAATGTGCTCCTGAACCTGATAGGAGGAAGCGCATGCATAGCCGTTGAAGATCCCGGATACCGCAATATCGGAAGGCTCTATGAAAACAGCGGCAGGAAATGCCTTCACGTCCCCGTGGATGAAAACGGGCTTGTTACGGACGGGCTGAGCGGGAGCAATGTCAGGCTTATACATGTTTCCCCGTCCCATCATTTTCCCCTGGGGGTCGTCATGACGGCACCCAGAAGAGCATCCCTCATGGCCTGGGCGGAGCGCGAAAACGCCTGGATAGTTGAGGATGATTACGATTCGGAATTCCGCTTTGAAGGAAGGCCGGTTCCCCCGATAAGTGCCGCAGGATCGGGCAGAGTAGTGTATATGAATACTTTTTCCAGAACGCTTTCGCCTTCCGTAAGGATCGCATATATGATCCTTCCGGAGGATCTTTACCGGATCTTTGAGCGGAAGTTCTCATTCCATTCGGGGAGCGTTCCGACCCTCGAGCAGCTGACACTGGCGTCATTTATATCCGGCGGGTATTATGAGCGCCATCTGAGCAGGATGAGGAATTTCTACAGAAAGAGAAAGAGGAAGATATTTGAGATCGTAACTTCCGGGGAACTCTCCGGATTCTTCGATATCGAAGGGGACGGCAGCGGCATGACCTTCATCCTCCGGGCCAAAACCGGTTTTAATGGTAAAAAATTTATAAACACTCTGAAAAAAGAAGGGGTTTTATTGAATTCCCTTGAGGAATATTGTTACAATACTTCCGATTTTTTTCAAAACAGATACATAGTCAATTTTGGGTCTGTGGATGAGGAACAGTTCGAAAAAGCCGCAGATAAGATGTGCAGTGCACTGAAGGGTTAGTCATGTCTAAGTTGAGCGTCAAAAAACCGTTTACCGTACTGGTAATGATGGTCATCATGGTAGTGCTGGGCGTAGTAAGCATCATAAGGATGCAGATGGATCTGCTCCCTCATATCAGCCTGCCGTATATACTGGTCATAACAACATATCCCGGTGAATCCCCGGAATCGGTGGAAGCCACCATATCCAAACCTCTCGAGCAGTCGCTGGGTACCATTTCGGGTGTCAAGAACATCTACTCAATGAGCTACGAGAACTACGGTATCGTGGAACTCGAATTCGTCAGCGGGACCGATCTCGACTCCATAATGGTCAAGGTCTATACGCAGATAGATACCGTAAGGGCGGGCTGGCCGGAGGGCGTGGGTATCCCTTCCATAATGGAGCTCTCCACGGATATGCTCGCAAACCAGTATCTTGCCGTTTCATATGAAGGAATGGAGATCGACCAGTTATCGAAGTTTGTCGATGATACCATAGTTCCCGCTTTTGAGAGACAGGACGGTGTCGCCAGCGTAAGTGCCAGCGGACTCATCGAAAAATCCGTCAGGATAGAACTTGACCGTGATAAGGTCGATGCCCTTAACGACAAGGTATATGCATATGCGGAGGAGCAGCTCGATGATGCCCTTGAGGATATCATGGAGAATCAGGATTCTCTCGACGATGCCAGACAGCAGCTCGTGGATTCGCAGAACACTCTGAACCAGTCCCAGGCGGATCTTAACCAGAGTCTTCAGGATCTGACCGATAAATATGCGGAACTGATCCAGTCCCAGTACGATCTGGTGGATTCCATAGAAGAGATCGATGATGCCAGAAGGGATCTGGATGATTCCAAGCTTGAACTTGAAGGAAAGAAGAACGAAGCCTACAACCTCCTTGCACAGGCCAGTGAGGCCCTTGATTCGCTTGCGGTCATCGAGACGCAGATGATGATAGCAAGACAGATGTACGATTCCCTGGTAGCCACTGCGGGTGAACTGGATAAGAGCGGAAATACCGAGGAAGCTCTGAAGAGACTTGAAGAAGCTGCCGAACAGAGCAAGATCCTTGAGGGACTGACCTCCAAGCTGGATGAAGCCAAGAAAGAACTTGAAAAATACGGCATCTCATCCTATGCGGATCTTGAGAGGATGAAGATGGAAACGGCAGCCCAGTTCGGTGCGGCTTCCGTACAGCTCAATCTGGCACAGCAGCAGCTCGAGATGGCAAGGGAGCAGGCAGAGGGCGGCCAGGACCAGATCAACAATGCATATGAGCAGATTATGGACGGCTATGAGCAGATAGCCGACGGACAGGAACAGATAAACGAAGGACAGCAGCAGATAAATGAAGGCTGGGATTCGTATTATGATGGCGTAAGACAGTTCGAGGAGGGACTCGAGCAGTTTGAGATACAGCGCAGAGAGACGCTTAAGAAGGCAAATGCCAACGAACTGATCTCTCTTCAGACTCTGTCACAGCTTATTTTTGCACAGAATTTTGACATGCCTGCCGGATATATAGATGACAAGGATGATAATTCCTGGCTTCTTAAGATAGGAAACGAATTCGAATCGCTTGAGGAGATGGAAGCCACTCCACTTGTTGTCCTGGACGGAATAGGAACGGTGACTCTCGGCGATGTGGCGAACATAACCCTCATCGATAATTCCGCCACCAGCTTTACCAAGCAGGGCACCAGCGACGGCATAGTCCTCAGCGTGTTCAAGAGCAGCGAGGCAGGTTCCAACGATGTTGCGAGAACCTGTATCGCAGAGATCGACAGACTTGAAGAAAAATATCCCGGTCTCGATATAACCGTCATGATGGACCAGGGCGCCTACATTGAGATGATCCTCTCCGTTGTCGTGCAGAACATGCTCATCGGAGCGGGACTCGCTATCCTGATACTGGCCATATTCCTGAAGGACGTTCTTCCCACCGTGGTCGTCGCCATCAGCATTCCTCTCAGTGTTCTGACGGCTCTCATTGCCATGTACTTCAGCGGGGTCTCACTCAATATGATGAGCCTTTTCGGAATGAGCCTCGGCATAGGTATGCTTGTCGATAACTCCATAGTCGTAATGGAGAATATATACAGACTGAGGGGCCGCGGCATAGAAGCTCCGCGCGCTTCGGTCCAGGGTGCAAGACAGGTCTTCGGTGCCGTAACGGCTTCGACCCTCACGACCATCTGCGTATTTTTCCCGATGGTCTATACCGAGGGTCTTATCAGGGAACTGATGATGCCTCTTGCGCTGACCATCATCTATACTCTTTTGTCATCACTGCTCATTTCCATGACCGTGGTCCCTGCGGCCTGCTCCACCCTGCTCAGGAAGACAAAACCCAAGGAACATAAGCTTTTTGACCGTGTGCTGGAAATATACGGAAGGATCCTTTCTCTGTGTCTTAAGGTCAAGATCCTGCCCCTCGGGCTTGCCACAGGCCTTCTGGCATTCAGCGTCTTTATCGCATTAAGATCCGGAATAGTCATGATCCCCAGCGCATCATCCAGCCAGATACAGGGTAATGTCTACTACGGTGAGGAGATGACGAGGGAAGAGTGCTATGCCGATATGATGTCGATCATCGAGAAGATGGACCGTATCGAGGGCATAGATTCCGTATGCGTCATGAGCGGAAATGCCGACATGGCCCTTATGGTCGGAAGCAGCTCTGACAGCTA
>CAMNEB010000046.1 GCA_946536155.1 uncultured Lachnospiraceae bacterium | reverse complement strand
ATGCAATGTTTGACGAGCTCATCCAGAATATCCAGGAAGAGACCGTCAAGATGCTCATGCACATCAAGGTCGAGCAGAAGGTTGAGCGTGAGCAGGTTGCAAAGGTCACAGGTACCAACAAGGATGACTCCGGTCCCAAGGCACCCAAGACCAGAACTTCCCAGAAGGTATATCCCAACGATCCCTGCCCCTGCGGAAGCGGCAAGAAATTCAAGGCGTGCCACGGAAGACCCGGCATGAAACTCTGACGATCCCGAAACACAGGGTGATCCCTGCGTTTGCCGGATAGATATGACGGATGTAAAATCAGAACACGGCTGAAAAACAGGGAAGAATCCTGTGCTCGCCGGATTGATATAACAGACTGAAAGTATAGTCAACGAATTTAGTAATTGCCGTATCGCGGGCTGAAAATGTATCATATAAGCCATTTGCAGCTCGCGAAAGTGCAATTAATTAATTCGTGCACTATAAAACACGGCTGAAGCGCGGGGACGGTTCCTGCGCCTTGCCGTACCTGTATGACAGACAAAAGTGAACGGGAGAACCGTCCCCGTGTTCACCGGTATGGATTATGGTAGAACTTGATCAGATAAAGCAGGAGATTCTTGCTTACAGAGAACCCCTGGCTGAGGTTAAAGAATCCCTGAGCCTTGAGGATAAAGCCAAGAAGATAGAAGAGCTCGAGAGGGAGATGGAAGCTCCCGGCTTCTGGGATGTTCCCGAGAAGGCAAATGCCAAGATGAAAGAGCTCAAGAACATGAAGGACACCAGAGATCTTGTAAAGAGTCTCGAAACAGGTATCGACGATGTCCTGACCCTTGTCGAGATGGGAAACGAAGAGGAGGATGAATCCCTCATTCCCGAGGCAAGAGACGAACTTAACAGTTTCGTCACCAGATTTGAAGAACTCAGACTCTCGACACTCCTCAGCGGAGAGTATGACGATTCCGATGCGATCGTCGAGCTCAATGCCGGAGCGGGCGGTACCGAGAGCTGCGACTGGTGCGGAATGCTCTTCCGCATGTATTCCAAGTGGGCAGACAAGAAAGGGCTCAAGCTTGAAGTCCTGGATATGCTCGACGGAGACGAAGCCGGCATAAAATCAGTCTCGTTCCAGGTCAGCGGAGACAATGCCTACGGCTATCTCAGAAGTGAAAAGGGAGTGCACAGACTTGTAAGGATCTCTCCTTTCAACGCGCAGGCCAAGCGTCAGACATCTTTTGTCAGCTGCATGGTAATGCCCGTTCTTCCCGAGAACAACGACATCGTTATAGAGGATAAGGATCTCAGGATAGATACCTACCGAAGCAGCGGTGCCGGCGGACAGCACATCAACAAGACATCATCGGCAATACGTATAACCCACCTTCCCACCGGTATCGTGGTCACCTGCCAGAATGAGAGGAGCCAGTTCCAGAACAAGGATAAGGCAATGGAGATGCTCCGTGCCAAGCTCTTTGAACTTAAGCAGGAAGAAGAGGAAGCAAAAAAGGGCGGTATCGCAGGTGAGATAAAAGATATCGCATGGGGCAACCAGATAAGGAGCTATGTCCTTCAGCCCTATACGATGGTCAAGGACAGACGTACGGGAGTACAGACCTCCGATGCGGGAGGAGTTCTGGACGGAAAACTCGATCCGTTCATCATCGGTTACCTGAAGTGGCTCAGCACCGGTGGAGTAGAAGTCGGCGGAGATGACGAAGATATCTGACGTGTGAGGATATACTCTATGACAAAATTACCAACTTCCAAATTAAAGCCCGGAATGATCGTCGCTAACGACGTTCTCAACTATGACAATAAGATCATTATTGCCAAGGGAACCGAATTGTCCCAGACTCTGATCACCAGACTGGAGCTGTACGGCGTCCTGAACATTTATGTTGAGGAGGTCCCTGCCTTGGCGGGATCCGACCAGGAGCCCACTCATTACGAGAGAATCAGGGATACCGAGCTTTTCAGGGAGTTTCAGGCAGATTACGAAGAGGGCAGGAAATCTCTTGAGTTCCATGTCAGCGAGATGGTCGACCGTAACGTAGAGGTGGATCCTGTTATGCTGCTGGAGAAGCCTTTGGAGATGATCGCCAAGGCGGGGTCGAGAGTTTCGGTCATCGATATGCTCCATGCCATGAGAGGATTTGATGATTCGACCTTTGCACACTGCATGAACGTTGCTCTTTTGAACTATGTTGTCGCAGGCTGGCTCAGATGGAGTCAGGCAGACCAGGAAATGGCCATGATGTGCGGTATACTCTTTGATATCGGAAAACTGAAAGTTCCCAGGGAGATACTCAATAAAACCGGAGCACTCACCGAGGAAGAGATGAAGGAAGTCAGGCGCCATGCCGAGTACGGATATCAGATCTTAAGGGACAGGAATCTTCCCGATTACGTTAAGAACACCGCCATAATGCACCATGAGAGATTTGACGGAAGCGGATATCCTCTCAGGGTTCCCGGCGAGAGAGTTGACTATTTTGCCAGACTTACCGCGGTATGCGATGTTTACGATGCGATGACCAGTGCGAGAGTCTACAGAGGACCCATATGTCCTTTCAGGGTCGTTGAGATTTTTGAAGAAGAGGGACTTGAGAAATACGATCCCGATATCATAATGACCTTCCTCAAGAACGTAACCTATACCTATATTCAGAATTCGTGCGTTCTTTCGGACGGACGTGAGGGCATAATAATAATGCTCAACCCCGGAGAATATTCCAGACCTGTCGTAAAATGCGGTAATGAGTTCATTGATCTGAACAAGCAGAGAGATCTCAGGATCGAGGAGCTGAAGTGATCATACCCTTTCGTCAATGGGGATGTGATGCTCGGGATTCATGAGATTCAGGAAAAAGAGAGTCCTGCTTTCACATATGAGAGGATAGACCCAGAGAAGGCCTATTCCCATGGACAGAAAGCTCAGGATCAGCATAGGGACAAAACGTAATTCAAGAATGAAAAGCCTCAGTCTGTGGCTTTTCATTTTTTTGTATGTGACATCGAGGATCTTTGATGCGGAATATGAAGGGAAGTCGAGCATCATAAAGTATGCCGCTCCGAACGAGAGGTGCATATAGAGCATCAGTCCCAGGGAAAGGAGCAGGCAGAAGATCGTAATATACAGATGGATGCTGTTTCCGGTGAGACGGTAAAGCTCGGTAAAAAGATTGAGCGGGAAGGATACGATGATGACCGGCATCATGAGGAATGCGGTGATCCTGAAGGTCCTGGAAGGGTTTTCCCTGAAACCCTCCATAATGTCACCGGGCTGTGCATCACGTCCCGTTGAGATGTTGAGATAGTACAGATATACTCCGCACATGAACATTCCGCCGACGATGTTGAGGGCCGAGATGACCAGCGTGGAGATCGCCGTAAAGACAAGATCCGCTCCCATGTTAACGGATACGGATGAAAAAAACGGAAGCTTTCCTATCACCGATGAGATGATGGAGCCCGCATAGGATATCAGATAGATCCAGATGTAATACGATAAAGTCATCATCACCGCACCGCTGAAGCGGCCTGCCATTGCGGCGGATGACTGTGCTTTTATTTCTGCCGGTGTACGGTATTCAGACTGTCTTGTCAAAATTCATTCCTTCCAGTGCCTGTTTATGCATTCCCTTCATATTGCTCTGATAGGGATTTTTTTCATCGGGATAAGAGATCCTGGTCTTGGTGGTGCCGCCGGATATGTATGTGCTGCCGCACTCGGGGCATATGGAGGTGTGGAGCGAAACAGAAGCCTGAAGGACCTTTCCTCCGCTTTCGGCAGCTTTGGTATAAGCGTTGGCAACATGCTCCTGCTCGTGGGCGCGCACGCCGTTTCCCGCTTCCGTGGGAGACATATGACGGGCGGATTTAAAAGATACGTTCTCATCCGATCCGTCCTGGTATCTTCTCTGTTTGCAGGTCTCGCACTCCGCCTTGTTGACTCTTCCGGGGCGGCCTGCTTTGATGGCGGATTCTTCGGAAGGAGTGACCGTGGAACCGGCGATCTGCTGTATGCGTGCTCTGCTGATGCCTGTCAGTTCGCTTGCCGCCTGGGATACCGACATATTCATAGGCCTCCTCCTTTCGTGGTGGTGAAGGGATACTCGGGCATTTCCATGCCGTATCTTGCATACATCTCCCTTACCTGATCGAGTACAGTGGGATCTGTGAGTACGGAATAGACAGCAATCACGGTGATAACAGATCCGAAGATCATCCCGAAGCAGGAGAGGATAAGACCCGCTATAGCAGTGCCGGTGAAGGGATTTTTACCCTTGCGGCTCAGCAGTGCAAAGAGTATTCCGAGTGCACCCGCGGGTATTGCAAGAACTCCCGTGCACATGAGTACAATGGAGATTATTCCGAAGGTCAGTGATGCGGTCTCGAAGGACCTTCTTCCTCTGTCGGGATTGTAACTGTTGTATGTTGAATTTCCTGAGTCTGTCATCATATCCGTAAAACGCTTTCTTTTACTAGAATCTATCATTATTTGGGGTCTATTGCAATATTGCCGGGCTTGTAATATAATGCCCTTCAGCGTACATAGATGCGCTTTTACTTCAGGGTTGGGTGAGATTCCCTACTGGCGGTACAGTCCGCGAACCCAAAATGGGCCGAACCGGTGAAACTCCGGTACCAACGGTACAGTCCGGATGAAAGAAGGAGGAATTTTATATGAAAAACCTGTTTTCCCAGGTACTTGAGAATGCTCTGTATGTGGTAAGTTTCGTGCTTATCATTGCAGGGCTGTTTGTTTGTGCGGTGGTCGCAGAAAGACTGATCCGCAAAAAGCAGGGCGTTACGGATAATACTTCTGCCGCAAGACGTGCCGCAGCCGTGGGACTGCTTTCCGCATTGTCAGCTATCCTCATGCTCTTTGAGGTTCCGCTTCCCTTTGCTCCGGCATTCTACAAGCTGGACTTAAGCGAACTTCCGATACTCATCGGTGCATATGCTTTCGGTCCTTCCGCCGGTGTTCTCATCGAGTTCATCAAGATAGTCCTCAAACTGTTCATGAAGGGTACTTCCACCGCATTTGTGGGTGAACTTGCCAACTTCGCGGTAGGCACATCCTTTATCCTTCCCGCATCGATAATCTATTATGCGCGCAAGAGCAAGAAATCCGCGGCAATATCCTGCATCGTGGGAACCGCATGCATAACGGTCTTCGGAACTGTATTTAATGCCGTTTATCTGCTCCCCGCTTTCGCAAAGCTCTACGGAATGCCCCTTGAGGCCATCCTTGACATGGGTGCCAAGGTCAATCCCCTTGCCGGCGGCGGCATCGTAAGCTTCGTGGTCGCCTGCGTCGCTCCTCTCAATCTGATAAAGGGTGCCGTAAACTCTACGATAACGCTCCTTGTCTACAAGAAGATCAGCCCCGTTTTAAAGGGTTCCGAACTTAAAAAGGTACAGCCCGTAAAGGCGGGAGAAAACTGACCGTGTAACCGTATTTTTTCAGACATTTTGCAACTGTATATATTTCCCCTGAAGACAGCAATGTGTGACCCGCGAAAGCGCGCCGCACATTGTTTTTTTTGCCGTTTAGATATATAATAAAGTGATATTTTGCGGGTACCATGCCCGCGTATCGGAAAGCGGATTTTATGATCGAATGTGATGTCAGGATAGGGGCTTCGGACCTCTATGATTACAACCTTAAATACACCTACGGAAAACCTGTAAATATCCTTGCGGAGATCGTCGGGCTGTTTGCGATCGTTTACGGGATAAAGACTGTCAATATCCCGCTCGCAGTCATCGGAGCGCTTGTTACGGTATACCTTCCGGTGACTCTCTGGATCAGGAGCAAACAGACCGCACTCTTAAATCCCGCATTTAAGAATCCTCTTCATTACGTCCTGAGCGATGAAGGACTTACCGTATCCCAGGGCGAGGAGTCGCAGACGGTAGAGTGGGACAAATGTCTCAAAGCGGTTTCTACGGGAAAGAGCATTCTTCTGTTTACTTCCAAAACTTCGGCGACCATTTTTCCCAGAGCACAGCTCGGTGAGAAGACCACTGCGGTCATACAGTTTATTTCTTCACATATGGATCCTGCGAGGGTGAACATAAAATGCTGAGCGGTGTTTATGAATCTTTTTCAAGAGAAGAGACTTTCGAACTGGGAAAGCGGTTCGGAGAGAGTGCCGGATCCGGGGAGGTTTATTCCCTTGCCGGAGATCTCGGTGCGGGCAAGACGGTTTTTGCCAAGGGATTTGCGGCGGGCCTCGGGATAAGCGAAGAGGTCACAAGTCCCACCTTCACCATCATGCAGATCTACGAAGGGGGCAGGCTCGATCTCTATCATTATGATGCATACAGGATCGAGGACCCTGAGGAGATGGAAGAGATCGGATACTCGGATTATTTTTTCGGAAACGGTGTATGCCTTATCGAATGGGCTGAGAATATTGAGGATTATCTTCCCGATCATATAAAGGTCGTCACCATTGAAAGAGATAATGAAAAAGGATTTGACTATCGCAGGATAACGGTTACTGAAACATGAAGATACTTGGCATAGATTCATCAGGACTTGTTGCGAGCGCGGCCGTTCTTGAAACGGAACCCGGACCTGAAGGCAGACTGCTCGCGCAGTGTTCCACGGATTATAAAAAAACACATTCACAGACACTCCTTCCCATGATCGACAGGATCTGCAGGGAGACTGAGACAGAAGCTTCAGGCCTTGGCGCGGTTGCCGTATCATCGGGCCCGGGTTCTTTTACCGGACTCAGGATCGGATCGGCTACGGCAAAGGCTATAGCACTTGCCGCAAATATCCCGCTTATTGAGGTTCCGACGCTGCAGGGACTTGCTTTTAATCTGTGGGGAAGCAGCAGAGCCGTATGTCCTATGATGGATGCAAAGAGAGATCAGGTTTATTCGGGACTTTACGGTTTTGAAGGCGGGAAGCTCGTCATATACAGGGACCAGGAAGCACTGGCGCTTGGTGAGATGCTGGAATTCGTCAATTCCTTCGGAAAAGAAGTCATCTTTCTCGGGGACGGGGCGAGCGCTTATGCCGGGATGATCGCATCGGGCACACAGGTTCCCTTCATGTTCGCGCCTGCACATCTGAACAGACAGTCCGCAGCATCCGTTGCAGTTCTTGGGGCATCGATGTATGCAGAGGGCAGATACATTAACGGAGAAGACCACAGTCCCGTATACCTCAGAAAGTCCCAGGCTGAAAGAGAGGGCGCGAAGAAATTCGATCTATGGAACACAGTATAAACGACCTGAGAATAAGACGCATGTCCGCAGGGGATATGGACTCACTGGCTTATATAGAGAGGCAGTGTTTTTCCAGACCCTGGTCTGCTTCCGAATTTGCCCATCTCGTAGGTGAAAAGGATGCTCTGTATCTTGTCGCGGAGATAATCGATGAGGACGCGAACAGGCAGATCGTCGGTACCGCCGGGATGAGGATGGTATGCGGCGAGGGAGATATCGACAATGTGGCGGTCCTTCCGGCATACAGGAATATGGGTATTGCCAGCGCGCTTCTTAAGGCACTCTTGGAGCTGGGAAGAGAGTCGGGACTTGAGGAATTCACCCTCGAAGTAAGGGTTTCAAATGTTCCCGCCATCAAGGTATACGAGAAGGTCGGATTTGTAAGTGAAGGGATACGCCCCGGATTTTATGAGGATCCCAAAGAGGATGCCTCGATCATGTGGATCAGAAAGAAAGCTTGATTTCGGAGTTGTAAATGGTAGATGTAACACTGCTCGGAACCGGAGGCATGATGCCTCTTCCATACAGATGGCTGACATCGCTGATGATCAGATATAACGGAAGCTCGCTCCTGATAGACTGCGGAGAGGGCACACAGATCGCGATGAGGGAGAGAGGCTGGAGCCCCAATCCCATAGACACTATCTGTTTTACCCATTATCACGCAGATCATATCAGCGGTCTTCCGGGTCTTTTGCTCGATATGGCAAATTCCGACAGGAAGGATCCCGTGACCATCATCGGACCCAAAGGACTTGAAAGAGTGGTATCGGGACTCAGGGTGATAGCACCGGAACTCCCCTTCGAAGTGATCCTTAAGGAATTCGGAGGAGCAGGCGAGACTTTTGAACAGTTCGGCTACAGACTTAAGAGCTTCAAGGTAAATCACAGCATCACCTGTTACGGCTATACATTCGAGGTCGACCGGGCAGGGCGTTTTGACAAAGACGCCGCTTTAAGGGAGAACATACCTCTTCAGTTCTGGAGCAGGCTGCAGAACGGTGAATGCGTCACAGATGAAGGCGGCAGGACATACGAGCCTTCGATGGTGATGGGGCCCGCAAGAAAGGGCATCAAGATCACCTATTGCACGGATACCAGGCCCCATCCTTCTATAGTTGAAAATGCGGCGGGGAGCGATCTGTGCATCCTCGAGGGAATGTACGGTGAAGCGGAAGATGCCGCCAAGGCGGTCAAGAAGAAGCATATGACCATGGAGGAAGCAGCGCAGATTGCTGCGGAAGCCGGAGTCTCCGAACTGTGGCTGACTCATTTTTCACCTTCCATGGGCAGAGCTGAAAAATATGCGGGACTTGTAAAGAATATTTTTTCAAACTCTCTCATACCATCCGACGGAGAGACTAAAGAACTACAGTTTGACGAAGAGTAGGTAAGGATCATTACGCAGTTTGGAATGAAAACAGGACAGATCAGAGTAACGATCATCATATTGATCCTGGTCTTTGGGCTTGTGGGGTATTATTCCTTCCTTGCCGGAAGGGCTAAGACGGGCTCAAAGGATCCGGAGATGACGGCCGTGGAAAAGGTACTTTCCAGGGACCTTGTTAATGATTACCCTCCGACGCCCAAGGAAGTCATGAAGTACTACAACGACATCACTCTCTGTTTTTACCGGGATGATGTTACGGATGAAGATATCGAAGCGCTGGGAATGCGTGCAAGAGAGCTTTATGACGACGATCTCAGGGAGATCAACGAAGTCGGTTCATACCTGATCAGACTGCGTCAGGACATAGGTGAAAAAAAAGAAGCCGGGATAAAGATAACAAATCCCTCAGTCGCCTCCTCCACGAACGTGGATTATTACGACAGGGACGGATATCATTTTGCAAGGCTTTTATGTACTTATAACGTAAGCGAAAACGGTAACAGCTATACCCTCCGCCTTATCTATCTGCTCCGCAAGGATTCGGATGATAAGCGCTGGAAGATCTACGGCTGGGACCTTCAGGAGAATGTGGATCTGTGATGAGTTCATTGGATACGGAAAAAGAAGACCTTCTGGTACTGGGGATCGAGACATCCTGCGATGAGACAGCGGCATCCGTTGTAAAGGGATGCAGGGAGATACTATCAAATGTGATCTATTCGCAGATAGATCTTCACACGGTATACGGAGGCGTGGTTCCCGAGATCGCATCAAGGGGACATATAGAGAAGATAGACCAGGTTGTAAAAAAAGCCCTCTCCGATGCGGGAAAAGAGCTTAAGGATCTGGATGCCATCGCCGTTACATACGGCCCCGGACTTGTGGGGGCGCTCCTTGTGGGAGTGGCACATGCCAAGGCTCTTGCGTGGGCAACGGGCGTTCCTCTGGTGGGCGTAAATCATATCGAAGGCCATATCTGTGCCAACTTCATAGACAATCCTTCCCTCGAGCCACCGTTTATGTGCCTTGTGGCTTCGGGCGGTCATTCACATCTGGTAAATGTCCTGGATTACGGCAGTTACGAGATCATAGCCAGAACCCGCGACGATGCTGCGGGAGAGGCTTTTGACAAGGTGGCGAGAGCCATCGGTTTAGGTTATCCCGGCGGACCCAAGATAGATAAAGAGGCGCGTCTCGGAGATCCGGAATCGATCGCATTCCCTAGAGCCAAGGTCAGGGAGAACGAATATGACTTTTCATTCAGCGGTCTTAAATCCGCTGTTCTGAACTATCTCAATTCATGCGGTATGAAGGGCGAGACCGTAAACCGTGCAAATGTGGCGGCATCCTTCCAGAAGGCTGTTGTTGATACACTGGTGGGTCACAGTATGCAGGCTGCTCATGACAGAGGTGTCACAAAATTTGCCATCGCGGGCGGAGTTGCTTCCAACTCGCTCCTCAGGCAGACATTTGAAGAGCAGTGCCGTGAGAGAGGGATCGAATTCTTCAGACCCGGACCTGTTTTCTGCACGGATAACGGTGCGATGATAGGTGTTGCGGGTTCTTACGAATACCTTCTGGGTTACAGGAGCGGGAACGATCTTAATGCGGTCCCCGGTCTTTCGATAGGTGACAGAAAGGGAGTTTTCAGGATATGAAGCGCAGGAAAAATGCCCTGATACTCCTGGCCGGCGGAACCGGCAGCCGAATGGGAGCAGGTGTTCCGAAGCAGTTCATGGAGCTGCGGGGCAAACCCCTTATATGGTACAGCCTGAATGCGGTGCAGAGGTCGGACCTGATAGATGAATGCATTCTGGTCTCGGGAAAAGACCAGATCCGGACTGCCCGGGAGATAACAGACAGGTACGGCTTCGATAAGGTCTCGCATATAGTGACGGGCGGAGCCGAGAGGTATCTGTCCGTGGTGAACGCAGTCTTAGCTCTCATGGAGAAAAACGGATCCTGCGAGTGCGCAGAGGGTGCTCCGGAGATAATACTCATTCACGACGGAGCAAGACCTTTTCTGACCGATGAGATCATACAAAGATGCCTTGACGGTGTGGAAGATACAGGCGGCTGTGCGGCTGCCGTCCCAAGCAAGGATACTGTAAAGATAGCGGACGAGAGCGGTTATGTCACGCAGGAGCCGCTGCGCAGAAATGTCTGGCTCATGCAGACTCCCCAGGTATTCAGATCTGACATTCTCTGCAGGGCATGCAGAGGGATCCTTGACGGCGGTGTCGGAGAAAGCGGACATTTCGCCGACACATCCGCAATAACCGATGATGTATGTATGGTCCGTATGATCACCGGAGCTGATGTAAAGCTTGTCATGGGTGATTATGAAAATATAAAAGTTACTACTCCGGATGATCTGATCATCGCGGATAAGATATTGGAGGCACAAATTGGACATTTCACTTAAGATCGCTGAAGAACTCAACATCAAAAAGAGCCAGGTCGAAGCAGCCGTGGGTCTCATTGACGAAGGAAACACCATTCCCTTCATCGCAAGATACAGAAAGGAAGTTACCGGTTCTCTCAACGACGAACAGCTCAGGAGTCTTCACGAAAGGCTGGTCTATCTCAGAAATCTCGAAGAGAAGAAGGCATCCGTCATCGCAGCCATCGACGAACAGGGAAAACTTACGGATGAACTGAAAGCCAAGATCGAAGCCGCTGAAAAGCTTGTTACTCTCGAAGATCTTTACAGACCCTACAAGCAGAAGAAAAAGACACGTGCATCAGCTGCAAAGGCAAGAGGACTCCAGCCTCTTGCAGATCATATCCTTGCACAGAATGCTACGGCTCCGGTTGAGGAGGAGGCCGCAAAATATGTCACAGGCAAGATCACTCCCGAATCCGATACCAAGGAAGCTGCCGTAAAGGCTGCCGAGAAGGAAGTCCCCGATGTGAATGCAGCGATCGCCGGTGCCTGCGATATAATCGCAGAGTCTGTTTCAGATGACGCGGATGTCAGAAGCTTTATCAGGGAACTGACGGTGTCCGAAGGCCTTATCGTATCAAAGGCCAAGGATGCACAGGCAGAATCCGTCTATACCAATTATTACGATTATTCCGAACCCGTAAAGAAGGTTGCGGGACACAGAGTCCTCGCACTCAACAGAGGAGAGGCGGAGAAGGTTCTTACCGTATCGGTGCAGGCTCCTGTTGAAAATGCCGTCAGATATCTGGAGAAGAAATTCATCACTTCGGATAATGAGTATACGACACCTCTCATGAAGAATGCGCTTGCCGATGCGTATGACAGACTCATCGCTCCGGCGGTCGAAAGAGATATAAGGAGCGATCTTACTTCAAGAGCTGAAGACGGAGCTATCGATGTATTCGGCAAGAATCTCAAGCAGCTCCTCATGCAGCCTCCCATCGCGGGTTGCACGGTGCTCGGCTGGGACCCCGCATTCAGGACGGGATGCAAGCTTTCCGTTGTAGATCCCACGGGAAAGGTTCTCGACACCATTGTCATTTATCCTACCGAGCCTCAGAACAAGGTTGAAGAATCCAAGAGGATCGTCAAGGCCCTCATCAAAAAATACGGTATCAATCTGATCTCCGTCGGTAACGGTACCGCATCCAGAGAGTCCGAAGCGGTCATTGCGCAGATCATAAGTGAGATTCCCGAGGCACATGTCCAGTACGTCATCACAAACGAAGCGGGTGCTTCGGTCTATTCCGCAAGCGCTCTTGCCACCGAGGAGTTCCCGAATTTCGATGTGGGACAGAGAAGTGCCACATCCATCGCAAGAAGAGTCCAGGATCCTCTTGCTGAGCTGGTCAAGATCGATCCCCAGTCCATCGGAGTCGGTCAGTATCAGCATGACTGTGACCAGAAAAAACTCTCCGAGACCCTCGGCGGAGTCGTAGAGGATGCCGTAAACAGTGTCGGAGTGGATCTTAATACCGCTTCCGCCGCACTTCTGAAATATGTATCCGGAATATCAGCGGCTCTTGCCAAAAATATTGTTGCCTTCCGTGAAGAAAACGGAAGGTTCGAATCCAGGGCACAGCTCAAGAAGGTTCCCAAGCTCGGACCCAAGGCATTTGAGCAGTGTGCGGGATTCCTCCGCATCAACGGAGGAAAGGAGCCTCTTGACCAGACATCCGTACATCCCGAGAGCTATGATGCAGCCAGAAAGCTGCTCGACAAGATGGGATGCGAGATCCGCGATGAAAAAGCGATCAAGGCATACGAGCTTACCGCAGACAAGATCAAACTCTCCGAGGAACTGGGAATTGGCGAGATCACTCTTACCGATATCTTCCATGAACTCGAGAAGCCCGGAAGAGACCCCAGAGAGGATATGCCAAAGCCGGTCCTTCGCAGCGATGTCCTCGATATCAAGGATCTTAAGCCCGGCATGATACTCAAGGGTACCGTCAGAAACGTCATAGACTTCGGAGCATTCGTGGATATCGGAGTCCATCAGGACGGTCTTGTCCACATCTCAAGGATGACGGACAAGTTCATCAAGCATCCTCTCGAGGTCGTATCGGTTGGAGATATCGTCGAAGTCCGCGTGGTGGATGTTGATGTCGCCAAGCAGAGGATCTCTCTTTCCATGAGACTTGACGGGGATGATGCGCCCAGAAAGCCCGTTGATAAGCCTGCGGAAAACAGGACCGGCGGAAATGACAGGAATAACAGACAGGACAGGAATTCCGGTGACCGTAACAGAAGACCTGCCGGCGGAAGGAATGATCGTCAGAGATCCGGCGGCCATGAGGAATTCGCTCCCGGAACGATCGGATATATACTTGCCCATCAGAAGAAAAAATGATCCGGGCTTTTGCACTGAATATGAGGAAATGGAAATATGAAAAAATTCAAGGAATTACTTGAAAAAAGATGGTTTTCCAATACCTTTGCCGCATGCGTGGCAGTCATCCTGTATGTCATGCTCACGCATTTTTCCGGCATAGGCAGTTTTTTCTCTGCATTCAAGGATGTCATTTCTCCGATATTCTGCGGAGTGGTGATGGCTTACCTGATGAATCCCATCTCCAATTATTTCGAGAGGAGATGGTACAACAGGGTCAGGAAGGAGAAGACAAGACACTCCCTTGCAGTCATTACTACGGTGATAATAGTCATAGTGGCGATAGCACTTCTCATCGTTGCCCTCATCCCTTCAATGGGCAAGAGCATGACGGTGCTGATCTCCAATGCTCCGGGCTATCTTGATAACCTGGAGGCATATATTGATAAGATCAGTGCGAATCTTCAAAAGGTAGGGATAGATATCGGCAGTATAAAGGAGTCGGTGGAGAAATCCGTTTCGGATCTCTTCAACACCATTCCCGAAAACATCGGAACCATCCTCTCAACCTCGGTGAGCGTGGGAAGCAGTCTTTTCAATCTGGTGATCGGCTTTATCCTTGCGATATATTTTCTTACCGGAAAAGAGGGATTTGTATCCGGCATCAGAAGATTCCGCCATGCGATCCTCTCGGAGGAAAGATATGCGGCACACTCGATATTCTGGAAAAAGTGTCATGAGATCCTCATAAGATTCATCGGATTCGATGTCCTCGACGGTATCATTGTAGGACTCGTAAATGCGGTCCTGATGTTTATTTTCGATATGCCCTATAAATCACTGATATCAGTTATCGTGGGAGTTACAAACCTTCTTCCCACCTTCGGACCCATCATCGGAGCGGTCATCGGATCCTTCATACTCGTCCTGGTAAATCCTATGTATGCACTGATATTCCTTATCTTCACGTGTGTCATCCAGCTCTTTGACGGATATTTCCTCAAACCAAAGATGTTCGGCGGCTCCCTGGGCGTTCCCGCTGCATGGATCCTTATCTCAATCGTCGTGGGCGGCAAGCTCATCGGCGCTGCAGGCATCGTCCTTGCAATCCCCTTTGCGGCGATCGTATCCTTTACATATGAGGAATGGTTCATGCCTCTGTTGCTGAAGCGGAAAGCTGCGATAGATAAAAAGGAAAAAGAAGAAAGTAAAAAAGAAGACGGTAAAAAAGAATAAGACATTAAGGATTCCCGCAGATGATGCGGGAATCTTTTTTGTGACTAAAGTCATATCAAGAATCTGTCTTTTTTCACTGATATTTAAACGCCTGAACTGTTATTCTTGTTTTATAGTGCACGAATTAATTAATTGCACTTTCGCGGACTGCAAATGGCTTAGAT
>CAMNEB010000045.1 GCA_946536155.1 uncultured Lachnospiraceae bacterium | reverse complement strand
CAATAGAGCCCAGAGTGCTCAAACAGACTGTATCGGAGTCTGTTTCCGAGAAAATGAGACAGTATTGCAGGGCAACGGTAATGGAAGAGGGCGGATCAAGACGAAGCGGAAGAAATGCAAGGCCCTTCGGATACGCCATCGGAGGAAAGACCGGTACCGCACAGACCATTCCCCGTGAGACCGGACAGATAGTCATTTCCTTTATGGGATTTGCTCCCGCGGACGATCCTCAGATCGCAATATACGTGGTTATCGACAGACCCAATTTTGCAAAGCAGGATAATGTTAAATACGCATGTCTTCTCTGCAGGGATATCCTTCAGGAAGTACTTCCCTACATGGGCATTTATATGACGGAACCTCTAACCGATGACGAGATCAAGTATCTTGAGGAAAAGCAGCTCGAGAACACTCTCAAGTATACCCAGACACTCGATCCTTCGGCTCAGCCCCACACGGGAGAGGATCCTTACGAACAGATAGAAGCCAGCACCATAACCGACTCCACCGGAGAGACCGCAAACGTTTATCCCAGATGGATGACATACCCGATAGATCCCGCTACGGGCTACAGGGTAGGTCCGGACGGTAAGAAATACGATGCGGATACGGGAGAGCTTGCCATCGATACAGCCAATATACTTGATGACACAATACCCGTTAACAGCAATATAGAGCAGGGCGCGGCAAATTAGTTACATCATAGACAGGAAACAGATTTAAATGGCCTCCGTTAATTCATCAAAAACAAAAAATGACAATGTTGTCAGCATGAGAAAGGGCAGATCATCGTCCGCCCGAAGCAGCCTTCGCAGCTACTTTGATACGGACACCGATATGAACCTTGTATTCATCGTGCTGTTTTTGATCGGGTTCGGACTTCTGATGGTCTATTCCGCCTCTTCATATGTCGCACTCAGAGACTGGGGGTCATCCTCGTATTATTTCAGAAAGCAGACCACGTCGGATCTTCTCGGCCTGGTGTGTCTTGTCGTCACGTTTTTCCTGCCCCTGAGGAAGCTTGAGAAATTCAAGTATTTCTTCCTTTTGGTGGCTGTTGCGGTCATATTCCTCGTCATTCCCTTCGGTATCGAATCACACGGTGCAAGGCGCTGGATACGTATCCCCTTCATAGGTGGAAACCTTCAGCCCGCAGAGATCACCAAGCTGTTCATGATACTTTTCCTGGCATCTGCGATAACCGCTCTCGGCAACGCGACTATGTCCAGCTGGAAAGGGTTCGGATTCTGCATGGTCATCTCATCGTTCGTATCTTTCCTTCTGTATTCCATAACCGATAACCTCAGTTCCGCACTCATAGTATTTCTCATCTCCTTTGTCATGTGTTTTGTGGGATCGGGAGATTACAAGAAATATATTCTGTTCGTGATGCTGGGTATAGCCGGACTGGCGGGCATCATAGCCTATGTTTCGTCCGATGCTTCGACAGCGGAAGGGTCATTCAGACTTACCAGAATTTCTTCATGGCTTCACCCCGAGAATTCCACCGAAACCTCGGCTCACCAGATGCTTCAGGGACTCTATGCGATAGGAAACGGCGGATGGTTCGGAAGAGGCCTGGGCCAGAGTGTACAGAAGGTTTCCGTCCTGCCTGAGCCCCACAACGATATGATCTTTGCCGTCATCTGTGAAGAACTTGGCATCGTCGGAGCTATATCCCTCATGATCATGTTCACCCTTATGCTCTACAGGATGTTCCTCATCGCCAAAAATACAAGGGATAAATTCTCATTCATGATCGTATCAGGTGTCATGGCGCATTTCGCGATCCAGATTGTTCTCAACATCGCGGTAGTCACAGGTTCCATGCCCAATACCGGTGTATCGCTCCCGTTCATCAGTTACGGAGGATCTTCAGCTCTTTTCCTTCTTATCGAGGTCGGCCTTGTGCTCAATATCGACAGGAATAACAGAGCGGAAAGAAGGGAGGCTTGAGCGCCGGAAGGAGCAGGGGGATACGCAGGATAATGGTTCCTTTGCTCATATTTCTGCTCGTATTTGCCTGCGTGATGGGGATTGCCTACTTCCTTGAGATCTACAGAGTAGATCCCGCCAAGATCTATGTGGACGGAAACACGCATTACACGAACCAGGAGATCGCGGATATCGTCATGACCGGACCTCTCGGAGACAATTCGGTGGTGCTTTCCCTTAAATACAAGAACAGGAAGATAACGGATGTACCCTTTGTTGATGCCATCACCGTGGAGGTCATTTCCTCCGATTCCATCAGGATAAGGGTTTTCGAAAAGGCTCTTGCCGGATATGTAAAGTATCTGGACAGATATATCTATTTTGACAAGGACGGGACAGTTGTTGAGAGCTCGGATGTCCTGACAAAAGGTGTTCCGCAGGTTACTGGCATTCATTTCTCCGGTATTCGTGTAGGCAAGCCGCTTGCTTCCGACAATACCGATATCTTCGCCAGGACCCTGGACCTTACAAAACTTTTGTCAAAATATGAATTGTCCGCCGACAGGATACATTTCCATGAAAACGGCGAAGTCACGATCTATTTCGGGGATGTAAGGGTCGACCTTGGAACCGATGAACAGGGCATAGAAGATAAGGTCATGCTCCTGGGCACTTTCCTTGAAAGAGTCGGAAATCTCAGCGGTGTCCTCGATATGGAGGAATACAGCCGCGAGGGTATATATGTTTTTACCCCGGATGATGCCGGGTGAATTTCGGCCGACAGCAAGAAACGGTTGAAAAATATTACTTTTTACACTATTATTAAACAGTATGTATTATGTCAAAACTCTTATGTAGGAGGACAAAACCTTGTATGAGATAAAAGAGTCCACTAAGCCTAACGGAAAAGCGAGGATCATCGTTGTAGGTATAGGCGGTGCCGGAAACAATGTAGTAGACAGAATGATCGAAGACGGTGTTACGGGTGTTGAATTCGTAGCTATGAACACAGATCTTCAGGATCTGGAACTCTCACTTGCTACGAACAAGGTTCCTCTGGGAGAGAAGGAAACTCAGGGCCTTGGTGCGGGCGCCGATCCGGAAGTCGGAGAAAGAGCCGCACAGGAGAGCATTGACGATATCAGAGAGCATATCAAGAACGCAAATATGCTTTTCATAGTCTGCGGAATGGGCGGCGGAACCGGAACAGGTGCTGCTCCCGTCATCGCACATGAAGCAAGAGAAATGGGAATCCTTACCGTCGGCGTTATGACCACACCTTTCTCCATCGAGAGAGCTGTAAGAAGACAGAATGCCGCAGCCGGTATTGCAAGGATCCGCGAAGACCTCGATACCATACTGGTCATCCCTAACGACAAGCTTTTCAATCTTGCCAGCAAGTCCACCCCCATCAAGACAATGTTCAAGCTTGCCGATGAAGTCGTTAAACAGGCTGTCAGAGGCATCACAGATATAATCAACGAGGACGGAGATCTCAACCTCGACTTCGCCGATATCAAGAAGGCTATGAAGGATAAGGGCACCGCTCTTATCGGAATCGGAGAAGCAGAGGGCGAAGGAAGAGCAATTGCCGCAGCAAAGGCTGCAGTCGAGAGCAAGCTCCTCGATTCCAAGATCAATTCCGCTACCGCCATCATCGCAAACGTTGTCGGTAACGTTAATGCCGGCGATATCATGGAGATCCAGGAATACCTCGACGATCTCATCGGCGACGATGTAGACTTCTTCCTCGGAATGAGAAATGACGAGAAGATGGGCGAGAAGATCAGTGTCACCATCATCGCTACCGGTATTGAGGATAACAGCACTCCCGTACGCGGAGGATATACTCCTCACCAGATGCCCGCTTCCAACAGATTCGGAACCAGCCATATCCCTCCTGTTGACAGCATTCCCTACAATCCTTCACCTGTTTCACAGGCTCCCGAACAGCCTGTAAGATCACAGAGCCCCGTAAGGACCGTAAATCCCTCAAGCTTTGGCAATACCGATGCATCGGCTCTCAAGAGCAGGGTCAAGGACGTTCACATGGAAGTTCCTCCATTCCTGAGAAAGAAGAACGACAACTGATAAATCCCCATAACAGATCATGATCAGAAGAGAAGATATTTTGCCGATGGGATTCCTGAAAAAATCAGATTTTTCGGGATCCTGCGGCGGACTCAGATACAGACTCGACAAGAAGACCAAAGTCTCTGAGAGTGATTCGGGCGAGAAGATAAGTACAAATATACTTCTCTGTGAAGTCTGGCCCGGACCATTCAATTATCATACGACTCCGCCTGAACTTAAGGAATCGAAAGAGTTCACATTTGATGAAGACGGAGTTACGGATGCGATATCCTGGATGAACGATATGCTCGCTGCAGATCCCGACAAATGGGAAAAGGCGGCATCTGACTGGATGAGTTATCCGAAAGAATAGTTCTTTTGAGGAGAAAGGTATGAAGTGTCCTTATTGCGGAAGCGATGATACCAGAGTTATCGATTCCAGACCTGCAGATGATAATTATTCCATAAGAAGACGCAGGATCTGTGATAACTGCAACAAACGTTTCACCACTTATGAGAAGGTTGAGACCATTCCTCTTATCATCATCAAGAAGGATAACAACCGCGAACAGTACGATCGTGCAAAGATCGAATCCGGCGTCCTCAGGGCATGTCACAAGAGACCGGTCAGCGCAACCCAGATAACACAGCTTGTGGATGAAGTTGAGAATGAGATAAGCACGCTTGAGGATAAGGAGATCCCTTCCAGAGTCATCGGAGAGATCGTTATGAAAAAACTCAAAAACCTCGATGCCGTCGCATATGTCAGATTTGCATCGGTTTACAGAGAATTTAAAGATGTTGATTCCTTTATGGACGAACTTAAGGGCTTCATCGGAAAGAAATGATCTTAGATGTTTAAAGGACGGCTCCAGCCGTCCTTTTACATATTTTTAAACTTATTATCCGCTTGATTGAACAAAAGGGAGTGAGGTTATGGAGAACACGAAAAAAGATCTTTCCAAAACAGTCAGTATCGTAGCACTTACCGTTGTGATCGGCATTATGATCGTTGCGGCTTTCGTCACGGATGAAGCATCCGTGCAGATGAGCTTCTGGGCTCTTGTTCCTCCCATCATCGCAATCGTTCTTGCTCTCATCACCAAGGAGGTCTACAGCTCGCTCTTTATCGGTATAGTTGCCGGTGCGCTCCTTTATTCCGGTTACAGCTTCGAAGGTACCGTCAATCATGTTGTAAATGACGGTATCGTAGCTGTTCTTTCCGATTCATACAATGTGGGCATCCTGGTGTTCCTTGTTATCCTGGGCATCATGGTTTCCCTCATGAACCGTGCCGGAGGAAGTGCGGCATTCGGCGAATGGGCATCCTCACATATAAAGACAAGGGTCGGTGCACAGCTTGCCACCGTTCTCCTGGGAATACTTATATTCATCGACGACTATTTTAACTGTCTGACTGTCGGATCTGTCATGAGACCCGTCACCGACAAGCATAACGTATCAAGGGCAAAGCTCGCATATCTCATTGATTCCACCGCAGCTCCCATCTGCATAATCGCTCCCATATCATCCTGGGCCGCAGCCGTATCGGGATTCGTACCCGGCGATGAGAGCGGAATAGCGCTTTTTGTTTCAACCATCCCTTATAACTTTTACGCTATCCTCACCATCGTCATGATGATCGCTCTTTCGGTATCCGGTGTTGATTTCGGACCCATGGCCGTACATGAGAAAAATGCAATTTTAAAGAACGACCTCTTCACAACTCCCGAAAGACCCTATGCGGATGCCGATGAGAAGAAGGCAGGCACTAAGGGAAAAGTGATCGATCTTGTCATTCCCGTTGTTTCTCTCGTTGTATGCTGCGTTATCGGAATGATCTATACCGGCGGATTTTTCTCGGGAGAGACATTTATAAATGCATTTGCAAATTCCGATGCATCCGTCGGTCTTGTCATCGGTTCCTTCTTTGGACTGTTCATTACCCTGATCCTTTATCTCTGCAGAAAAGTTCTTTCCTTCAAGGAATGCATGGAGTGTGTTCCCGAAGGCTTCAAATCCATGGTAGCCCCCATACTCATCCTTACCTTTGCATGGTCACTCAAGGCTATGACCGATTCTCTCGGAGCAAGGGAATTTGTTGCGGAACTTGTTTATGAAAAAGCACAGGGCATGATGGGACTTCTTCCCGCCATCATCTTCCTCATTGCTGTTTTCCTTTCATTCTCGACCGGTACCAGCTGGGGAACCTTCGGAATACTCATTCCCATTGTTGTCAGTGTCTTTGAAGGAAATGATTACACAATGATGATCATCTCCATGAGCGCATGTATGGCCGGCGCAGTATGCGGAGATCACTGCTCACCCATATCGGATACGACTATCATGAGTTCCGCGGGAGCACAGTGCAATCATCTGAATCACGTTTCCACCCAGATCCCTTATGCACTTTCATGTGCGTTTGTATCATTTCTCTGTTATCTCATCGCAGGCTTTGCAAAGAATCCTTTTATTCCCCTTCTTGTGGGAACATTCATGCTTGTGGGCCTTGCATTCATTTTAAAGAACAACAATAAACAGACGGAAGAATAAACGTACGAAACAGTTAACGTACGAAATAATAAACAGACGGAATAATCGCTTTATGATCTATCTGGATAATGCGGCAACTACACAGACCGGAGAAAGAGTGCTGAATGCCATGATCCCTTTTTTCAGGGAGTCATACGGCAACGCCTCGGCAGTCTACAGCCTTGCGAGGTCATCCAAGAAGGCTGTGTTCGATGCGCGGAAAAAATGTGCCGAACTCATCGGAGCATATCCGAATGAGATCTTTTTCACATCCGGCGGGACTGAGTCGGACAACTGGGCTCTTATGGGAGCATATGACAGTTATGTCATAAATCATTCCCCTGACGGAAAAAATATTAAGGGTCACATGATAACCACTGCAATAGAGCATCATGCTGTTTTGAGAACCGCAGAGCATCTTGCGGGCAGAGGCGTTGATGTGACCTATGTAAAGCCTGACGGTGACGGCTTTATAGATCCCGAAGATGTTGTCCGAAATATAAGGCCCGATACTTTTCTTGTTTCGGTCATGACCGCAAATAATGAGATAGGAACGATCCAGCACGTTTCTGAGATCTCGGAGAGAGTGCATGCTCTTCGAAAGGATGTGCTTGTCCATACAGATGCCGTTCAGGCGTACGGACAGACAGATATACGCATGCTGACGGGAAAGGTCGATCTTTTGTCCGCAAGCTCTCATAAGCTGTGCGGACCTAAGGGAACAGGTCTTTTGTATATAAGAGACGGAATAAAGATCTCGCCCTTTATCAGAGGCGGCATGCAGGAGAGCGGACGCAGGGCGGGTACGGAAAACGTCCCCGGGATCGTCGGATTTGGCGAGGCCTCCGCTATAGCTTCGGAGACCATGGAGGATAAGATAAATACCGAGGTAAAGCTCAGGGATCTGTTCATCGAAAAACTTTCAGCCATTCCGGATATTCTTATAAACGGTTTTTACGCTCCGAAAGATCATATGAAGCGGCTTCCCGGCAATATATCCGTATGCATAAAGGGAATTGAGGCGGAATCAGCGCTTATCATGCTCGACAGGGCCGGAATCTGTGCATCGGGAGGATCTGCGTGTGCAACAGGCGCCATGGAGCCTTCGCATGTGCTCAAAGCCATAGGAAGAGCCGATGATGAGGCAAAAGGGTCACTGAGATTTACACTTTCTGACCGCAATACCGAAGAAGAAATAATAACAGCTGCCGGAGTGATGGCAGAGATCACGGATAAACTCAGGAACGGAAAGAAACATTTGTAATGAATAAGACAGTTGTTGTGGGGATGAGCGGCGGAGTCGATTCATCCGTCTGCGCATATCTGCTCAAAGAACAGGGATACAATGTAATAGGCGTCACAATGCAGATCTGGAGACCGGAGAATGCCTGCGATATCTCGTATAACGGAGGCTGCTGCGGTCTTTCTGCGGTGGATGATGCAAGGAGAGTTGCGGAGACCATAGACATTCCGTATTACGTGATGGATTTTCGCAGTGAATTCCAGAAGTATGTCATCGATCATTTTTCTTCGCAGTATGTTAAGGGGCTTACTCCCAATCCATGTATCGAATGCAACAGACATGTCAAATGGGAAGCGCTCCTTCAGAAAGCAAGGGATATCGGCGCGGACTACCTCGCAACAGGTCATTATGCAAGGATCTCAAAGTTTGATAACGGAAGATATTCCATTTCCGCATCAAAGACCGCGGCCAAGGATCAGACATATGCGCTGTATGCGCTTACACAGGATCAGCTGGCCCATACTCTTTTGCCCATAGGCGAATACGAGAAGACCGATGTGCGCAGGATCGCTGAGGAAGCCGGACTTCCGGTGGCACACAAGAAGGACTCGCAGGAGATCTGCTTTGTTCCCGACGGAGATTATGCATCCTTCATCGAAAAAGAGGACGGAGTTAATGTTCCCGGTCCCGGAGATTTCGTGACTCCCTCCGGCGAGTTCATCGCAAGGCACAAAGGGATAACCCACTACACCATCGGACAGCGAAGAGGGCTGGGAGTTCCCGCAGGAGAGCGCATCTATGTAACGGACATCAATCCCGAAAGCGGCAGAGTCACCCTGGGCTCAAACGAGGACCTGATGACTTCCGCAGTGACCGCAGATGACCTCAGATGGATGGGGCTTGAAGGCATCTCTTCCGGAGAGAAAATCCGTGTAAAGGCCAAGATAAGATACAATCATCCCGGCGAAACAGGATTCCTCGAAAGCGCGGGAGACGGACTTGCAAGGGTCGTCTTCGATAAGCCTGTCAGAGCTGCGGCACCGGGGCAGGCACTGGTGTTCTACGATGAAAGCGGCACCTACATTCTCGGAGGCGGGACCATAATAAAACAAGCTAAAGAGTGACGAGCGGTACGGGCGATGAAGTTTCACCGCGGACACGCCTTGCGGCTCCGCGTTTTGACGTAGCGGTACTAAACTCATGCATCGCATAGCTCGCATTCGTTAAGTACCGACGCCAAAACAAGGGTCCGCTCATGAAATCTTCATCGCCCATGCCGCTCTGTTTTAAGATTGTTTATATAAGCGTTACTAAACTTATGCATCGAAGAACTCGTATTAGTTACGTATCAGTACCAAAACAACGATTTGTGTATTAAATTTATATTGCCTTTGTCGCGTTGTTTTAGGAATAGTTTTTTGAATAATCTTCAAATGAAATAAGATGTCAGCGGTGAAAGGTTTTTACAAGCACACCCTTGTTTTTGCGCCGGTACTTAGTGAGAACAAGCTTGCGCAGTTTGAACTTTGTACCGCTGCGCAAAAACGCGGAGCCGAGAGGCGTGTGTGCGGTAAAATTTTTCGCCGCTGACATCTATGAGGTATTGCATGGAGATAATCGCGAGATACAGATCGGATCTTCCGGAGAAATTCGGTGTCCCCAGGCAGAGCGGCCTGGCTCCGCATCTTAAGGGGAGGATCGTGTTCGAAAGAAAATATTCGGATCCGGGGGCTTTTGAGGGTCTTGAGGAGTTTGAGAGGCTCTGGGTCATCTGGAGATTCGATGTGAAGGAGGATGATTCCTTCAGGGCTAAGGTGAGGCCGCCGAGGCTCGGGGGAAATACTTATATGGGCGTTTTTGCGACCCGTTCTCCTTTCAGGCCCAATCACCTGGGCCTGACGAATGCCCGGATCGAGGAGATCGTGCAAAGAGAAGACGGCCTCATGGAGATAGTCGTTTCCGGTGCGGATATGACGGACGGTACGGAGATATATGATGTCAAACCATATCTTCCGTACGCGGATGCTCATCCGGATGTTAAGGGAGGCTTTGCACAGCAGGATATTGTCAGAGATCACAGGCTTGAGGTGGTCATTCCGGATAACATCAGTTCTTTTTTTACGGAAGATGAGGTTAAAGGGCTGTCGGAGATCCTGGCACTGGACCCCAGACCCTCTTATCAGAACGATCCGGACAGGATATACGGTCTGTCGTATGCCGGGCGGAATGTTAAGTTTTCTGTCTCCGGCGACAGGCTGACGGTAATGGGTATCGAATAGGGGGTTTTGGGCGGTACGGAAGGCACTTTTTCGACCGGACAAGGTTGTCCGGAAGTGTAAATACGACATTTCCCGCTTTGTGTCGTGTTATTTTTTCGATTTTTTTTCTAATCTGCAGATGAAAGGAGGTATTCCGATGGATCAGTCCAAGATCGGACAGTTTTTAAAACAGCTGAGAAAAGAAAAAGGAATAACCCAGGAAGAATTTGCAGAGAAGATCGGCGTCTCGGGAAGAACGGTATCCAGGTGGGAGACAGGATCAAATATGCCTGATATTTCCCTTCTTGTGGATATTGCTGATTTCTACGACGTTGATGTCAGAGAGATCATCGAAGGAGAAAGAAAAAGCGGTATGATGAATGAAGATATAAGAGAGACTGCCGAGAAAATGGCAGTTTATGCGGATGCGGAAAAAAGCAGAGTATTAAAGCTTGCCCAGGTATTCGGGATAATAGGTGTTATTGCCCTGTCTGCGGCGACGATATCTGCCTGTGTGAAATATGAACCTGCGGTGGGATCGTTCATATCTTTGATCCTGTCTTTTATCGCCCTTGTTTCAATGGTGGTGATGACACTTTATGTTACGGGAGTACTCAGCAGGATCGTAAAAAACCGGTCGGTAATGATAGCTGTAGCCGTTATCATGGGCTTTGCCTGTTTTTCCGTGCTCAAAAGCGTTATGGTGGTCGGTTCGGTATTTATCGTGATGTATATGGAACAGCAGAAACCTGCGAACCGCACAGAGGGGATAGAAAATTATGATAAGGCATATCTTGCTGAGGAGTTCTCGGCTGATATGACCACAAATTTCTTTCTTTTTCCGGATGATCTTGATAATGCGGAGGAAGCAGATTTTTGTTATGAATATAAAACGGGATTATTTGATACGGAAGGTTCGTTTTTCCTGACTGCAGTATATTCCGATGAGGAATATGCCAGGGAAGAGGAAAGATTGTCCGGGATCACATGTACCGTCAATGACGGAAGAGTGGACCATACCCAGGCGGTTAAGTATGATGAGACTATGTACAGATACCCCGCATATATCGCAATAGACGGATATGCGGATGATTATGAGTACGCACTGATGGATGCAGAGAATAACAGGATCATATATGTGGTCCTGGGTTATCCGGATCCTGAGGAGTTGTCTGAGTACAGTGATTATCTGAAGACCGGTCCCGGTGCTTACGATACAGAAGACGAGAATACACTTGAAAGGTTTTGCATCTATGCCGTAAAAGGGGCAGATTTTGACGGATATGCGGAACACTGATAATGGGCTGCGAAGATAAAACAACCGAAAAAGTGGTATATGCAGGACTTCAGAATATGAAAGCGGCGGTCTCTGCAGATCGCTGTTTTTAAATATATATAAAAGCAGGTAAAAAAATGAGAGCATATGAAAGATTGTTGAATTATGTCGTTATCCATACCACAAGTGATGAGGATTCGGATAAGGTCCCTTCAACGGAGAGGCAGTTCGATCTTGCGCATCTCCTGGTCAGGGAGATGAAGGAACTTGGAATAGAGGATGCGGCAGTGGATGAAAACTGTTATGTCATGGGTCATATCCCCGCAACCGCAGGGCATGAAAACGCACCGAAGATAGGATTCATCGCACATCTCGATACAGCTCCTGACAGCTCCGGAGAAAATGTTCATCCCATAGTTCATGAAAACTATAACGGAGAAGATCTTGAGATCGGAAACGGATTGTCTCTTACCGTATCGATGTTCCCCCACCTTCCTTCGCTTAAGGGCAGGACCCTTATAACCACTGACGGAACGAGTCTTTTGGGTGCTGATGATAAGTCGGGTATCGCCACAATAATGACCATGGCGGAGGAACTGCTGAAAGGGGAGATTCCCCACGGAAAGGTCTGCATAGCCTTTACGCCTGATGAGGAGATTGGACATGGAGCGTCATTGCTTGACCTTAAGGCATTTGACGCTGACTTTGCCTATACCGTTGACGGCGGTCCCGAAAATGAGATCGAGTATGAGAACTTTAACGCATCCAAAGCTGTTTTTACGATAAAGGGTGTCAGCGTTCATCCCGGATCTGCCAAGAATAAGATGGTTAATGCTGCGCTGGTCGCATGCGAGATATCATCAATGCTTCCCGCAGCGGAGACTCCCGCACATACGGAAGAAAGGGAGGGATTCTATCATCTCACCGATATCAGGGGAGATGTTGAAAATGCGGAGATCGCATATATTGTACGAGATCATGATGCATCCCTCTTTGATGCAAAGCTTGCGACTCTCAGGCTGATTGAGAAGACTTTGAATGAAAAATACGGAGCAGGGACCGTCACATTAACGATCACGGAACAGTACCGCAATATGATCGAGCAGATAAAGCCCCATATGCACATCGTTGATACGGCGAAGAAATGCATATCCGATGTGTGCGGAAGCGTATCGGATGTTCCTATCCGCGGTGGCACGGACGGGGCGCAGCTTTCATACCGTGGTCTTCCCTGCCCGAACCTCGGAACGGCGGGTTATGCATTCCACGGGCCTTACGAGCATATCACCGCCGAGGGTATGGACTGTGTTGCAAAAATCCTGTGCGGGATAGTTGAAGCTTATCTGTAAATACACTTTTGATACGCTTTTTAGGCATAAAATGACCCCCGTCTGAAGAAGATGTATCTTTGTCAGGCGGGGGCATTGTTATTCTATAATTTGTGATACTCGGGAAGTCTGTTCTCATAGATGCAATAGTACTTGAAGCCTGCTTCCTTCAGTGCATCAGGTACTTTATCGAAATGAGCCGCGATATCCCCGGGAGCGTGTGCATCGGAACCTACGGTGATGATCTCTCCTCCGAGCTCTCTGTATCTCTTCAGGGCGCTCATGCAGGGATGGAATTCCTTCATGCCTTTGCTCATCGCTTTGGTATTGAGCTCGATGCCTTTTTCGTTTTCTATGAGTTCTTTGAAGATCTCATCTATGATATCGCTGTATTCGGAATAATCGTATTCCCTGTTCCCGCTGGGAAGATATCTGACCATGTAATCCAGGTGGCCGAGAACATCGAAGTTATGGAACTTCTTTATGTTCTCATGGTACCGGATGAAATATTCCCTCAGGGCTTCCTTTTCGGATCTTCCTTCGAAAAAAGAAGGATAGTAGGGGTCTTTTCCGTCGACCACATGGAGCGAAGCTATGATGAAATCATATTCGTGATCCCTGCAGAAGATCAGGTTGTCCTTGACGCAGCTCTGCTGAAGTCCGATCTCGACGCCGAATCCGATACGGATCTTCTCTTTGTATTTTTCCCTCATTCCGAGAAGCTCATAGAGATAGGAGTCGGAATTCAGAAGGAACATGGTGCCGTCGCATACGGGTTCCTCGCCTTCGGGAGAGTCCGGATAGTCAAAATCGTTGTGTTCCGTAAAGGTGATCGTTTCCAGCCCGAGTTCAACGGCTTTTTCGATCATGGCTTCCATGGGGGCTTCGGAATCCCCGGAATGGTGCGAATGCATGTGACAATCTGCTAAAATACTCATTTTTCCTCCGTTTTGGGGGATGAAAAAACGCTTTCTCCCCGTATAGTGAATGTTTTAGGTAAATATGTTGTTATTTTACCATTCATATTCTACAATTACATTCCTTTTCTAAATCTGCCTTAGATGATATAATCATTTTGCTGTCTGTGCCCCGGGGTGCACAGAGGGTATCTTTTTTCCAAAAACATTAAGGGAGGGTGCTATGGAAGAGTTAGAGAAACTTGAAAATGAGGCTGCCGAAGAGGTTAAGGATGAAGTGATATCCGGTGAGGATTTCCGGCCTGAGGCGGCTGAAAAGGAAGCCGAGAAGGCCGAAGAGAAGCCTGCCGAGCCTGTAAATGTCAACAAGGAAGAACTCAAGAGGCAGCTTAACGAAGCCTATACCGAACTTGGCCAGAAATTTTACAAAGAGGTCTGTGCCCCCAGTTCGTCCGGCAGACCCAGAGAACTGCCCAGACCGTCCGCTTTCACGGAGCAGGTCACCAAGATCAAGACCATAAAGGACAAGATGGATGCGATCGTTTCGGCAGAGCTTGCGGCTAAGGGACTCAAGGCATGTCCCGAGTGCGAGAATGAGGTCGTTCTTGCAAGCCGTTTCTGTAATATGTGCGGATACAAGTTCCCTTTGAAGGAGGAGCCCAAGAGGATGAGACCCGTCGCAGTGCCGAGATGCAAGGCATGCGGAGCTAATCTCGAGCCCGATTCCGCATTCTGTCCCGACTGTGGAAAGAGACAGTAAAAAAACCAATTTTTTGGTGTTTTTACTTGAATTATAGGTGTGAAACTTGTAAAATATTTTTTGTTGGCTGATAAAAATTTGACAAAGTTTTTTGTCAGTTAAAATAACAAATTCTAGGAGGAATTGTTCAATGGCAGTAAAAGTAGCAATCAATGGTTTTGGCCGTATCGGTCGTCTTGCTTTCAGACAGATGTTTGGTGCAGAGGGATTCGAGATCGTAGCTATCAACGATCTTACTTCTCCCGAGATGCTCGCTCATCTTCTTAAGTATGACTCAACACAGGGTAAGTATGCATTAGCAGACAAGGTTTCTTTCGATGAGAACAGCATCACTGTAGATGGCAAGAAGATCACCATCTATGCTGAAGCTAAGGCTGCCGATCTTCCTTGGGGAGAGCTCGGAGTAGACGTTGTACTTGAGTGCACCGGTTTCTACACCAGCAAGGACAAGGCTCAGGCTCATATCGATGCAGGCGCAAAGCATGTCATCATCTCTGCTCCCGCAGGAAACGATCTTCCTACCATCGTATACAATGTTAACCATCAGTCTCTTACCGCTGATGACAAGATCATCTCTGCAGCATCCTGCACCACCAACTGCCTTGCTCCCATGGCTAAGGCTCTCAACGATCTTGCTACCATCAAGTCCGGAATCATGTGCACCATCCACGCTTACACCGGCGATCAGATGACCCTCGACGGACCTCAGAGAAAGGGCG
>CAMNEB010000044.1 GCA_946536155.1 uncultured Lachnospiraceae bacterium | reverse complement strand
ATAATCGGAAAAGGATTCGGTGATGAGGGTAAGGGGCTTGCCACAGATCATTTCTGCAGCAGGATTCCCGAAACCCTTGTCATCAAACATAACGGAGGAGCCCAGGCCGGGCATACGGTGGAACCGGATGGAAAGCGATTTGTGTTCCATCAGCTCTCGGCGGGCTCTTTTTGCGGTGCCGGAACCTTCTGGGCCGACAGTTATTACCCGGACCTTTATAAGCTCGGTGAGGAGACTGAGGAGTTCCGCACTCTGAGCGGCTTTTGCCCTGAGATATTCAGTGACCCCAATGCAAATATCACCCTTATAGATGACATCCTCATCAACATGATCCTTGAACTGTCCCGCGGAGACGGAAGACACGGAAGCTGCGGAATGGGCATAAATGAATGCGACTTAAGGACAGGAGCGGGATTCGGGATCACTGTCAGGGATGTTTTTGATAAAAGCGCGGACAGTCTTGTGCGGGAAGTGCTCCGTATCCGGAGTGACTATCAGAAAAAGAGAATGTCCGATGAGGGAATTTGGCCTAAGGCCGCGAATATCCCCGGAACTTCCGAGCTTTATGAGATGCTCTCCTCGGAGGATGTAGTCCGGAATTTCATTGAAACGGTCAAAAGGAATGCCGAAAGGTATGTGACTTTGTGCGAAGATCCCGGAGGGCTTTTCGAAAGCAGGGAGCAGCTGATATTTGAAAACGGGCAGGGGCTTCTCCTTGATCCGGAGGACAGCGGGTATGCTCCTCATGTTACGGCATCAAGGACCGGACTTTTCAATCCCTGCAGGATACTGGCAGAATACGGGCTTGAACTCACGGAGGCGGTATATGTCACAAGGACCTATGTGACGAGGCACGGCGCGGGTCCCCTGCCGTATGAGTGCGGAAAAGAGGATCTGGGGATAAATACATGCGATGAGACCAATGTATTTAATTCCTGGCAGGGAAGCATCAGATATGCAAGACACGGCAGTCCGGATGAATTCACTGAACCTGTCCTGCGGGACCTTAGGCACTTTTCTGCAGAAAAAGGCAGTATGAGGAGAACTTCGGTATCACTTTTCATCACCCATTTAAACGAAACGGACGGACGGATCCTCATGAAGGACAGGGACATGACTGTCTCCGGACTTGCGGGAGAAGAGTCAATAAACAGTCTGTTCGACAGATTCTATCTCTCATCTGATGTGAGAGGATGTGACGGTGAGGCGCTTGCCGTATCACGTTCCTGATGTGACAAGGCAGTGTCCGCCCGCTCTGTGACCGGTGTATGTTTTTTTCCGTCAGTATGAACATACAGACAGAGTTTTACGTTTAAGGGAGGTTATCATGAGAAAGATCTGCTGTGTCCTGATGACGGTCATACTGGTACTCGGGCTTGCTTCCTGTACCGGGGAAGAGGAAAGACTCTGTACCGGATACTGTGAGTATTACAATGACGGAGGACTTTGCCTTTACCATGAATATACATATGAATATGACAGGAAAGGACTCCTTGTCAAAGTATGCGACTACAGAAACGGACGCCTCGATACGACCAGGGAGATGACCTATGTCGGATCGGGAGCTTACACCGAATCGGAATATGACTCGGAGGGTGATCTTAAGGCTGTCAGGGAGTATGATGATAAGGGCGGTCTCAGGAAAGAATCCGAATACGGAAATGACGGAGAACTTAAGATTTATCGTGAGTATAACGGGGACGGACTGATCGTTGTCAAAGAATCCTTCGAATGGTCACATTATATCATCCGTTACGAATATGATGAATACGGCAGTCTGGTAAAAGAGACTGATACCGAGACATCGGGGGGCGGCTCGGAAACAGTATACGAATCCCTGTACAACTCCGAGGGAGAAAGGATCAGCAGGACCGTTACGACATCTGACGGGAGTTCATTTGTCGATTTTCACTCAGAGATCGAAGAGGAAGGCAATAAGAGGATCGTTTATGAGTACGGCCGGTATGATGATCTCCGGTTTATATACGAAAAGGAGTATGATGAGTACGGTCACCTGCTTAAGGAAGTGACCCGGGATATGAGTAAAGATGAGATCCTCAGCTCCTGTGAGTATGAATATGACAGCGAAGGGCGCCTTATACGTTCCGAACGGGAGACTATGAACGACAGATACGGGACGAGATATACTTATTATTCGGACGGTGCCGTTTCCACGGAAAGTCATGTCACATACAGATGGATCTCATCTGAAGCATACGGTGACGGATCGGATGCGGTCCTTTCAGAATGCATCACGGTCAATAATTATGATACGGACGGAAAACTGACAAGGATAGACTATCTTGTGGACGGAAGACGTCAGAGTTACACGATGTATTATTATGAGAACGTAACGGTAAAGGCCGGATCCGAATTTGATTTCAGGGAAGACGGGCGCGAGCTGGATCAGAGAGTGTATATTGTTTATTGAGAGAGGAAGATATGAGCGGAGAAAACACACATTCCCGTGACTGGAAGACCTATGCCGGACATTATTTCGAATCCGGGAAAAAGAATAAAGAGTACATAGATCAGGCAGTTAAATGTGCACTGAATGCGGGAGATGAAATGGCTCCCGTGCTGAGTGAGTTAAAGGAAATACTGTGGGAGATCGATGACAAAAAGAATGCAGCAGTCGCACCTCCCGATCCTTCCGTGGCTTTAAAGAGAAAAATCCGTGAGATCGCGATAAATATCATCCTTGCCCTGTTTTTCATTGTGGCGGGAATTCTGGGGCTTTCTCTCGGTACCATGAGCATCCTGTCATTCATACTCCTGCTGATCGGCATAGTGCTGGCGGTTTTCCAGGTAAGGTCCCTTGTCTCTGCGGTAAACGATTCCGGGGTTGAAATCCATGAGGAAGACCTTAATGTGCTTCTTGAAAAAAAAGAAATACTTGAACGGAAGATAGGGGAGAAGATAAACAAATAGTGAGCGGTGAGCGGCTTTCTGTATGGCATTCCGGCCTGGAACAGACAGCCGCTTTTTTATGCGTTTGTGTTTTGTTTGCACCTGCGGGATTATCTTGAGCGTGACAGACTTTTTTTACCTTGTCCATGTTCGTATTGGAAAGGGTTTATTCAACACATATGAAAAGGTACTTGAAATATGTGTGTTTCTTGCTGTGGTCGTAGAGATTGAAGAGACTTATGGAGAACAGGTCCGAGCAGGGAGTGAGCCCCGAGCGTTTTATGAGCGACAGCATCTTGCGGTAGGTCTTTTTGATATCCGCGGATTCGTCGTCATGATAACAGAGCACCGCTTTGTTTCCGGGCAGCGGAAAAGTCCCGATATTGTCCGCGGGGAGAAAAGAAAGACTGATGATGTTGCTGTAGACATATTTTTCCCTGAGAAGATCCTCGTAATCGATGGTTACCCCTGCGGGGAAGACGGGAAGCGAGTCATCCTCCGATGTCTTTGCAAGGTGCCATGAGAGCTCCCCTGCTATATCCTCCGTGTGAAAGGATGAATCCTTATTTTTTACGGGACTTTTATATACGCTCATGGGAGGTATCATCTCTACAAAGGGTACACCGGGCTTGTGGGAGTCGTACTTTCCCAGGATCCACATGCCAAGCTTTAAGGCTGCGATCTTCTTGGTGATGAGGAATGCCTCACGCTGCATATCCCGGATCTTGGCATCCGCAAGATCCTCTATGCCGCTCCTGGAGAGGTTGTGGATTATATTGCCGATCTCCGATATGGAGCATCCGGTCTGGCGGAGCGTTGTTATGAAAAAAAATGAACTTATCTGCGCCGCGGAGTAGTAGTGATATCCGTTTTTAGGATTCTTCCAGGGGGTGAGGATATCCTGCTCGTAGTAGTATCTTAAGGTGTCTCTTGTGGTGTTGCACAGGGCCGCAAATTCAGAGACCCTGAGGGTATATTCGCTTCCGAGGGAAGCATCATCATAGATTTCTGTTTTCATCTGATCCCAAATCCCTTCTTAAAAAATCGCAGGTGACCGCATCTCAGGTCCCCGGTCATTTCCTCTCAGGTTATTTCATATCATACACAAACAGATCATATCACACCTTGGGGCTTACCCCAAGGTTTTTGTTATTTATTTCATAACCTGATCCTTGTTCACAAACCCGCATACGGCTTAAAACCGCGGTAAAACCTTTTATAAAAAAGAGTATTGACCCGGGGGCAGCCCCCAAGCATATTCTTTAGCCGAAACAGTGATTCCCAATAAGGGACAAAGGAGAAAAAAATGAAAAACGTTACAGAAACCATCATTCGTGTTATCGCAGGATACCTTGATAAGGAGGAGTCTGAGTTCTCACCCTCCGATACTTTTGCGGAGATCGGACTCGATTCACTCGACATCATGGAACTTGTGATGCAGCTTCAGGAAGAGCTTGACTGCAAGATCGAGCTTTCACAGGATATCACTTCCATCGAGAAGCTTGCGGCATACATCGAACAGCAGTGATCTTCGCATCACGAAAAGAGGTAAAGCAGATGAATAATAATCCGGTATGCGAAATGCTTGGAATAAAATATCCGGTATTTCAGGGCGGTATGGCATGGATAGCCGATGCAAAACTTGCTGCGGCGGTTTCGGAAGTGGGTGGCCTCGGACTCATCGCAGCCATGAATTCAAACGGTGAGCAGCTCAGGGCACAGATCCGGGAAGCGAGAAAACTTACAGACAAAGTGTTTGGCGTAAATCTCATGCTCATGAGTCCCTTCATTGAAGAAGCGGTGGAGGTCGTGTGCGAGGAGGGCGTCTCAGTTGTCACAACCGGTGCCGGCAATCCTTCAAAGTATATGGACAGGCTTAAAAATGCCGGAGTAAAGGTCATCTGCGTCGTCGCCGCCGTGACCCTTGCAAAGATGGTGGAGGAGATGGGCGCTTCGGCAGTCATTGCGGAAGGATGTGAATCCGGAGGACATGTGGGTGAGACCACTACCATGGCGCTGGTCCCGCAGGTCGTAGATGCGGTGAACATCCCCGTCATTGCTGCGGGAGGCATTGCGGACGGCAGAGGAATGGCTGCCGCTTTCATGCTGGGAGCCGCCGGTATCCAGATGGGAACCAGATTCCTTACCGCAAAAGAATGCGGCGTTCATGACAACTATAAAGAAAAGGTACTTTCTGCCGGAGACCGCGACACCATCGTAACGGGAAGGACGCTGGGTCATCCAGTGCGGGCACTTAAAAACCGCATGAGCAGAGAGTTTGCAAAGCTTGAAAGAGACCCTTCCGTATCGCCCGAGGAGCTGGAGAAGCTTGGGGCAGGTGCGCTCAGAAAGGCAGCTGTGGAGGGTGATGTAAGGAACGGTTCATGCATGTGCGGTCAGATAGCGGGTCTTGTTCATGAAGAGGGTACCTGCAGGGAGATCATCGAAAGCATATGCGCTGATGCGTCAAGACTTATGGGGAGAGAGATTTAGATAAAGGTCCGGCGGAGCTTTACCGCCCGGACGGGAAGAATATATGGGAAAAACAGCTTTTTTACTTGCAGGCCAGGGAAGCCAGTACCCGGGCATGGGGAGAGAAATTTATGAAAGCAGCGGGGCAGTCCGCAGGATCTTTGATGAGGCTGAAAAGGTAAGACCCGGAACCTTAAAGCAGATGTTTGAGGGGAGCGAAGAGGAGTTAAAGCGTACGGTAAATACGCAGCCCTGTCTTTTCCTTGCAGATATCGCGGCAACTGAAGCTCTTAAGGAAAGCGGGATCGTCTCTGATATGATCGCAGGCTTTTCCTTAGGCGAGATCGCAGGACTTTCGGTCAGCGGGATCCTGTCATTAACGGATGCCTTCAGACTTGTGATAAAACGCGGAATCCTGATGGATGAAGCAGCGGGGAAGGTAAATGGAGGCATGCTCGCCGTCCTTAAGATGGATGCCGGAGAACTTGAAGATCTTTGCAAAGAGGAGGGAGTATATCCGGTCAACTATAACTGCCCCGGACAGGTGGTGGTTTCGGGTGAAGCAGACAGGATAGAGAGTCTTAAGGAGAAGCTGGCTTCGATGAAGGTGCGCTCTGTAGCCCTTTCTGTGAGTGGTCCCTTTCATACCCCCTATATGCAGACTGCATCGGACGGCCTTCTGAGAGAACTGACAGATGACGGTTATGTCATAAATGTGCCTGAAAATATTCTTTATTCGAATTTTGCGGCGCGTCCCTATCCTGATGATCCGGAGGGGATCGTTAAGAACATAACCCTTCAGGTTTCAAACAGCGTGAGGTGGGAAGAGACGCTGCGTCATATGTGGGAAGCGGGCGCAGATACCTTTATAGAATGCGGACCCGGAACCACTCTTTCCGGTTTTGTAAAAAGGACGTGTCCCGGCGCAAAGATCCTGAACGTCTGTGACGCTGCGACTTTGAAAAATACGGCGGAGGTGCTAAGGAATGCTTAACGGAAAAACTGCCGTAATAACCGGCGGAACAAGAGGAATAGGAAGGGCGATAGCAGAAGAGTTTGCTTCAAACGGCGCAGACCTTGCCATCATCGCAACAAGAGAATCGGATGCCGCAAAAGATGCCGTAAAGAGCCTTGAAGCGGGAGGCGTAAAGGTAAGGTTCTATGCCTGCAACATCAGAAATTCCGACGATGTGATCCTGACAGCAGAGCAGATCCTTTCGGATTTCGGACATATCGATATCCTCGTAAACAACGCCGGTATCACAAGGGATAACCTGCTCCCTGCGATGGAATTCAAAGACATTGATGATGTCATAGATATAAATCTTAAGGGCACCATTTACATGACCAAAGCACTCATAAGATCTTTTGTGAGACAGAGGAGCGGCGTGGTCATAAATATCAGCTCCGTTGTGGGACTTATGGGAAACAGCGGACAGGCCAATTATTCCGCTTCAAAGGCGGGGATCATCGGCTTTACCAAGACCATAGCCAGGGAATACGGCAGGAGAAATGTAAGATGCAACGCCATAGCACCGGGCTATATCGAAACGGATATGACGGATGTTCTGGATGAGGAAAAAAGGAGTGCGATCGCACAGACCATTCCTCTGGGAAGACTGGGAAAACCCGAAGACATAGCAAAGCTTGCTCTTTTTCTTGCGGGTGACAGCGCGTCCTATATAACCGGTGAGGTGATCAAGGCAGACGGAGGAATGTATGTATAGAGTAGTTATTACCGGGACGGGAGTGGTATCCCCCGTCGGAAATGATACGGAGACTTTCTGGAAAAATATAACTGATGGCGTATGCGGTATAGACAGGATAAAGCGGTTTGACGCATCGGGACTTAAGGTAAATCTCGATGCGGAGGTCAAAGATTTTGATCCCAAAAAAGTATATGACACCGTTCAGGAGATAAGAAGATCGGACCTTTACATGCAGTATGCAATGGCCGCATCAAAACAGGCTGTTGAGCAGAGCGGACTGCTTGAGAGCGGCATGGATCCGGAGAGATTCGGAGTATATATAGGATCCGGTATCGGCGGAATATCCTCGACCTTAAGAGAGACGAGAAAGCTGGATGAAAAGGGTCCGGATATGGTATCTCCCTTTTTTGTCCCCATGATGATCTCGAACATGGCATCGGGCTCGGTATCAATAAAGTATGGTGCAAAGGGCCCCACTCTTCCCATAGTCACCGCATGCGCAACATCCACCCACTGTATAGGTGAGGCGTACAGAGCCATAAGGCACGGATATGCCGATGCGATACTTGCCGGCGGAAGCGAAGCATCGATAAACGAACTTGCCATGGCGGGATTCATAAGCTGCCAGGCTCTTAATCTTACCGATAACCCTGAAGAGGGAAGCCTTCCTTTCGACAAGAGAAGGGGAGGATTCGTAATGGGCGAGGGCGCAGGTGTTCTGATGCTCGAAGAATATGAGCATGCATGCAAAAGAGGAGCCCGTATCATCGCAGAGGTCGTGGGATATGCAAACACGTCGGATGCATATCACATAACAGCACCGGATCCTTCGGGAGAGGGTGCCGTAAGGGCGATACAGGCTGTATGTGTTGAGAGCCTTATATCTCACGATGATGAGATCTACATAAATGCCCACGGAACGGGAACCCACCTTAACGATGCCATGGAGACCGCTGCCATCAAGAAGGTATTCGGAAAGAGAGCATATGACATTCATATAAGCTCCACCAAATCCATGACGGGACACATGATGGGAGCGACAGGTGCGGTCGAAGCCATAGCCTCCTCATTTGCGCTCAGGGACGGTATCATACCTCCCACCATTGGCTATAAGGAAAAGGATGAGGAATGCGACCTTGACTATACACCGAATAAAGCAGTGAAGGCGGATATAAAATATGCGATCAGTTCATCGCTGGGATTCGGCGGACACAATGCGGTGATCGCACTTAAGAAAGCCTGAGGAGGCGTGCCATGAGTTCACTTAAGGAATACGGAGAGCTCTTTGAAAGACTGGGCCTTACCGAACTGTCGGTGGAGGAAAAGGATCTTAAGCTGACACTGAAAAAAGATTATGCGGGCTGCGGCGCGGGAGCAGCAGTCTCCGAAACATCATCCGGAGCATGGGATGAAGATGATGGGAAACGCTTAGAAAAGCTCCCTGAAGGCACCGAGATAAAGGCACCCATCCTCGGAGTCTTCTATGCAAACGAGACTCCCCTTAAAGAGGGCGATACCGTTGAAAAGGGTGATGTGCTCTGCACTCTCGAAGCCATGAAGATGTTGAACGAAGTCAGGTCCTCATCTTCCGGCAGGATACTGAAGGTTCTTGCAAATGACGGATCCCTGGTCGAATATCATCAGACACTTTTTGTGATCGGATAAAGGATTTTTTATGGACAGAGAAGAGATAAAAAAAATACTCCCCCACAGAGAGCCCATGCTCCTTGTTGAGGAGGCTGCGGTAAATGAGGACGGGAGCGTCACGGGATATTACAGGGTGAAGGGTGATGAGTTTTTCCTTCAGGGACATTTCCCCGGAAATCCGATCGTTCCCGGTGTCATCCAGTGCGAGATGATGGCACAGTCCGCATGTGTTCTTTTTGCGGACAGGATGAAGGAAGGCGTTACGCCCGTTTATACGGGGCTTGATAAGGTGAGATTCCGGAACATGATAAAGCCCGGGGACCTTATCAGGATAGATACGAAGATCTTGAGAGAAAGTCACCCGCTTTACATGCTCCACGGCGAGGTGAGCGTTGACGGTAAAAGATGCATGAGCGGAGATTTCTCATTTGCTCTTGTGAGCGGAAAGGGAGAATGAAATGTTTTCCAGGATCCTCATAGCTAACAGAGGAGAGGTTGCACTGCGTATCATCAGAGCGTGCAAGGAAATGGGAATAGAGACCGTTGCGGTATTTTCCGAGGCGGACAGGGATGCACTTCATGTGAGCATGGCGGATGAGAGCTACTGCATAGGCGGACCCAGAGCTACGGACAGTTATCTGAGGATCGATTCCCTCATAACGCTTGCTAAGGCGGTAAGGTGCGGGGCGGTCCATCCGGGCTACGGAATGCTTTCGGAAAATGCGGAGTTTGCGGCTGCCTGTGAAGAAGAGGGCATCGTTTTTATAGGGCCTTCCGCGGATGTCATCAGGAAGATGGGACTTAAAGAGGTCGCAAGGAGCATTGCCGTAAGAAATAACATCCCCGTTATCAGCGGAAGCGATATCCTGGGTTCTTTCGAAGAAGCCGCTAAACAGGCTCTTAAGATCGGATATCCCGTCATGCTTAAAGCCAGGTCCGGCGGCGGAGGCAAGGGAATAAGGATCGTCCGCTCGGAAGAAGAGATGGAGAAGGCTTATTCCGAGGTGTCCAAGGAGGCGCTGGGATCCTTCGGCGACGACGGGATATTCATGGAGAAATACATAGAGCAGGCCAAGCATATCGAGGTCCAGCTCCTGGCAGATGCTGACGGAAAAGTCATCGTGCTGGGTGACAGGGACTGCTCCGTACAGAGGAGAAACCAGAAGCTTATTGAGGAATGTCCCGCACCCGTACTTGACGAAGAGGTGAGGAGGCGGATGTACGACTCGGCCGTAAAGCTTGCCGGGGACGTAGGCTATGTGACGGTGGGAACCGTTGAATTCCTTGTAAAGGGCGATGAGTACTATTTTCTCGAGATGAATACAAGACTTCAGGTCGAGCATTCGGTGACGGAGATGGTATGCGGTGTGGATATCGTGGAATGGCAGATAAGGACTGCGGCGGGGGTTGCGATACCTTTTACGCAGGAAGATATACCACATGGGAGATGCGCCATAGAGTGCAGGATATGCGCAGAACATGCAGGTGACTGCATGCCGGCCGTAGGCAGAGTGGAGCTCCTCCATATCCCGGGAGGCATGGGAGTAAGATTTGATACCGCGCTCTATCAGAATTTTGAGATCACTCCCTTTTATGATTCTATGCTGGGCAAGCTGGTCGTATGCGCAGATACCAGGGATGCCGCGATACGCAAGATGAAGAGCGCACTTTCCGAACTGATCCTGGCCGGTGTTGACAATAACAGGGAGATGCATATGAGATTTCTTGAGGACGTAAGATTTGTCATGGGAACATACGATACCGGCATATATGAAAAAGTATTCTGAGAATGGAACTTAAGAGATTTTTTTTAAAAGCAAATAATGACCTGGAGACTGCCGATGGCAAGGGCATCGAAAGGAAGATCGTATGCAGGAAATGCCATAAGCACATCGCGGTCTCGCAGATCAGGGATAATTATTTCGTCTGTCCCGAATGCGGATACTATTTCCGGGTGAGGGCCAGGAGAAGGATACTCATGCTGACCGACAGGCGGAGTTTTATCGAGACGGACAGAGAGATGTCATCACGCAACATCCTCGGGTTTCCGGAATATGATGACAAGCTCCGGGCTGCGATGGAAAAGAGCAGGGAAACGGAAGGCGTCATCTGCGGCGAAGGAATGATCGACGGACACAGGATCTGTATTTTTTCAATGGACTCTGATTTCATGATGGGATCCATGGGATATGTTGTGGGGGAGAAGATCACAAGACTGTTTGAATATGCCTCTGTCCGTCATCTTCCGGTACTGGGGATCACGGTTTCGGGCGGTGCGAGGATGCAGGAGGGAATGATCTCCCTCATGCAGATGTCCAAAGTGTCTGCTGCAGTGAAGCGTCACAGTGACGGCGGCAACCTCTACATAGTGCTCCTTACAAATCCTACGACTGGAGGAGTAGATGCAAGCTTTGCAATGCTTGGGGATATTACTCTGGCAGAGCCCGGAGCAAGAGTCGGATTTGCCGGACCGAGAGTCATAGAAAAAAGCCTCGGCAGATCTCTTCCCAAGGATTTCCAGAAAGCGGAGAGAGTGCTTGAGTGCGGTTTTATCGATGCGGTCGTCCCAAGACGTGACCAGAAGGAATATATCGCAAAGCTTCTTAAGATGCATGAGAGATGAACGGATATATAAAAAAAGCGATAAAGACAAATGAAGATTATTCCGTGGTCCTGGGTGCAAGGAGTGACGGGCGTCTGACCACCTCCGATTACATAAATGCAGTCGTCAGTGATTTTACGGAATTCCACGGGGACAGGTACTACGGAGACGATAAGGCGGTCATTGCGGGAATAGGATACCTGAAGGGTATGCCCGTTACCGTGATAGGGATCGAAAAGGGAAAAAATACCGAGGACAGGATATACAGGAATTTCGGAAGTGCACATCCGGAAGGCTACCGCAAGGCATTAAGACTCATGAAACAGGCTGAGAAATTCTCACGTCCCGTTTTGTGCTTTGTTGATACCGCGGGAGCATTCTGCGGGATAGATGCGGAGGAGCGCGGACAGGGCAGGGCTATTGCCGATAATCTTGCAGAGATGTCTGCGCTCGGGACTCCCGTGATATCCGTTGTCATCGGGGAGGGCGGAAGCGGAGGAGCGCTTGCACTCTGTCATGCGGACAGACTCTGGATGATAGAGGATGCGTATTTCAGTGTTGTGTCTCCCGAGAGCTGCGCGAACATTTTATGGAAGGATACAGGCAGAGCTGATGAAGCAGCTAAGGCACTGTGCCTTACGGCTCCCAAACTCATGAATCTGGGACTTATAGACAGGATTTGCAAAAAGGGCGATCTTGCAGGACTTGCAGACAGCCTTTCGGAGGAATTTAAATCCCTTAACGAGATGAGTAAGGAAGAACTTCTTGAAGCAAGATATATGCGCTTCAGAAAAGCAGGTTACAGGTGATTTGGAGAAGTGATGTCTCATATATATGACAGATACTATAAAGAGATAAGAGATGATGCGGGCAGAGTTACGGAGATAGAAACTTCCTTCGGTGATGATTTTAATTTTGCCTATGACGTGGTGGATGAATACGCGAAGATCTCACCGGATAAGACCGCTCTTGTCTACAGATCTTCAGACGGTAAGAGAAGAGTTTTTACTTTTTCCGAGATAGGAACTCTGAGTGATAAAGCCGCCAATGCGCTGAGGAAACTGGGCATTGGGAAAGGTGATCCTGTGATGCTCCTTATGAAAAGAAGGTACCAGTTCTGGATCTCCGTCATTGCGCTTCACAAGCTGGGAGCCGTGGCCATACCCACATCCCATATGGTTTCCGCCGAGGATATCAGGGAAAGATGCGAAACGGCTGATGTAAAGGCCGTCATCTGCGTTAATTCCGAGAATATCTGCGATAAGGTGAGCGAAGCCGTAAGCGGTACTTCGAGGAAGATGATCGTGACCGGTGAAAAGTATAAGGATGCTCCGGACTTTGATGAGCTTACGGAAAAAGCCCCTTCCGCATTTGAAAGGGTAAAAACAAGCGTAGCGGATGACATGCTGTATTATTTTACATCCGGTACCAGCGGATCTCCGAAGGCCGTCATCCACGATTTTTCATACCCGATAGCCCATATATATACGGCGCTTGAATGGCACGGAGTATCGGAAGGTGATCTTCATCTTACCGCCTCGGATTCCGGATGGGCAAAGTCCGCATGGGGCAAGCTCTACGGACAGTGGTTTGCGGGGGCTGCGGTCATGGTCTATGACTACGAGAATTTCTATGCCTCGGATATGCTCAGGGTGATCGAAGAGGAGAAGGTAAATACCTTCTGCGCTCCTCCCACCATCTACAAATATTTCCTTCTCGAAGACCTTGAGTCATATGACCTGAAGAACCTTAGATGCGTCACCACAGCCGGTGAGCCCATGCCCGCCGAAGTGTCAAAGAGATTCACGGAGAAGACCGGGCTTGTCATAAGAGAGGGCTTCGGACAGACGGAAACAGCGCTTCAGATATGTACTCCTGTCGGCGAAAAAGGAACTGAAGGCTCCATAGGAAAGGCCGGGCCTTTATACAAAATAGAACTTACGGATGATTCCGGAAATCCTGTCAGGGATGGTGAAGAAGGGGAGATAGTCATAGTCCCCGAAAACGGAAAGCGTCCCCTTGGGATATTCAAAGGTTATCTGGGAGATCCCGCACTCTACAGTGAGATCTGGGAAGGCGGAGTTTACCACACCAGAGACAAGGCTTACAGAGATTCGGAAGGTAACTTTTTCTTCCTGGGGAGAAATGATGATGTCATAAAGTCAAGCGGTTACCGTATAGGTCCCTCCGAGGTGGAGGATATCCTCATGCGTCACCCCGCAGTCTTTGCCTGCGCAGTTACCGGATATCCTTCACCGAAACGCGGCGAGATCGTAAAGGCCAGCATCATCCTGCGGAGCGGTTATACACCGGATGCATCTCTGAAGACTGAGATACAGGACTTCGTAAAACAGAGGGCCGCCATCTACAAATACCCCCGCATGATCGTCTTCACCGACTCCCTCCCCATGACCTCCAACGGCAAGATCTCAAGAGCCGCGATCCGCCGCGCAGACCTGGCCGCTCTTCACTCCTGACACCCGGGACAAGGGGCCGCTTTTCTTGTCACACTCTCAGATGATGGTCAGCGGGTGACGCGAAGGTATAAAATGCTGACGCTGAAGCGCAGCGAAGAGATGCGTTCGCTTAGCCTGAGCGAGGCGAAGGCTTGCGGCACAGATCATAACTTATTTGTTACAGCATCTCCGCTTAGCGCTGAGAATAGTCAGCATTTTCATACTCGCGGCAGGACCCGCCTGCCCGCCAAAAAGTGTGACAAGAAAAACGTTTCCGTGTGTCCTCGAATGTGACAAGAGGAGCGTCTCCGTATCCTGCGTGGTATAATGGGACGGGGGAAAGGTCCCCGTGTCACGGAGGGAGAGTATGGCGGACTTGCTGATATATCTTGTTTACCCGCTGCTTGCAGTGGCTCTGTTTAAGGGGGCTGTCAGGTACGGTAAGGGCGAGTGGAATGAGGGTGCATTTTCACTGGAACAGATGAAGGCTGTGCAGGGATTTGCGGCTGTCTGTATCATGCTCCATCACATGGGGCAGAAGACCTGTGCCCACTGGCTGGATAAGAGCCTCATAAGGCACGGGCTTGATGTATTTGTCCCCATCGGTTACTGGATGGTGGGGATATTTCTGTTCTGTTCGGGGTACGGGCTGTTTATCAGCCTTGGGAAAAACCCGGATTATTTCAAAGGGTATTTCAGGCGAAGAGTGCTGCCTCTTATCCTGGGATATTATTCCACGGGTCTTATCTTCCTGATCGTAAGGTTTCTTCTTGATGAAAAAATGGGTCCGTTTGACGTTCTCTGGTACGTCACGGGTCTTAAGCTCTGCAATCCCAATACCTGGTTCGTCATAGCAATGCCATATCTTTATATGGCCTTTTATATTGCCTTTAAATACGGCAAAAATACAAAGGTATCGATACTTATCCTCTGCGCATTTTCCTTTGCCTACACGCTTCTCGGAACCATAGTCAACCATAACGACTGGTGGATGAGGGGAGAATGGTGGTACAACAGTATCCACTTTTTCCCAATCGGGGTGATATTTGCGGCAAATAAGGAGCGCATCGTATCCCATATCAGAAAAAAATATCTCTTATTCTTTCTCCTGACTCTTCTGCTGATACTGCCCCTTTATGCCCTGAGCGAGCTGTGTCAGAGTGTCTTTTCGTATTACGGCGAGACCTGGGGCGCGGACCACATAGTCTTGAGACGCTGGGCATGTCTGATATCACAGATCCTGGC
>CAMNEB010000043.1 GCA_946536155.1 uncultured Lachnospiraceae bacterium | reverse complement strand
ACATTTCCGTCGGGACCCTGGACTTCGGGGTAAGAAGCTATTTCGGGAACGAGTGCAGTCAGACAGGTACCGCTCAGGGGTTCTTCATAATCTATCGCCATCCCGAAATCGTCAACAAAGGAGTTTCCGAGAGTGTCGTAGATATAGTGAAAATATTCTATGCTTCCGTCCTCATCCGCATGTTCGTAATTGATCACAAGAAGGCCGTTGCCGCGGATAAATACGCTGTCTACGGTATCTCCTTCAGGAACCAGATCCGCTATAAGATCCCTGCCGCATAAGTATTCAGCCGTTGCCGCATCGATGGCTGTTCCGCCGTACTCGTATATCTGTCCGGCTTCACTGTCATAATAGAAATAATATTTTTTCCATGTATGGCCGACCATAAAGCCCATTTCCGCATCGTACATTCCGTCATATGTGCTGTCTGTTATGGTGAACCTGTCCGGTTCATTTTCATCTCCCCAGATCGATCCGATGCCGGACAGTTCGAATTCATATGCTTCCGAATCCTTTACATAATAGGCACGGGTATAGCTTTCTGACATGAATTCATCATCAAAGAGAATGTATTCGGCATCTCCGAGAGTCATATAATGAGCATCGCTTTGTATGCCCATTCCGGCACTGTGGCACAGCATCCGGCATGTCGAGCCGGTCACAAACCATATCTCACCGTCAACTATGATCTCCCCTGCGACACCATCAGACGCTTCACCGATCAGAGCAAATGCTTCCTCACTTCCGTCTCCGTCATAATCATCACTGAAAAATGAAATGATCTCCGAATCCTCATAGCCTGACGATGATATCAGCCTGTCTCTTAAGCTGATGGTCTCAGTCGCAGAAATCTCCCTCTCCCCCACCTTAAGGACCACATCGTGATCCGGCATGGTGAAGCTGACGATATAACCTTTATCTTCAGAAAGCTCTGCATCAAGCTGTTCATCATCCAGGAAGAAAACATAGTCCATACCGTCGGCAATCTGATCATAATAAAGGGTTACTTCTACGCCTGCTTCATATGATCTTTCGGCGTTCTCGAAGAGATTCTTTTTTCCGAGATAGTCCACACGGTATCTGTCAGATCCCTCTTCATCACTCACTGTCTCTTCAGCAGAAGGTTTGGGGTCCGGAGTCTCTGAAATGCTCCCGCAGCCGCTCAGGATAAAAGCAGCCATCACAGTACAGATTGTTTTTACTACAAGTTTTTTACTAAACACCTCTTACCTCTTTTCGTTCTTAACGGTTATGATCCGCAGATCATCCGTGTATTTTAAAGCAATGCTCTATACGTTTTTCCCCATAAGAGCATTCAGCGGGTTTATCGTAGCGGCTCTCTTCTTAAGGTCCGTCAGATTGGCTCTTAAGTAATCCGTAAGCATGGATACCTCTTCCTCCGAAAAGCCGCAAACCTCTGTAAACACGCAGTCAGGAATATACCCTTCGGCATGATCCTCACCTCTTACAAACCGGACATATGCGATTTTACGGCCATCCTTCTCCAAAACTCCGGAGAGGTTAAGTGTTATCTCTTCCATAATACGCACATTATATGAAAAAATACATCGACTGTCTAATCCTTATACAGATTGCTTCTGTCTCTGATCTCTTCCGTAAACTTCCGCACCACTTCATCAGGTCCGAGGATCCTGACTCCGTCGCCCAGTGCAAAGATCCATCCAAGGAACTGGTCACTCACTGCAACTTCAACGTCTACCTCAGACCAGCCCTTCTTTTTCGAAGGATGTACATTTATCTCTTTTCCGAAACGGTCTATGAATATTCCGACCATCTCATCCTTAAATGCGATCTTCACCTTAGTGGGTTCACCGTGGAACATCCCGAAGCTCATCTTGGAATATCTTGCAAGGTTAAACTCTTTGAACTGATCCAGGCCTTCTCTTTTTTTCTCAAGAACACGTATGCTCTTCATCTTATCGACGCGGAAGTGCTTTATGATCCCGGCTTCCTGATCGTATGCGATGAGATAATAGTTCTCGTCATCCCACGTCATAGCCCAGGGGCTCACAACGTACGGCTCTTCTCTGCGCTTCTCGAGCTTCCTATCAATATTCCATTTCATATACTCGAAACGGATCTGCCTGTTCTCCGCAATAGCCCTGTGTATGTCATCCACAAAGTAATATATGCTCTCATTCATGGTCTTAACACGTCCCTGAACCACAACCTGACGGTTAAGCTGGGACGCTTCATACTTACTTGCGAATGATGTAAGTTTATTTATCAATTCTTTGGATTTTTTCTCAGTGATGAACTTAGAACTTTGAATAGCATCCACAAGGAGCTTAAGCTCCGCTATCTCGAATTTCTTATTGGAGACATGATAAAAAAAGTCCCGTCCTATCTTCTCTCCCTTTACCTCGATACCAAGTGTGGAAAGCTTTTCAAGATCGTCATAGAGACTCTTCCTGTCTGCGGTCACATCGTAAGCAGCCAGTGCCTTCTGGATCTCGGGCATGGTGATCATATGCTCTTCATCTGTCTTCTCGAGCATGATCTGACTGAGGTAATAGAGCTTGAGCTTCTGATTGGTTCCCTTAGGCATAAAATGATCCTCCAAAAATGAACGACAGGCTTCGGTGCTCCTTACATAATGTTTTCATATCTTTTCAGCGAAGCAGTTCTTCCATCCAGAAAACCTGGTCACTTATCCTGAAAACGGTCGGGTTGCCGGGATCGCATGCATAATTTGAAATAACTTCAAGGTCCGAATCATTCATGATGAACCATCCCTCAAATATCTGGCACGCCATGGGCACATGGTAGTCGCTGGTGACTATCATGATATCCCTGACATCCGGATACGCGGTCCTGAGCACCTTTTCCGAGTATATGGCATTTTCGGAGGTGGTCATCGAATCATTCTCAACGATCAGCCTTGAAGGGTCGAGACCTTTTTGTATCAGGTACTCTGCCATCTTGTCGGCTTCTTTTACCGAAGGGTCAAATAAAGCCGTTCCTCCGCCGGTGACCAGCACCCAGGCATTCGGATATTTTGCGGCAGCTTCCATTCCCGCATCCAGGCGGCAGATCAGTTCATCCCGAACCTCCCCGGAAGGCGTCAGTGCGTAACCGAGTATCACTATACACAGACTGCCGTCATCCTGAAGGTCCTCCGGAATGCTCCGGCTGACAAAGCCTTTCTCATTTACTCCGTCCCAATATGAAAACAGATCGTTTAACGCTTTCAGATACGCATCAGTTTCTTCATCGCTTCCCGCAAGTTCGGTCACCTGCGGCATCACCGCTTCGACAGTCTCTTTGGCGTCACAGGTTTTACCGTACAGTTCGAAGGCTTCCTTCCAGATACTGTCCGGAATATTCCGGACCACCTCGTCCTGCGCAGGCGTATCTGAGGCGGGCTGTTCTAACGGTGGCGTAATGTCTGTACTTGCCAAAGCGATGGTCTCACCGCCTGCCAAAGCTCCGTCTTCATCCTGTACGATTGAAACATCATAAACAACGGATTCCGTGACAGGGCTTTGATCCGCTCCTTTTTTCGTCAGCAGGATCACCGCCATGATGATCAGGACCGGGACCGGTATGACCCATAATATGATCTTACGCTTATCACGAATCTTCATCCGATTCATCATCTCCCGGATAGAAGGTATCGTCACCGGTAAGTTCTATCGCTTCTTTTCTGCTGCCGGCCATGAGCTGGGCCTCAACGAACCAGTCATCGTCTTCCATGTCTGTTATTCCGTCCATATCAAAAAGATGCTTTCCGAATAATCCCATAGTACACCTCCTTTGTGACACGGGAACTCTTCCCTGTTATATGCTCAGTCGCTGTATGACACGGGGCGTTTTGCCCGTTCCGCTTTAAGTTACGCTGTTTATGATCTGCTGCTGAAGACGAAGGACCGTATCCCGGAAAAGATCGGCTTTGGCGATCGCTTTTTTCACCTGGGTTGATTCGGTCCCATAATAGCTGCGGGACGTGCGAGTCGGGATTGTGATCCAGTTTGTTCTGCAGTAAAAAGAAAAAAATACGTACCTGGTACCTCCGAACGGTCCTTTGTCATGGTCCGACTTCACATCGGCAAGTTCCATCACATCGGCAGTCTGGAAGCTGAAAGGGTTATGGACCGATACATATGCGATCCTGTGGCCGGGTTCATCGATGACCAGTATGGATCCGCATGTATAAGCATCCCTGTTGATAAGTACATGAGAACTGACAAAGTTTTCTTTTTCCAGATTACTGTTCATTGTCTTAAAGGCAATGGGAAACAACACCTTATTACCGACTGAAATAAACAGCAGGAAGACAAACCAGGCAGTGATAATGATCCACAGCGGGAAAAGATCCGCTTTCTTCGCGCACAGAGTCAGAACAAGTGCCGACACAAGGGCTATGGCGATCATCACGAGCATTTCAAGGAATATAAACTTAGCACTGTATTTTTTCATATCCCTGTCCGATCAGAGTCCGAGGATCTGTTTCATTTCTTCGGTGTCAAGGCGGGATCTGTCCACAAGCGCCTTGGCGAGCTTTCTGACCTTATCCTTATTGTCCTTAATAAGGGCTACGGTGTAGTCGAGTTCCCGCTTCATCATTTCGTTGATCCTGTTCACATACTTCTCGGCAAGGGGCGATCTCATGATCATATCCATGGAGAGCGAAGGCAGGAATCCTTCTTCCATTCCGAACCTGCAAAGGATGTTCTCAGCTATGATGGTGGCAACCTCAAGGTCATTTGATGCGCCTGTTGTGAGTCCCTCTTCTTCTTTGGATGCAAAGACCATCTCGGAAGCACGTCCCGCAAGATTGATCCTCATAAGCTTGATGAGTTCCGGTCTCGAATAGCCGGCCAGGGATTCATCGATCTTCTGACGCACCAGTCCGAGGTATCCTCCGCGGGCGATGATGGTCGCATACTCGGGGATGAACCTGTTGTTGGTTCCGTCATTGCATGCAAAGCCGACAAAAGCATGACCCGCCTCGTGGAGTGCGGTGGTACGGATATGGGCGGGATCGTACTTTTTCTCCTCGCCGTAAATGGTCTCTTCAAAACAGCCTGCCAGAAGCTGAAGTGTCAGCTTTTCACCTCTCTCGGCAGCTCTTCCTATGGCAAAGACAAACACGTTATCAAGCTCTGCCAGAGATTTCCCTGCTGTGAGATCGGCAAACGCCGCAACATCACCCGATGAAAGCAGATCAAGGTTATAGGTCCTTCCGTGAAGATCCTTTTTCTTCTGCTCGATAAAGATGGCCCTGTCTTTTCTCGAAGGCATCTTCATGTAGACTTTTCTCGTAAAGCGCCTGAGGAGCGCAGGATCGAGGAAAATATTCTGCCTTCCGAGTTCGGGCTCGACGCCCGCATTGGTGCTGGCTATTACAAAGACCGGCTTGTCGCTCTTTGAGAATCCATCCATCTCCGTGAGGAGCTCTTTAAGGATGGGATTGCCCATATTCTGTGCTATGGCTTCTATCTCATCGATGCAGACAACACTGGGGGCATATTTTCTCGCAAGTGCAAAGATCTCACTGATCTTCCTCGTGCCGTCGGCAAACTGGCTTCCGGGTATTGCGATGAAGGGACAGTCCGCCTCACATGCAAGTGCTCTTGCCAGCATGGTCTTGCCCGTTCCGGGAGGACCGTACATAAGAAGTCCGCGAGATACCTCACGCCCCGATCTTCTGAAAAGTCCGGGATCTTTGAGGAATTTCACGAAGCTTCTCAATTCCTCTTTTGCCTTGTCGGCCCCGATTATCCTGTCGAATCCTCCCTTCATCCTGACAGCATCGTCAATGAAGATCTTCTGGGATTCCGCATCCATTCCCCTGACGAGCTTAAGATCGGTGATGCACATGTCCACATCGACCGTCTTACCGTCATCGGATCTTTTCATCACATGGCCGACCTCAAATGCAACGGTCCTGCCCTTTGAGGTCATTTCGTCGTATTTTCTCTCAAGGAAGAGTTCGTAAGCAAAATTTCTGAGGATATCCGTCCTCTGTACTTTATTCGACGCCTTGGAAAAATGAATGATATCCCTGACTCCGCGGTTCCTCAGATCCTGAACATCCGTAAACCTTATGGAGTGGCTCTTTCTTCTCCTGTTAAAATCCATGCAGTAGACAGGAGGCATACCGGAACCCGAACGTATCCATTCGACAACCTCCATGCCTTTGGTGCCCGAATGCCATATGCCGCTTATCTTCTCTGTTTTTTCACTCCTTGAGGTTCCTCTCATGTAGGGATCTACGATAATGGCATCAATATCTTCTTCGGTCATTTTGCGGTTGATGTAGTCCCTGTAATCGTCTTTTCCGTTTTCCGCATAAACATGGCTGAGCTTATAGACATCGGACTTATGTTCAAACAGGAAGCTGTAATCCTCCTGATTGCAGACCACAAGTATGTTCACCGGTCTGTCTGGAACAGTCAGTTCGTTTGCAAGCCTGCTGTTTTCAACCCTGAAGCTTGCGGTGATGACTGAATCCGGATTGGTCAATGCACTGAGTTCTTTCTTGTTTTCCGTGATCCTCTCCGAAATGCTGTAGAGGGAATCAATGATAAAAGATCTGCTCCTTGCGCCGGCGACTCTCGCATCGAGTTTCTCTCCCATGTGATAGAGGAAGATGTAAGGCAGGATGGACTCATCAAATTTTACTTCGATGCCGGTCTTGTTGCGGACAGCATCCGCACCGTCTTTCATGCCGCGCTTTATTATGGGGATCAGCTTAGAAGGTCTGATATGATCGAAACCGACGATACTTCCCTTTGCCATTCGGGACAGGATCTCGGGCGGGATCCTGGTGCCGGGATCGTTGTATTTATCATCCCCTATCGCATCTATGAGCGTCTGCTCGGGAAGCGATGAAAGAGGGATATCCATGTTTGATTCGTAGAACTTTCTTCCGGCATTTGTGGTGAAGATCACCACAGTGTCCTTGAAGTCAACATCCTTCTGGGTACAGAGGTCCCTGAGAACGCCGCCTTCAAGAATTGAAAGGAAGAGATGGATCGTATTTTTATGAGCCTTTTCTATCTCATCGAAGATCATTATCGCATTGGGATGTTCCTCAACATATTCGGTGAGATCTCCGGGCTTTGCATTCTTCCATGTGGGTTCAAATCCGATGAGTCCGTTGTAGCTGTTCTCTCCGGCATATTCGTTCATCTGGAAAAATCTTACCGGACGGTTCATTATCTTACCTGCGGTGCTCGCGAGAAAGGTCTTGCCCACACCGGGAGGCCCCACGAACAGGAAAGTCGCTCTGGGTGCATCGAACACAGTCTTATCCCTGAACTCGCCGTTAAAAAGACCGTTTATGAACTTTCTGACGGCGGAATCCTGGGCAACGACATCCTTTACCACTTTCTTCCTGAGATCGGAATACTCAGTAATGATGTCTGAAAAAGATCTGTTCATCTGCGCTTCTTCCGGATTACCGGAAACATACGACGCACAGAATGCGATCAGATTCCTGACATGTATCACATCGGAATCTTTATCCAGGGAAGGTGCCTGAAGAAATTCTTCAAGGGCTGCGCAGAACTTCCTGTTATCGCCGTTTGAGACCTTCCACCTTGTATAACTTTCAAGTCTGTCACAGGTACGGCGCACACGCTCGGTAAAGGTTACCGGATCATCATCCGGATCATCATCCCGGACTGCTTCATATACTCCGAGGATGTACTCAAGTACGTCACTGTAGTCGTCCCCGGAGAGGTCACTTAATATGATAGCGATGGCCTTCTTGCTGGTTGACCCTTCCACATTATCCCTGGCAAGTTCAAAGAAGAGCTTCTCGCGGGAATTCATTTCCCACGACTCATCACCGACGCCCTGATGTTCAGCGGTATTCCAGAACTCTTCATGTGCAAAATCATAGAGCACCATTCTCAGGAATCCGCCGAAAAAAAGCTCGGGACAGAGTATCCTGTCAACACGGTATACATCCGCTTCATCCTGAAGTTCCTCTGCGAAATGCACCCTTTGATTAAAAGGCAGAATGCTCAGGCCAAAGAGCTCCCAGACTGCGGGAACCGTGTTGTACCTATACTTTTCATACCAGGTTTTAAAGATTGACATGCTCTCTCCTTTTTATGACCGTATTATCCCTTTATCTCCTCAACATAGTGTACCGAGGGAAGGGTAAAGAGATCGTTTATCAGATTGATGTGGGATTTGTGCTTATGGATGTTACAGGTAACATAGAGGCCTATGTCCTTGGAATGGATCGACGCATTCTTCTGCTTCTCAAGGACAGATACGCTGTATCCTTTGGAATTCATATAATCGAGGAATTCTTCGACTCCGGTGCCCCTGTCGAGTTCGAGATAGAGAGTGAATCTGCTGGCAATATTTTCCTGGAAAAGAGAAACCCTGTTAAGGACCACGACTATGAATATGATGGTAAGGAATGCTGCAATACTTCCTGCTATAAATCCCGATCCGATCATGAGTCCAAGTGCGGCCGTAGCCCAGAGCGTCGCGGCCGTGGTAAGTCCCCTTACGGAAGTCCTGCCTGTGACAACAATAGTGCCCACACCGAGGAATCCGATTCCGGAAATGACAGTTGAAGGGATCCTGGCGGTATCTGCGTATCCCGTCGTATAGAAGAGATAGAGATTAACGATGGCACAGGATGCCGCCCCCATGCACACCAGGGCAAAAGTCCTGATGCCTGCCGCCTGCCCTCTGGCTCCTCTCTCAAGACCGATTATGCCGCCGAAAAGAGTGGCAAGAAGAAGCTTTATTATGATGGATACTACCGACAGATCTTCAATTGAACCGAGCATAATCTATTCTCCTTAACAAGAGCCCCGGAGCATGCGGGCTGTGATGATCATACAAAAAACGGGACAAAGGGAAAGCCCCTGCCCCACTAAAAATCCACAAGGTAAATATCTATTGAAATGCGCACAAAGGGAGGACGACGGTCGATCTCCGTCATCTTCGCAGTAAGAAACTTGCCGGCATCCATGAGTCTGGCAAAAACGAGGTTGTCCTTCTCAGGGATATAGCCCAGCTTCCTGCCCTTTTCATCCAGGACAACTATGGCATTCTCGTCAAAACGGTTGTCGGGCTCCCGCCTCAGCGTGAATTTATCCCCTTCTTTCAATTCATCAAAAATTGTCTGATCCTCTATATGTGAAGTGCCCGCAACATAAGATCCGAAGAGGAGGATCTCATGACTGAGCGGTTTGATCAGATCTCCCAGGGGATTTCCGGAGATCAAAGATACCATATTCTTTTTTGATTCGGTCAGTTCATTTGCCATGTAAGTGAAATCCCTCCGCTGCCCAGCAGTTCCGTAAGGACTGCAGTAAGTGCCTTCAGATATTCCTCATATTCGGAATGCTCATCTTCAAGCATGGATCTGTGTGCGGCTTTTTTCTCCTCATCTTCAAGGATCTCCGAATATATGTAAGGCTCCGAGGTAAGTATCTCATTTATCCTGTTCTCGATACGTTCGATCCTCTCCTCAAGGTTGTCGGTATTCGGGATGAATGTCTCTCCTCCTTCGGATTTAAGCAGTCTTCCGGCAAGTGCCTCGAGGTTTTCGAGCTCTTCGGCATCGCTTGCAAGATACGCTTCATATATCTTATCCCAGAGCTCCATCAGTTTTTTATTCCCGGAGACTGCGGAATTCATATCCGGATGAAGCAGCTTTGCAAGTCTTCTGTAGATCTTCTTTGAACGGCTCAGCCTCATCTCGCTGATGGTGCCGGAATCCTTGCAGTCTTTGGTGTGATTGAGCATTTCCTTAAGCTGAACGTAATAAAGCTTCATCTCCTTGTCCAGCTCATCGTTCATCCGGTCCACATTGACAGTCAGTCCCCTGTTCATAAGGCGGTGACAGTAGCTTATGGCCTTCTTGGTACGGATGCACTTTATCTTAAGTTCGAAATTTTCATTGATCATATCGCCGAATTCGGCGGTATAAGCGGTCAGTATGGAACCCGATTCCCTGATGAGCCTGTCCCTTCTGAGAAGAAGCTCCTCGTACTCCGCGTATCTTACGGAATCGGAATTCATTTTCGTGATGATCTCGTTTTTCTTCATATGATCTCCTTATTGCAAAACACGGTCCCTGCCGCAGCCCTTAAATTCTTCTTACAATAAGGTTATAAATCTTTATATGTCCAATAAACTCCCCATCCTCGAAAATCCTGTATTTATGCGACTTTCACGCAGTTTTTTTGCCCGTTTCAGGACAGTATCTCAAATCCGTATACATCATCATAAAGAGCAGTCAGCTTCACATCTCCTATGCAGGCATCTTTGAAAAAATCATCCCTGCTGCGGAACCACTTTCCGTTAAAGCAGACCGTGCATTCATTTCCCTCCATAACGGATTCGAGATTCTGAACCTTCGAATCGTACATAAATGAAACCTTGTGAGGTGATCTCAGAACGTAATAAAGGTCGTAGAGATCCATCTTCCGCTCATCAAAGGGGATGAGCGTATAGAGATCGTCCACCAGCCATTTCATGATATTCAGATTTCCGAAAAATGCATTGTGAAGGATACGCTGTGACAGGAAATCCTTCGCGTAGAGATAGAGCCTGACCGCATCATCGGTCTTTCCCTGCTTCGTCCTTATCTTTGCCAGCCTTGTAAAGACCTCCGGAACGGGATCAAAGACGTTATCCATATCTCTGACCTTTGGAAAGAGGTTTTCTATGATGCGTTCGTATTTTTCCTCATCCTTGTCAACATAGTAGCCGTTTCTGTACATGTCGGCCACCTTGTAGGTTGCTACGGGATCGCCCTTATCCATGAGCTTGGAAAAATACTCAAATGCCTTCTTATAATCCTTAACACCGGTCCTTCCGTAGTACCATACATATCCCAGACATTCATAAGCGGGATCGTAGTCATACGTGGCCGCCAGCTCATAATATTTCAGAGCAAGGTCAAACTTTTTGATCTCATAATAGTACCCGCCGAGATGCATCATATCTTTAGGATCATGCAGTGTCTCAATAAGATACCCCATCGCCTCCGTGAACATGAACACATCCTCATCGGACAGCTTTCTGTTCTCATCAAACCTTCTTACGATATTCCTTGCTTCTTCAACAGTCATATTTTCCCCTGAAATTTTATGCCGTTTACTGCACGGGCAGTTATATTTTCGTCACCTTGATATGTGAATCCCCTACCTGTACACCCTTGGGAAGTTTTCCTGTAAGATCATTGAAATCCGGGCAGAAATGCGAGTGCCAGTCAAAACCTGCGATCTTCTCGATATACATATCGGGCATTGAAATGTACTTTCGCGGCTGAGTCCTGCGGAAATACTGAGCCCATTCATAAACTCCGGCTTTTTCTGCGGCACTGCAGAGCAATTCAAACTGCTCATCAGTCAGTTCACTGTCTTCACCGGTCACCTCAGCATAAATCTCATCAATGGCCTCAAGCTTGTCCTTATTGATCTTGTAAAGATAAAAAGTGAAAGCCTGGTGCGTATTTCCGTATTTCCAGGATATATCTTCCCAGATCCCGAGGATCGGACCATATGCGGTCTTATAGGTAAATACCCTGAATGATCCGCTTTGGCCTCTTACCGCTTCCATGAAAACTGTAAACTCTTCAAAAAGCCCTATCTCACCGGATCCGTCCATGCCGTAATATTGTATCTTTATGCCGGTATAATTCATACTTCCGTCGTCTGCCGGCTTTTTATCGACCAAAACAGCAATTCCACGGTATTTTATATCATCGCTGTTATTATCCGTATCACAATACTCGTTAAAGATACGGTAATCCAAAAGTCCTGCGGGCAGCGGGTTCTCTCCCCATGCAAAATAGCCCGGATCTCCGCAGACATAGGGAATCAAAGCATAATAGTCACCCACCTTAATGTGACGATTGCTTTCACCGTACTTTGCAACAACGTCCTCTTCGAAGAATTTCCTGAATTTTTCCGAATAGTCGGGGAACTTTTTGTGATACGCATCTTCCATTACGCCCTTAATGACGTTGATGGCACCGCCGAATCCTTCCGGCATGCTCATATAACCGCCGGCGGATATGCTTCTTCCGTTACCGTCATTATAGGAAAAAGAAAACGACTCTCCATCCATAACTCCTTCGGCATGCCCGTTGAATCCGTCCCAGCGGTCCCCGTTAAACTCATTGATGACGTCGGTTATACGGTCAAAGATCTCGTCGGGAATTTCAAATTCACGCACATCCGGATCATAAAGACCCGGAAGACGCATCCTGGCATACAGTTTTCCTTCTTTTTCGGATATGGAATAATTTAAGCCGGAATTAAACATCATTCCCTGAGTCGAATATGAGAAATGTCTTCCGCCGGATGTAAATGATCCCATCATGCCCATTCCCATCATGCCCATTCCCATCATCCCCATTCCCGGAAAAGAGTTTTTGGGGGGCTCGCTTATAAACATGCCTGTCAGCAAGGGATTGCCTTTCTGTTCATCCCGTCCGGAATTTACATTTTCGGTCCTTATAACAGTAAGACTATGACCGCATTCACGGCAGAATTTATCGCCCTGTACAATTTTAACTCCGCAGTTCGGACAAAATAACATATTAAACCTCCGGGTCACAAGACAGTTTCGGTGAGACTTGTAAATGTTACTCAGATACTGTGGGACGTCTTATCACAATAATGTCCCGACAAGGTGGACGATAAGAGCACACAGCCATGCAATACCGCACTGCCAGAGCACAACGCAGACCGCCCATTTGAAGCCCATCTCTCTTTTGATGGCTGCGATGGCTGCAACACAGGGGGTATACAGGAGTGAGAACACCAGCAGGCACAGAGCCGACAGTGTTGTCATTGTGCCGCCCACCCCCGCTGTTCCGTAGAGGACCTCAAGGACCGAAACCACACTTTCCTTGGCCATAAATCCCGAGATCAGGGAAGTGACTATGCGCCAGTCCCCAAGCCCCACAGGCTTAAACAGAGGAACCAGCAGTCCCGCAACCGACGCCAGGATGCTGTCCTTCTGATCGCTCACCAGATTAAGGTGCAGGTCAAAGCTCTGAAGCACCCACACGATAACAGTTGCCATGAAGATAACAGTGAATGCCCTCTGCAGGAAATCCTTGGCCTTCTCCCACAGAAGTCTTACAACATTCTTCGGTCCGGGAAGTCTGTAGTTGGGAAGCTCCATGACAAAGGGAACCGCCTCTCCCGAGAAGCGTACCTTTTTGAAAAACAATGCCGCCAGCACTCCCAGAACGATGCCGATGAAATACAGTGCCGTGATCACGATCCACCCGTTCTCCGGAAAAAACGCCGCGACAAAGAAGGTATAGATCGGGAGTTTGGCGGTACAGCTCATGAAGGGAGTAAGGAGGATGGTCATCTTCCTGTCCCTGTCACTGGGGAGCGTCCTTGTGGACATGACCGCGGGAACGGTACAGCCGAAACCGATGAGGAGCGGCACGATACTCCTGCCCGAAAGTCCTATCTTTCTCAGGAGCTTATCCATGAAAAATGCGACTCTGGCAATATATCCGCTGTCCTCTAAGATCGACAGGAAAAAGAACATTGTGACGATTATGGGCAAAAAGCTGAGCACACTGCCCACCCCCTCAAAGATACCGTCGATGATAAGGGAATGGATCGTATCGTTTACTCCCGCTGCCGTAAGGGCCGCATCCGTAAGCAAGGTCAGTTTCCCGATCCCAAGCTCAAGAAGCCCCTGAAGCCAGGCACCGATCACGTTGAAGGTAAGGAAGAACACAAGGGCCATGACTCCTATGAAAATAGGGATTGCTGTGAATCGTCCGGTGAGCCAGTTATCGATCCTGCGGCTCCTGATATGCTCCCTGCTCTCCTTCGGTTTTATGACACAGGCGTCACATACCTTTCTGATGTAGGCAAACCGCATATCGGCCATTGCCGCACTTCTGTCAAGTCCCCTCTCCTTTTCCATCTGCTTTGTGATGTGTTCGAGGGTCTCTATCTCATTATCATCGAGTTCAAGACGCCCGATGATCTGTTCGTCGTTTTCTATCGCCTTGCTTGCGGCGAATCTCACCGGGATCCCCGCCCGGTCGGCGTGATCTTTTATCAGATGGATCACGGCATGGATGCACCTGTGAACCGCACCGCCGTTATCGTTCTCATCACAGAAATCGTCAACCTCGGGCTTTTCCCGGTAATATGCTATGTGCAGAGCGTGTCTTACCAGCTCGTCGATACCTTCGTTCTTGGCCGCGGATATCGGGATCACCGGAACACCCAGCATCTGCTCCATGCGGTTTATATCAACGGATCCTCCGTTGCCCCTGAGTTCATCCATCATATTAAGGGCTACGACCATGGGAATATTCATCTCAAGAAGCTGCATCGTAAGATAGAGATTGCGCTCTATATTGGTGGCATCAACGATATTGATGATTGCCTTCGGCTTTTCATTCAGCACAAAATCCCTGCTGACAAGCTCCTCTCCCGAATAAGGTGACATGGAATAAATACCCGGAAGATCAGTGATCAGGGTATTCTCTTTCCCGCGGATCACACCGTCCTTCCTGTCAACGGTAACTCCGGGGAAATTTCCCACATGCTGGTTGGAGCCTGTGAGCTGGTTGAAGAGAGTGGTCTTGCCGCTGTTCTGGTTACCGACAAGTGCAAAGGTCAGCTTCTCCCCCTTCGGAAGAGGATTACCGCTTCCCTTTGCATGATATTTCCCTTCCTCACCGAGACCGGGGTGCTCTATATCATGCTTGTGCTCATTGTTCTCACTGATCTTCAGAGCTTTTTCTTCGGAAGAAGATTCCTTTTTATCGATCAGTGTAGCCTCTATCTTCTCGGCATCCGAAAGTCTGAGTGTCAGTTCGTATCCGTATATCCTGAGCTCCATGGGATCGCCCATAGGTGCCAGCTTCACCAGAGTCACTTCGGCTCCGGGTATGAGTCCCATATCGAGAAAGTGCTGTCTCAGTGCCCCCTCTCCGCCAACCTCGTCAACTCTGGCGGTCTGTCCTATCTTCAAATCCTTTACTGTCATTTCATATATCCTTCTGTGGCAGGAGTTTCTCCCGCCGCTTATTTTTTTGTAACACGCGGACGCTTCCCCTGTCACACCAATGTAGGACATGCGGGTCCTGCCGCTGGTATAAAATGCTTCCTTCCTCGCGCTGAACGGAGATGC
>CAMNEB010000042.1 GCA_946536155.1 uncultured Lachnospiraceae bacterium | reverse complement strand
GCCTTTATGATCCTGTAGCTTTTCTCGGACGTGAGTTTCATTATAACAGAATCAGGCAGTTTTTCATAATTCCTGCCCAGCTTATAACCAATGAGCTTGAATCCGCACTGGATGCAGAAGCCCGGGATAAGATATGCGGCGCCTTTACGGCAGAGGAGCTTTACGGACTCCGTGACGAACTTAACGCCTTCCGATTCAGACTTTATATCGCCGAAGACCTCGGGGAACATCGCCTGGCTGACCCCGAGATCAAAGTTTCTCTTAAGCTGCTGCATGGCAGTGTAATCGTGTGAATGAACGACCTTGGCCCTTGCTTCATACCTGATGGCATGTCCGTTTTCAAGGAGCTTCCTTGCGATGATCATATCCTCATTGAACACGGTGCTCGGGACGAACCCGCCGGCCTCTTCATAGAGGTCACGTCTGTACGCACAGCACACATCCGAGCAAAAGAGTGCCTTGATTCCTGACTTTGCTATATCATCGCGTGTCCTGACCGCGGAAAGCTCGGGATAATTGTGAAGGCGGGCAAGCTTCTCGTAGGGAGACGAATCCCTGCCCGGGAACTGCCTTGCATACACTGCCGCGATAAAAGGCTCTACGGCATCCCTGTCGGTCATCTGCTTCACCATGGGTGTGATCAGATTCTCGATAAGGTGATTATTTAACGGAACCGCATCCTGGGTCATCATGACGAAGATGTCGCATTTTGTCTCTTCAACGGCCTTTCTCCTGGTCCCGCCGTGATCGAACTCCGAGACGTCGACGCATGAGATATTGACCTCCGGAAAGCGCTTGATCACTTTCGGGAGCAGGGGATCGTTTTTCTTCTTCTCAACGGACCATACGAGACCTATCCCCGTGGGCACGAAGGTCTGTGTCCGGAGCTTTTCGAGAAGCTTTATTAACTTGTCGTCCGGCTTATAGACCGGTATTATCACCTGGATGTTCAAGATCTGTCACCTCACGTATGCTGAAGTGTCTGCTTCAATGACCCCTGAAAATTCAATGACTCTTTCACTGGGGGTATAGTTCTCATCCTCAAAGAGGAATCTGTGGAGGCTGATGACGCTCTGCTCAAGATCCATGGGTATGACACAGTCACCCTTTGCCGGGAGATTCGCACCGCCGATATATTCGGCTTCGGGGAATCCGCCCTCCCTCACGATGCGGTAATCCGAAATGTTCAGGACCATGTTCAGGAAGGTCTTCTCGTCAAAACTCGTATAGGTATAGTTCAGAACATCCGTAAAGATATTGGTAAGCGTCTGGGAATCGCATTCCTGCGCCCTGAGCATTATGGCCTTCATGACATTCCTCTGGCGCTCGGTCCTCTTAAAATCGCTTCCCGCCGTATATCTGATCCTGCAGTAGGAGGATACCTGTACTCCGTTTAACAGCTGGTATCCGGGCTCCGTCACGGGAACGATCTCATCCTCGGGTATTCCCATGGCCTGTGCCACGGCTATCTGATAGTTGTTCAGATGGTCTATCTCATCATCATTTACATAGATCATGATGCCGCCCAGCTCATCGACCACTGTGGTGATAGCCTTGTAGCTGACGGTGACCCAGTTGGTGATGTTAAGGTCAAGATTCGAATTGAGCATGGTGACCGCCTGTGTCGCTCCGCCCTTTGCATAAGCGGCGTTGCACTTATTGTAGCTGTCATTTCCCAGGTTCAGATAAGTATCCCTGTAGACAGACACCAGGGCTATCTCACCGGTCGCGTTGTTGATGCTGGCGATCATTATGGTATCGCTCCTGTAGCCCTTTAAGAGATCGCTCCCCTTTGAGCTGAGTGCATCAACGCCGAAGAGTGCGATATTGGTATACCCTTCCATCGCTCCGCCCTCACCGGATGCGTTTATCGCAACATCCGAGATGCCGATCTCCGAAGGAGCCACATTCTGCATATCGGCATAGATGGGGCCTTCACCCGCCGAGGTCTCGGTGTGCTTTACGACATAATAGAGAACACCTACCATGCCTATGATGATGATGAGCTCTATCACAAATACCATCATCCTGCGTCTGGCCCTGGGGGTCGACATTCTGTTATTCGATTTTCTTCCCTGTCTCAAGGCAGGTTTATCTGATGCCATTGCAAAACTCCGATATATTCAGACGTATGCGGAACACATCTCAATACGCGTTCTTGTTTATAAATCCGGTGAAGAAAGTAAGGATTATTATCCACAGGTCAAAGAGGAAGCTCCAGTGCTCGATATAATAGATATCGTACTCGACTCTCTTTCTGATGGACGTATCGCCCCTTAAGCCGTTGACCTGTGCCCATCCGGTAAGTCCGGGACGCACCTGGTGCTTGACATTGTATCTGGGGATCTCTTCCATGAATTTCTCGACAAACTGAGGCCTCTCAGGTCTGGGTCCCACAAGGCTCATATCCCCTTTAAGGATGTTAAAGAGCTGCGGAAGCTCATCGATGCTCGTCTTCCTGATAAAGCGTCCGACAGCCGTAACTCTCGGATCGTTCCTGGTGGTCCAGCCCTTTTTCTCTTTTTTCTCGGACTGTACCTTCATTGAGCGGAACTTATACATCTGGAAGGTCTTATTGTGAAGTCCCACTCGCTCCTGTTTGAATATAACGGGGCCCTTGCTGGTGAGCTTTATGAGGACCGCCACGACGAGCATTATGGGCGATGTGATGATGATGCCGATGAGGGATGCGCAGATGTCAAACACTCTTTTGACAAAGATATTCCCGCTGTTTGTAAGGGGAACGTAACGGATATTGATGACCGGAAGCCCTCCGAGATCCTCGGTGTAAGGCCTGGTGGGGATGACGTTATTGTAATCGGGTACGAACTTGGTATGGACTCCGAACTTCTCGCATATGCTGACGGTCTCTTCGAGCATGTCGTAATCCTCAAGGGGAAGGGCTATGACGATCTCATCGAGCTTGTGCTCGGGAAGGATGTATTCAAGGTTTCCCAGGGTTCCGAGGACCTTGACCCCGTGGTATATGGCGCCTGCTGGAACGTGCTCATCCAGCACTCCCACCACATTGTAGCCCCACTGCGGATTCTCCCTTATCTCGTCCATATAGTGTTCCGCAGCCCTTGAGTATCCGACTATGAGCACGTGCTTGATATTGTATCCCTTTTTCCTGAAGGTCTTGAGGATGTGTCTGAGGACCCCTCTGTATAGGATGCTCAGGAAGATGTTCAGGACATAGAACATCACCATTACGCTTCGGGAATAGTTGATATCGCGGACTACGATATACAGATACAGGATCAGAGCCAGCATTCCGATGGTATTGGCCTTCAGAAGGTCCAGAAATTCCGCCATCAGCCTGCCGTTCCGCTTTGAAGTATATATATCACAGAAAAAATAGATGAGGATATAGCCGGGTACAACAAAAGGGAGCAGGTCATAGTAGTGTGACAGCTCCAGGAAGTATACCTGGTTAGGGGTAAAGATGTAAAATTTTATGTAATAAGACAGGATAAGTGAAAACGCAACGATCAGCGCATCTATTATCACCATGATCCTGTTAAAGATCTGTTGATTGTCTCTTATCATCCTATGGCTCCACGGAACTAAACGGGACTCCATCAACAAAGATTTTACATCCAGACGGGAGCTTTAACAATTAAAGAAAACGGTTTTTATCTTAATTTTTCTTAAACAAAATTCAGATTTTTCGCTGTTTAGCGGGCATTTAAGTGCTTTAAGTTTCCTTTGGCGGAAGCGTTTCTTTTCACCGGAAACTTCATGTTTCCTTAAGTACGGAAAATATATTCTTAAGCAGTATGAGTTCTATAACGGCAAGCCTCGGGATTATCTTTGTAAATCCCTTAAACCGCTTATGACTCCCTTTTCCGAAGGACTTGGCAAATCCCTCTCCGAGCCCCTTTAAGTACTCCCTGCCCAGCCCTTTTCTGAAGAAAAACAGGGCCTTTACGATAAATCCCGCGGCAAGAAACGGCAGATTAATGAGTATCTGCAGCAGGGACATATTCTTGTAGATCACGTAGATATTGTTTGCCGCAGAGTAAAGGACTTTGCGGCTGTTGTATCTTGAACCCGTGCTGGCGCTCCCGTAATGGACCACAACGGCACCGGGATCATAGGCGGAATGGTATCCGGCGAGCATGGCCCTCCAGCAGATATCCAGATCCTCCAGGTACATAAAGTGCAGGGGATCAAAATATCCGATCTTCTCAAACACTTCCCTCCTGTAGATGGCGGCACCCGCACAGCTTGAAAAGATCCTGCGCTTAGTGCCGTAACGCGCGGCGGACCTTCCCTTTCCAAGGGATCTTGACCATCCGAGGGCGCAGTAAATATCACCCGCGCTGTCTATAAGTCTCTCGTCATCCCACATCCTCATGGAAGCGGAGACGGAAAAGCATTTTCTGTCATCCTTAATGGCATTGTAAAGAGACTGGACAAAACCGGGCTTTGCCTTGGTATCGTTGTTAAGGAGCAGCACATAGGGAGACTGAGACGCCTTTATCCCGGCATTTACCGCAGCACTGAACCCGCTGTTTTGTTCAAGTGCGATGAGCCTGACATCAGGATACCCCTTTACTATCTCCCTGCTTGAATCGGTCGAAGCATCGTCTACTACTATGATGTCATATCCGGCAGAAGCCCCCTGATATGAGGGCGCAAGGGTATCAAGGCATCCCTTCAGGAATTTCTCTCCGTTATAGTTTGGGATCACAACAGTAACTTTATTCATGATAAGTCACCTGCCATCCGGGATAGTATAAAAGCCCGTATCCCGCCTTGCGGATCCTTTCCGAGAGTTCAAGACTCATTGCGATGATATCCGCATCTTCGGGAAGAGCCTGTGCATCGAATACCTTCTCACCCTCCTGAGGCGCCCTTCCGAGCTCGTGAGGCCTTAAGGATACGATGCCGGGAGTTCTGTGCTCACTGTATTTAACGCCTGTTATCTCATAGAAATCATCCCGAAACTCAGGGCTTACCCTTATGCATCTGATGTCTAAGGCAGGTGCGCTCTGCTGGCACATGGCCCTGTGAAAATAGCCCGTATAACCGATGGGCAGTCCGCTGTAAAGGGGATTTCCGTAAAGATCCATGATGCCGCTTATGACCCTGCCCCTGTGGGCTCCGGAGACAACTCTTCCGCCGGCCGCACCAACATCATATCTTGATGCGAATAAATCTCCCTTGTAACGGAGCTCGTAATAGCCTACATTTCTTAAGCCAAAGACCTCAGCATGCCATCTTTTTTCCGCGATATGATCCGAAAGCGCCGCGGCTCCCGCATCATATGCATAGAGCTTGCCTTCGGTATTTGATGCGGTGGAGGAAGGGGATATCCTCCAGTGATAGAGGATCTGCGGGATGTGGGCAAAGCACGCCCCGGCTCTCTGTGCTCTTAAGAGCATGTCGTAATCCTGGGCGCCGTCATACTCGGAGCGGAATCTGAGTTTTTTCAGAAGCTCCGACTTAACGACCGTCAGGTGGCAGATGTAATTGTTGTTCAGCAAAAGGTCCGGGTCATAATCCGGTTTGGAATTCCTCTCGGTATAATCCTTTCCGGAAGCCGTTATCTTGTCCTCGTCGGAGTATATGACGTCGGGATATTTTCCCAGCCTCTTGTGGCAGGCGATCATATTCTCTATGACCCTCAGAAGCGCATCCGGGGTAAGGACATCGTCGTGATCGAGGAGCGCCGTAAACTCACCCTTTACCTTATCCAGGCAGGCATTGGTGTTTGCTGAGATCCCCTTATTTTCCGCAAGACGTATATAAACGATCCTGGGATCTTCGTAGGTCTTAAGGATTGCGGCAAGTCTCTCCCCGTCCTCCGAAGCATCGGCGATCACGAGCTCCAGGCTTTCATAGGTCTGGGTAAGAACGCTCTCCACCATCTCCCTGAAGAAGGTCTCGTCCGTATTGTATGCGGGGACTATGACGGATATGAGCGGTCTGTAGGAAAGCGATGCGGAGAGCTTTCTCATGACGGAGAGCTCATACTCTGAAGGGAGTCTGTAATCGGAGCCCCTCTTATCGCGCAGGCTCAGGCTCTCCCTTATCTCAGTGACACCGGCAAAGAATCCGTTCCTTGCCATATATCCCATACTTCTTTTTGTAGCAGATATGATATCCATTCCGGTTCCTTTAAAAAAGGGCGGTTTGTTCAAAACCGCCCTCAAAATTCATATTTTTTATGCAAATGCCTTGACTGCTTCGGTAAGGGCTGCCGACCTGGCGGCTGCATCTTCGAGGCTGCTGCCCTTGACGCCCATGTAGAACTTGATCTTGGGCTCGGTTCCCGAAGGTCTTACGCAGCACCAGTTGTCATCGGGCAGGTCAAAGTAGAGAACGTTCGATGTGGGAAGTCCGGTGGTGGTCTTCTCTCCGGTCTTCATATCCACGATGACATCCTTCTTGTAATCCCTGAACTTAAGGACCTCAAGGTCGCCGAAAGCCTTGGGAGGATCGTTCCTGAGCTTGTCCATGAGAGCCGCGATCTGCTGCGCTCCCTCCGCACCCTTCATGGTGATGGTGAACTGGGTCTCCTTGAAGTAGCCGTACTTCTCATAAAGTTCGATCATGAAATCCCAGAGGGTCTTGCCCTGCTTCTTGAGCCATGAAGCAACCTCGCAGAGCATCTCGACAGCGACGATGGCGTCCTTGTCACGTGCATGGGTTCCGACGAGGCATCCGTAGGACTCCTCAAGTCCGAAGACGTAGTTGTTGTCCTTATTGCCGTTCTGCTCGAAGATCTTGATCTGCTCTCCGATGTATTTAAATCCCGTGAGGACCTCGATGAGCTTCACGCCGTAAGCCTTTGTCATGGGGAAGGTCATGTTGGTGGTGACTATGGTGGTGACAAGTGTGGGATTTGAAGGCATTGTTCCGAGAGCCGTCTTTTCTCTGAGAACATACTCGGCGATGAGCATTCCGCTCATGTTGCCGGTGAAGGCCACATATTCGCCGGTCTTGGAATCCTTCGCATATACTCCGAGACGGTCGGCATCGGGATCGGTTGCAAGCACGATATCCGCATCCTTCTCCTTAGCAAGTCTGAGCGCATACTCAAATGCGGCGGGATCCTCGGGATTGGGATATGCAAGGGTGGTGAACTCGGGATCGGGTCCGACCTGCTCGGGAACCACATATACATTCTTGTATCCGAGCTCTTCGAGGATTCGTCTTACGGGCTTATTACCGGTTCCGCAGAAAGGAGTGTAGACGATCTTAATATCCCCTGCCACCTCTTTGATGATCTCGGGATGGATGCTCTGCTTCTTGAGCTCGGCCATGTACTTGTCATCGATCTCTTTGCCGATGGAGATGTAGAGTCCCTCCTCTATTGCATCGTCCTTGTCCATGGTCTTGCAGTCGCTGTATTCCTTTATGGCAAAAACCTCTCCGATGATGCCGGTGTCGTGGGGAGGAGTGACCTGTGCGCCGTCTTCCCAGTAAACCTTGTATCCGTTATACTCGGGAGGATTGTGGCTCGCGGTGATATTGATGCCCGCGGTGCAGCCGAGCTCCCTGAGTGCGAATGAAAGCTCGGGAGTGGGGCGGAGTTCGTCGAATACATAAGCCTTGATGCCGTTTGCCGCAAGGCAGAGAGCCGCAACATCGGCAAATTCGGGACTCATGCGGCGGCAGTCGAAGGAAATGGCAACGCCCTTATCCTTGGTGCCTGCCTTGATGATATAGTTGGCAAGTCCCTGGGTAGCCTTTCTCACGGTATAGACATTCATACGGTTGGAGCCTGCTCCGATGACACCTCTAAGTCCTCCGGTACCGAACTCAAGCTCTCTGTAGAATCTGTCCTCTACCTCTTTCTCGTCATTTCTGATAGCAAGAAGCTCCTGCTTGGTAGCTTCGTCAAAATAATCATCACTGATCCACTTTTCAAACTCTTCCCTGTATCCCATGTTTTCCTCCTGAAAAAAGAATTATAAGGGGCTTATCTTTTTTAATATACAACTTTAAAGGGCTTTAGTCCACAAAACGAGAAAACGTTTTTTGTTATCTTCCGTCACTTTTTTGTGACGGTTATGGCAGACTCGCAGTCGTAGAATCCGACGGTATCCGAATCGGAGATGACGCTGATGCCGAGGATATCGTAGAGCCTGTGATATACCTTGAGGTCTCCTCCGTCGTATCCGGTGCAGCCTAAGGAAATAAGGTACTCCCCGCCCTGCAGCATCATCTTCTGCTTAAAGGTTATCTCGAACTCGTCGCCTTCCTTTACGCTGTCGCTGAAGGTCTTGCTGACAAAGGTATTGGTGCCGGTGATCTCAACGCCCTTGACGTTCTTGACGGAGCAGGCAAATATCGGTGCCGGGACATCGGATTTAAACCGTACCCTCATATGGACGGTGTACTCCGTTCCCTTTACGATTGCAGAGGTCTTATTTCCCTTTTCGTCGAGAATATAATAATCAGAGATCCTTGCATCGCCGTTCCCGTATTCGAGAACGTCCTGATCCTTGTGCTCCACTATCTCGGTCCTTCCGCCGTCTGCCTTGGCGGCAAGCACCTGCTTGTATTTATCTATTATCTCTTTGGGAGATCCGTATCCGAGCATCTCCCCCTTATCGAGAAGATATACCCTGTCACAGTATCTTGAGACACTGCTGAGGTCATGGCTTACGAACAGTATCGTCTTGCCCGCCTCTTTGAACTCCTCAAACTTCCTGTAGCATTTTGCCTGGAAGAAAACATCTCCCACGCTGAGCGCTTCATCGACTATGAGTATCTCGGGATCGATATTTATGGAGACCGCAAAGGCAAGACGGACGAACATTCCGCTGGAATAGGTCTTGCAGGGCTGGTACACATAATCACCGATATCGGCAAAGGACAGGATATCATCCATCCTCGCATCTATCTCCTCACGGGTAAAGCCCATCATGGTCCCGTTCAAGTAGATATTTTCGATGCCGTTGTAATCCATGTTGAATCCGGCACCGAGCTCAAGCAGTGCAGAGATCCTTCCGTTCACCTGCACGGTCCCGCCTGTGGGGGTGAGGACTCCGGTGAGGATCTTAAGGAGGGTGGATTTGCCGGAGCCGTTGGTTCCGATGATACCGACCGTCTCTCCCTTATAAACGGAAAAGTCCACGCCGTTTAAAGCGTAATGATATTTAAAACGCTTATTCCCTCCGAGTCCGAAAGCATCCAGCACGCGGTCACGGTTCCTCTCGTAGAGCTTGTATCTTTTTTCGATTTTTTCAGCCTTGATGGCTAATTCTTCTGACATATATCTCCCGGGCAGGGGCAGGCCCCGCCGTCTTTACTTAAAGCACGTCCGCAAAATGAGGCTTTAATCTCTTATACACAACAGCTCCGAGTCCGAACAAAAATGCGCATATCGTCCAGAAATAGACTGTTGAGAAAAAGTACTGGAAGAACCATCCCGTTCCGTAAAAAGCGTCCCTGTATCCGTTCACTATGTAGACGACGGGATTGAGCTTCAGTATGGCCAGCAGCACGGGATTGTCGATCATATTGATGTTCCACATGATGGGTGTGGCCCAGACGAGTATCTGCAGCAGTACGCCTATGAGCTGTCCCAGGTCCCTTACGAAAACGATGATGGAACAAGTGGTGTAGCAGATTCCGAGAGCAAGGACAAAGGTGCAGAGAGAGTAATAGATGATCTGCAGCCATGCGAGCCTCGGGCCGTAGCCGCAGAGGATCGAAGTGATCATGAGCAGCACCACAAAGAAAATATGTGTAAAAAATGCGGCAACCGCCTTGATGATGGGCAGAACGCTCACCTTGAACACCACCTTCTTGACCAGGTAGCTGTATTCGAGAAGAGCATGGGTTCCGGAGGATAGGATCTCACTGAAGAAAAACCACGGGACCATTCCGCAGGTGAGGAAGAGCACGAAGGGCACCTCCGATCCGCTGGTCCTTGCACCTTTCATTACGGTTCCGAATACAAAATAGTAAAGACCGATGGTGACAAGGGGCTGGATGAACGCCCACACGGCCCCCATGTAGGAGCCCGCATAACGTCTCTTGAAATCGTTGCCCGCAAGTCCTAAGATGATCCTCCGGTTCTGCCATATCTCAACGGGCAAAGTGACAACCTTGTCATATTTTAATGTGATGAAAAGTGCCGCTGCCACTATTACCGCAAGTGATATGCCCTTCTTGATCATCTCCAGTTTCGGCGAAGAATCCGGATTGTCGTGAAGCACCACCACCCCCGCGATCAGAGCGAAGATGAGGAGTATCACCGATATTATTATTTTTTTACTCTTTATTGCCTGTGAAGCCATTTATCCGTAGGTATTTATCAAATCACTTTTATTGTCTTTAATATCTTTTGACCTGTCACTTTATGTACTCGGCAAAAGTCTCTCTGTAGGGAGCCCATGCCTTGTCGCGCTCGGAGAAGGTAAGTTCCATTCCCTCTTCTATGGGCCACTCGACTCCGATATCGGGATCGTTGTACATGATGCCGCCCTCATCGCCGGGAGTGTAGAAGTCGCTGCACTTATAGCAGAACTCCGCATAATCGGAGAGAACAAGGAACCCGTGGGCAAATCCCTTGGGAACAAAGAACTGCTTCTTGTTTTCCTCGGAAAGAAGAACTCCATGCCACTTTCCGAAGGTGGGTGAACCCTTGCGCAGGTCGACCGCAACGTCAAAAACCTCTCCCTTGATGACTCTGACGAGCTTGTCCTGGGGATGATTTATCTGATAGTGAAGACCTCTGAGGACTCCCTTTCTGGATGCGGACTGATTGTCCTGAACGAAGACGACATCAACTCCGGCCGCGACAAAATCCCTGTACTGATAGGTCTCCATGAAATATCCGCGGTTGTCACCGTGAACTTCCGGTGTGATGACTTTAAGTCCTTCGATCTCACATGTTTCAACAGTTAAATGTCCCATCTTTTTTCCTTTCATTTTACAGACATCATAAAAACGCATCTTTTGTCCGTATCAGTAATAATATATATCGAAATCCACATTTCCCTCTATGCCGTCAACCCTGCCCTTTGAAGTGTACTGCCACATCGAAAAGTATCCGCTGTAAAGGGGAGTGCTCCTGTATTCGGCAAGCCAGATGTCATACCTGTCAAGCTTAGAGGGATCTATGTTATTGGTGAGCCAGTATCTGCATGCGTACACGCCGCCCTGCTGACCCGCATTCTCCAGCGTCCTGCAGAAGGCTTCGCACACTGCGGTCCTTGTCTCTTTGTCTATCCGGTCTCCTCTTCCGCCGTTTGAGCCTTCGACGTCGAGATAGATCGGAAGCTGAAGATCGTATGAAGAGCACATCTCCATGACTGCTGAGGCTTCTTCAACAGCTTCGGTCTCATTTACGGCCTGGGTAACGAAATACACACCCACTTCAAGTCCCGCACGTAACGCTCCCGAGACATTGGCATCAAAATTCCTGTCCTTGACTATGGCACCGGTCACGGATCCTCTGTATCCGCTCCTTACGATGACGAAGCTGATACCCGATTCCCGTACCTTGTCCCAGTCGATATCGCCCTGCCAGGAGGAAACATCTATTCCCGCTTTATGGTCGTTTCCGCCGGGCTGGAGCGTGACCATCTCGGTCCTGTCCGCATCGCTTATGGCATCTTCCTTGGATGCGGTATCCTCAAGTGCCGCATTGATCTCATCTTCCGTTTTGATCAGGACACTGATATCCGCGATGGGGATATATTCTACTTTATCCTTGACCGTAACCCTCGTTGCATGGAGCGGTACCCTGTAGCCCTCGACAGGTTCGAGGCTGACATCGTAATCCCCGGCAGGGAGAGTTCCGGCATAGATTATCCCGTCCTTGTCCAGGTCTCTGTACGTGGTCGTGACATCGGATGAATCCAGGAGCCTTAAGTTAAAAGGAACCCCTGTGACAAGGTCTCCGTTTATGTCCAGCACCAGGACTCTGAGATCCTTCTCAATGCTGGTGACCATGAGTGAGAGATCGTGGGATCTGTCCATTGCTGCATCAAATGCAGCGCTGTGCACCGGATCGAAAAAAGTCGGATCGGTCCTGTATGCGTAAGGATCACCGCCTATGAGTCTTCCGCTTTCGGGATCTGATGAGGCCGGAGCAGTTACCTGCGGGGAGGCCGCCGAAATTTCAGACTGCCCCGCATCTGCCTGACCGGACTGTCCCGAAGAAAAGAGATTTCCGTCCGAAGCGCACAGAATGACTATCAGTACTATCAAAAGTACTGCGCTCATACTTCCCAGAATTGTGAGCATCCGGGACCTAGAGTCCATTAGCCACCTCTCTTAAATACTGTCCGTAAGCAGTCTTGATAAGGGGCTCGGAGAGCTTTAAGAGCTGCTCCTTGTCAATGAATCCCCTCTTGTATGCGATCTCTTCGATACATGAAATGTAAAGTCCCTGTCGCTTCTGGAATGCACTCACGAAATCCGCAGCATCAAGAAGGCTGTCGTGATTGCCGGTATCGAGCCATGCAAATCCTCTTCCCAGAGTCTCGACATGGAGATTGCCGCGGCTTAAATACTCATTGTTGACCGTGGTGATCTCAATCTCTCCCCTTGCTGAAGGCTTGACACCAGCTGCTATATTTACGACATCATTGTCATAAAAGTAAAGTCCGGGAACAGCATAATTGCTCTTGGGATTTGCGGGTTTTTCCTCAATGGAGATAGCCTTGCCATTTTCATCAAACTCAACTACGCCATACTCTCTGGGATCGCGCACATAGTATCCGAAGATGGTGGCACCGGGTTCAGACTCGGTACGCTGTGCTGCATTCTTAAGGACCTTGGAGAAGCTCTGTCCGTAGAAGATATTGTCTCCGAGGACAAGTGCCACCGCGTCATTTCCTATGAACTCTCTTCCGACTATGAATGCATCGGCAAGTCCCCTGGGCTGATCCTGGATAGCATATGAGAAGCTCATTCCAAGCTGGGATCCGTCGCCGAGGAGTTCCTCAAATACGGGAAGGTCCCTGGGGGTGGAGATGATCAGAACCTCTCTGATGCCTGCGAGCATCAGTGTTGAAAGAGGATAGTAGATCATGGGTTTGTCATAAACCGGCATTATCTGCTTAGAGATAGCTTTGGTGAGAGGATAGAGTCTTGTTCCGCTTCCTCCCGCAAGAATTATACCTTTCATCTGTTACATCCTTTCAATATCAGATTTCTTTTCTGTCACCGTACATATTCTCATAATACTTCTGATAGTCGCCGCTGGTGACATTCTCCATCCAGTCCTGATTCTCGAAGTACCACTTTATGGTCTTTCTGATGCCTTCCTTGAACATGGTCTCGGGTTCCCAGCCGATCTCAGCCTTGATCTTGTCGGGCGCGATGGCATATCTTCTGTCGTGTCCCTTGCGGTCCTCGACATAGGTGATGAGATCCTCGTTTATATGAGCCTTTCTCTCATCGGTATCGGGAAGTTCTTCTCTCAAAACATCAAGGATGGTGTGGATGATCTCTATGTTCTGCTTCTCGTTATGTCCGCCGATGTTGTAGGTCTCAAAGAGTCTGCCCTTTTCCTGAACCATATCGATAGCCTTGGCATGATCCTCGACATAGAGCCAGTCACGGACGTTTTTGCCGTCTCCGTAAACGGGAAGCTTCTTGCCCTTGAGAGCATTGTTGATCATAAGGGGGATGAGCTTCTCGGGGAACTGGTAAGGGCCGTAATTGTTGGAGCAGTTGGTGATATTTGCAGGGAAGTGGAATGTATCCATATATGCCCTAACGAGCATATCGGAGCTTGCCTTGCTTGCTGAGTAAGGGCTGTGAGGGCTGTAGGGGGTCGTCTCATAGAAGAATGCATTCTCATCCTCGGGAAGAGATCCGTAAACCTCGTCGGTCGAGACGTGAAGGAACTTCTTGTCTGCGGGATAGGTTCCGTCCTCTTTCTCCCATGCGTCTCTTGCACATGCGAGCATGATACCGGTTCCGAGTACATTGGTACGGATGAAGGTCTCGGGATCCTTGATGGAACGGTCAACATGGCTCTCTGCGGCAAAGTGTACGACTCTGTCAATATCGTTCTCCGCGAAGATCGTCCTGATAGCGTCCTTGTCGGTGATATCAGCTTTGATGAAAGAATAGTTGCTGTTGCCCTCAAGATCCTTAAGGTTCTCAAGATTTCCCGCATAGGTGAGCACATCTACATTTATGATACGGATGTCATTTCCGTACTTTTTAAACATATAGTGGATGTAGTTTGAACCGATGAATCCGGCTCCTCCGGTCACAAGATAAGTTCTCATTTTTTCTTCTCCTTTATGTATATCTTAAGTTCATATCAACTTTTCCGCTGATACCCGATACCGTTCCCTTGTCTGAGTACTGCCACATATCATACCTTCCGGTATATCCGCATACCGATGCGTAATGTGCAACCCAGATCTTGTAATTGCCAAACTGAGACGCATCCATCTTGGATGAAAGCCATGTCTTGTTGGCATATATTCCCGCTGTGTAGCCCGCACTTCTGATGGTCTCACAGAAGGCCACGCACACGGCAGTCCTTGTTGCCTTGTCTATCTTGTCGCCTCTTCCGCCGCTGGGCTCCACATCGAGGAAAACAGGATAGTCGAGGGCATAGCCCTTGATCCTGTCGAGTACCATCGAGGCCTCATAGACTGCCTCAACATCATTCACGGCCTGAGTGACGAAATATACTCCGACTTTCAGTCCGGCCGCCTTGGCACCTGTGATGTTCGTTGCAAACATCGGATCGTCTATGAGTGAACCGAGGCTCGATCCGCGGTATCCGACTCTGATTATGACATACTCGGCACCCGATGCCTTCACGGCATTCCAGTCGATCTTGCCGTTCCACTTCGAAACATCTATTCCGAAGATTCCCGACGCCGACGTCATCCTGCCGTCTCCTCCGAAGAGATAGGTGACACCCTGGATGACCTGGGTTCCTGTCACAGGCTTGCCGTCTCCGTCATAGTAATAGGTGCTTCCGTCGATGGTCTGCCATCCGGTGTATTTGGTCCCGGTTATTATATAGAACTTGTCAAACTTTGCATAATCCGCAAATGTCGCCCTGCGGTATGCATCATTTTCAAAGACATATATCTCGTTGCCGGATCTGTCCTTGAGCTGTCCACTCATATCGACATTGTTAACGGTAATGCTGCACTTTGCCGATGCCTCTGCTGTCTCAGAGGTCTTGTCATTCTTCTCGGTGACCGCCTTGACCCTGATCTCGGCGCTTCCCGCCCCGACCGCAGTTATTGTGACGGTCTTGTCCGATACGGATACGGTTGCTATTCCGGTATCGGTGGAGTAAACCTCCAGCGAGCATCCGGTCGCCACCGTCAGGCTGTAGCTTATGGTTATATCCTTCTTATCACCGGCGTTCAGTGTAAGTGAAGTCTCTGAGAATGTGACCGACACCGAAGGCTTCTCGGCCGGCTTATCTTCCGGTTTGTCACCGGAGTTTTCAGCAGGTTTGTC
>CAMNEB010000041.1 GCA_946536155.1 uncultured Lachnospiraceae bacterium | reverse complement strand
CCGGAGAATATCAAAGCTGAAAGAGCTCATGAGAAAGTCAAAGAAGAACCTGCTGAGGTTTCCCACAGATATCGGCTGTACCGTGCGGTCACGGCAGCGGGCGTGTGCTTTGTGATACTGGTAAATATCATCCAGCTGGGCAATCCCAGAAACAGGCTTCTGAATATACTTGATGCCGATGCGAGAGTTCCCGCAGGTCCCGAGAAGGGGCTCATCATGGAGAGGATGTTCGCCAACAAGGCAAGGATCGATTCCTATGAGCTTCCCGAGGCACTGGACGGGGCATCCTATGTGATGATAACGGGGGATGCGATGCCGTATATCTACACCACGGCACGCATAGGACACGGCTCCACTATCATGACAGAGGATTACGGTGAGAGATTCGCGCTTTACTGGGAGATGTATCCCGAAAAGCTTCCGGACATAATAGCCATCGAGTGCTACAACGGCTCCGTCGAATCCACACTGGTGGGATCGTGGCTTTACGAATATCTGGAGAATGACTTCGGAGCTGACGAGGTCAGGGATCTGACATATTACAGACTGTATATAAGAAAAAGGACGGAAGAATAAATGGCGGTAAGGATCTTTTCAGATTCAACATGCGATCTCGGAGAGGAGATCGCTTCAAGGTACGGGATAACGATAATACCCCTTTGCATAATAATGGGAGATGAGACCTATTATGACGGAGAGGGACTGTCGCAGAAGGACATATTCAGATGGTCGGATGAAAACAGGACCACTCCGAAGACTGCGGCGATGACCCGCGAAAGGCTTAAAACGGCGGTGGGACCCGCTCTTTCTGCAGGTGATGACTGCATTCTCTTTGTAATAGCATCCGGAATGAGTTCCACTTACAGCATTGCGAATCTTTACGCTTCAGAGGATGGGAACGAAAGGCTTCATGTCATAGATTCCGCCAATCTCTCGACGGGAACGGGACTCCTTGTGATAAAGGCAGCCGAGATGGCTGCAGCCGGTGCATCCGCAGAAGAGATCATTGAAACCGTCGAAGCTCTCAAACCAAAGGTCAGGGCAAGCTTTGTCATAGATACCCTCACATACCTTTCAAGAGGAGGAAGGTGCTCCTCTGTTACGGCGCTCCTTGCGGGAACTCTTAAGCTCCATCCCGAGATAGCCGTTACGGACGGTGCCATGGGCGTAGGCAGAAAGTTCAGGGGGAGCCTGGAAAGCTCTGTGATGAAATATGTCAGGGAGCATGAAGAGGAGATGAGAAGCGCCTTGCCTGACAGGATCTTCATAACCCATACGATGCAGGAAAAGGATGCGGGTATCGTCCCTGAAGTCAGGGAGTATCTTGAATCCCTCGGGATATTTGCGGAGATCCTTGAAACCCGTGCCGGAGGCGTGGTTTCATCCCACTGCGGCCCCGGAACCCTCGGTATATTGTACCTTTTATCGTAAAAATTGCGCAAAAATCCCGTTGTATACGGGAATATTTGTATATTTTTACATTGACTAATCCAGATCTTTCATTATAAAATGCATTTCAAAGCCAAAGGTGGCCGATGCGCTCTCAATCCGGGAGCTGCGCTGTTTATCCTTTGGCTGTTTTGTTAACAGGAGGAATAAATTATGAAAAAAAAGTTGCTTTCACTTCTCATGGCAGGCTCTCTTGTCATGGCAATGACTGCCTGCGGCGGAACCGCTGAAGCAGGAGGAAATTCGGGAAGCGCAGCTGCCGGAAACGGACAGCTTACCGGAACTCTTAAGCTCGGAGTCATCGGACCCCTTACCGGAGGCGCTGCTATCTACGGAAATGCAGTCGTTAACGGAACTTCCATCGCAGTCGATGAGATCAATGCCATCAGCTCAGATTTCCAGATCGAGCTCAATGCACAGGACGATGAGCACGATCCCGAGAAATCCGTAAACGCTTATCATCAGCTTCAGGACTGGAACGTTCAGGCTATCGCAGGAACCGTTACCACCAAGCCCTGCCTTGCAGTTTCAGCAGAGGCAAATTCCGACAGAGTATTCATGCTCACACCTTCAGCATCGGCTACTACCGTAACCGAGGGCAAGGACAATGTTTTCCAGCTCTGCTTTGCAGATCCCAACCAGGGTTCAGCTTCAGCTCAGTACATCGCTGACAAGAAGCTCGCTACCAAGGTTGCCATCATCTACAACAACGGAGATGCTTATTCAACAGGTATCTATCAGACCTTCAAGGCTAAGGCTGAAGAGCTCGGACTTTCCATCGTTTCCGAGACCACCTTTACCGATGAGACCACCGATTTCTCCGTACAGGTAGGAGATGCACAGAAGAACGGTGCGGATCTTGTGTTCCTTCCCATCTACTACACTCCCGCATCACTCATCCTTCAGCAGGCTTCTTCCATCGGCTATGCTCCCAAGTTCTTCGGAGTTGACGGAATGGACGGAATCCTTACCATCGAGGGCTTTGACACTTCTCTCGCAGAGGGCGTAATGCTTCTTACTCCTTTCTCTGCAGATGCTTCCGATGATCTTACCAAGAATTTTGTCACCAAGTTCAATGAGAAGTATGGTGAGGTTCCTTCACAGTTTGCCGCAGACGGATATGACTGTGCATATGCTATCTACTCTGCACTTCAGTTCTACGCAGCAAAGAACGGCGGACTTGATGTCACCGGAATGACCGCTGAAGAGCTTTGTGATATACTTATCTCTGTGTTCACCGATGCATCCTTCTCAGCTGACGGTGTTACCGGTCTCGGCATGAGATGGGATAAGAACGGTCAGGTCAACAAAGAGCCCAAGGCTGTTGTGATTCAGAACGGTGTATATGTTGGTATGTAAATAAATCCTGCACCGGGCGCCGTCAAAAGCGCCCGATGTATTTTAAGGAGCATGAGATCATGTTGACACATCTTATTAACGGAATCAGTCTCGGAAGTATTTATGCGATCATAGCCCTCGGCTATACCATGGTCTACGGTATCGCCAAGATGCTCAACTTTGCACACGGAGACGTTATCATGGTCGGGAGCTACGCTTCCTTCTGTTTTATGATGTACAAGAATGTTCCGGTTCCTCTTGCACTTCTTCTTTCCATAGTGATATGCACCGTGCTGGGCATCACTATAGAGCGTCTTGCCTATAAGCCCTTAAGATCCGCCACATCTCTGGCGGTTCTCATCACCGCCATAGGCATGTCGTATTTTCTCCAGAATCTCGCACTCATCATCTGGAAAGCAGATCCCAAGTGGTATCCCGATATCTTCAAGGATACCGCAGCCATCGAGATCGGCGGCGCTGTAGTAAAGCCCGTTGCCATCGTATCCATACTGGTCAACCTGCTCATTATGATCACCCTTACTCTTTTTACCAACCGTACCAGGATGGGAAAGGCAATGAGAGCCGTTTCGGAGGACAAGGGTGCCGCAACCCTCATGGGTATCAATGTCAATTCGACCATATCCATCACATTCGCTATCGGTTCAGGACTTGCGGCAATAGCAGGTTTCCTTCTCTGCACGACTTATTCGAGACTTGAGCCCACGACCGGATCCATGCCCGGTATCAAGGCATTTACCGCTGCCGTATTCGGAGGCATCGGTTCCATCCCGGGTGCGATGATAGGCGGCATACTGCTGGGCATCATCGAGATCCTTGCAAGAGCATATCTGTCATCGGAGCTTGCGGATGCCATAGTCTTCGGCGTCCTGATAATCGTACTTCTGTTCAAACCCAACGGACTCCTCGGCAAGAAGATCCGTGAGAAAGTATAAGGAGGCAGATAAGTGACAAGTATAAAAAAAGCCTCTGTTAATTCAAAAAAAGCATTTCTCAACTATGCGCTGGTCATAGTGTTCTATGTCGTATTCCAGACTCTGGTCTCGACGAAGCACATCACGAATTCCCTTAAAGGTCAGCTCATTCCCATCACCTGCTACATGATCATGGCGATATCGCTCAACCTGGTGGTAGGTATCTCGGGAGAGTTGTCCCTTGGTCATGCGGGATTCATGTCCATAGGTGCTTTCACCTCCGTTATCGTCACATCGGCCCTCACCGGACTTCCGGGTATTGCAAAGCTCGTTGTCGGCATCATCGTTGCAACGGTCATCGCAGCCATCGCCGGATTTCTGATAGGAATACCCGTCCTTCGATTAAACGGTGACTATCTGGCCATAGTGACGCTGGCATTCGGAGAGATAATAAGGAACATCATCACGAACCTCTATGTCGGAATAGACGGTAAAGGAGTTCATTTTTCATTCCTTTCACCCGACGGACTCGGAATGGAAGCAACCGGCAAGATCGTTGTAAACGGTCCCCAGGGAGCTCTCGGATATACCAAGCTCGCCACATTCACGGCAGCGGTCGTCCTTCTTTTCATCGTGCTCATAGTCGTACAGAACCTTGTGAATTCGAGGACCGGACGTGCCATCATGGCAATACGTGACAACCGTATCGCCGCAGAGAGCATGGGAATCTCCCCGATGAAGTACAAGATGCTCGCCTTCACCGTATCCGCGGCAATGGCCGGTGCGGCAGGTGCGGTATATGCGCTCAACTATTCGATGATCGATCCCAAGAAGTTTGATTTCAACACTTCGATACTCATCCTGGTATTTGTCGTTCTCGGCGGTATCGGCAACTTGACCGGATCCATCATCGCGGCAGGCGTACTGGTAGTCCTGCCCGAGCTTCTCAGAAAATTCGGCGATTACCGTATGCTCACATATGCGGTCGTCCTCATATTCGTAATGCTCGTTACCAATAACGAAAAGCTCAAGGGAAGGATCGATACCTTCTTCAAGAAGCTCCGCATGAAGATCTCGAAAGGAGGCAGAAAGAAATGAGCAAGTCTCCTGAAGTAAAGCTTGTTAATGTTCCCAGCCCCAATTTTGTCCCCGAGAAGGATGCAGATAAGCCCCTCGTTCTTGAAGCGGCGCATCTCGGGATAGATTTCGGAGGTCTGGTGGCCGTGGATGAATTCAACATCGGTATCGGCGCAACGGAGATATGCGGTCTCATCGGCCCCAACGGTGCGGGCAAGACCACGATCTTCAATCTCCTCACCAAGGTATATGAGCCTACCAGAGGCACCATCATGATAGGTGGCAGGGATACCCATAACATGACACCCGTCCAGGTCAATCAGATGGGTATCGCAAGAACGTTCCAGAATATAAGGCTTTTCGACAAACTTACGGTTGAGGAGAATGTCAAGATAGGCCTTCACAACCATATCGGATATCATACTCTTGCAGGAGTCTTAAGGCTTCCCGGCTACTGGAAGGAAGAAAAGAAAGCCCACGAAAGAGCGCTTGAGCTCCTGGATATCTTCGGAATGGCGGATCTGGCGGATGTCAAAGCCGATTCCCTTCCCTACGGAGCACAGCGCAGGCTTGAGATAGTAAGAGCTCTTGCCACAGGTCCCAAGCTTCTCCTTCTAGATGAGCCCGCAGCGGGCATGAACCCTTCGGAGACGGAGGAACTGATGAACAATATCCGCAAGATCAGGGATGAGTTCAAGATAGCGATCCTTTTGATAGAGCATGATATGAACCTTGTCATGGGAATATGCGAGAGTATCGTCGTCCTCAACTTCGGCAAGATCATCGCCAAGGGAACGCCTTCTCAGATCCAGGGCAATCCTCAGGTCATCGAAGCATATCTCGGAACTCACAGGGGCTAGGCGCAAATTCCAGCGGCATTAACGCAAAGGAAAAACATATGAAGACAGTTCTTAAATGTGAAAATCTGCATGTTTACTACGGAAGCATTCATGCGATAAAGGGAGTATCGTTTGAAGTCGGCGAGGGTGAGATCGTTACCCTTATCGGAGCAAACGGAGCCGGCAAGTCCACCACCCTCAACACCGTGGGAGGACTGCTCAGACCCAGGGAAGGAAGCGTGGAGTTTGAGGGAAAGAGTATTCTCGGAGTTGCGCCTCATAAGGTCGTAAGTCAGGGAATGGCTTTATGTCCCGAGGGAAGAAGAGTATTTGCACAGCTCTCCGTCAGGGAAAATCTTGAGATGGGCGCATATACGAGGCCCGCATCGGAGATCCCGGGAACGCTTCAGACGGTCTACGAACATTTCCCCAGACTTAAGGAAAGGGAAGCCCAGATGGCGGGAACACTGTCGGGAGGCGAGCAGCAGATGCTCGCTATGGGAAGAGCCCTTATGAGCAAGCCCAGGCTGCTGATGCTCGATGAGCCTTCCATGGGACTTGCGCCCATCCTCGTAGATCAGATATTTGATATCATCCGCGCCCTCAACAAGGCGGGGACCACGATCCTCCTGGTGGAACAGAATGCACAGATGGCACTTTCCATCGCAGACAGGGCATATGTCCTTGAGACCGGAAGGATAGTCAACAGCGGTACCGGAAAGGATCTGCTGAACGACGATTCCGTCAGGAAGGCATACCTGGGCGGCTGATAAAAAGTCCCGGACCGGGTGAGGGTTTAAAGAAAATAATGCATATGAGCCGGCACCTTTACGGTGCCGGTTTTTTATGCCCGGATCCCGGCAGCCCCTATATTGAAAAAAACATATATTGTTTACCATCGTCCGGATGATATAATAGACCGTGACGGACATTCAGAAGGGGAAGTCGCAGTTTGTTAAACGATACACCACAGAAAAATGCGCACTTTCCGGATTTGCGATCAGGGGGTAAGGATGATAAGAGATTACGATCTTGGCCTTGTTACGGTAACAGATGAGTATTGCAAAAACGCATTCGACAGGGATGTTGACTATCTGCTGAGTCTGGACACGGACAGGCTGCTTGCCGGGTTCTATGAGAATGCGGGACTGACTCCCCGCAAGATAAGATACGGCGGATGGGAGAACATGCTCATCGCGGGCCATACCATGGGACATTATCTTGCGGCCATCGCCCAGGGATATGCGAGCGGCGAAGCGAGCGAGGAGCAGAAAAAAGGACTGTTTGATAAGGTGAAGGCATGCGCCGACGGACTTAAGGAATGCCAGGAGCACTCACAGGGAAAGCCCGGTTTCGTTTTTGGCGCCACTGTCTCGGATCCTTCAAATGTGGAGCTTCAGTTCGATCTCGTTGAACACGGAAAGACCAATATAATCACCGAGAGCTGGGTTCCCTGGTATACCATGCACAAGATCCTCGACGGACTCGTCAAGGCATACAGATTCACCGGATACGGACCCTGCCTTGATGTGGCATCGGGAATAGGGGACTGGACTTACAACAGAGGATCCGGCTGGTCGGAGGAGACCCACAGGACCGTTCTTTCCATAGAGTACGGCGGCATGAATGATGCCCTTTATGAACTCTACAAGTGCACGGGCAAGGATACCCATCTTCAGGCGGCCCATATGTTCGATCAGGTGGAGCTCTTTGAGAAGATCCTTACGGGTGAGAAGAACGTTCTCAACAACCATCACGCAAATACCACGATCCCCAAGTTCCTCGGTGCCCTCAACAGATACATGATCCTCGGAGCATCCGAAGAAAGATATCTTGAGTATGTCAGGGCATTCTGGGATATGGTGGTCGAAAAGCATACCTATGCCACCGGGGGAAACAGCGAGTGGGAGCACTTCGGCGAGGATTATGTGCTCGATGCCGAGAGAACAGGCTGCAACAACGAGACCTGCAATACCCACAACATGCTGAAGATGACCCGCCTGCTCTTTATGATCACGGGCGAGAGAAAATATGCGGACTATTATGAGAATACATTCATAAATGCCATTCTTTCATCCATCAATCCCGAAAGCGGAATGACCATGTATTTCCAGCCCATGGGAACCGGATATTACAAGGTCTACGGTCAGCCCTTCGATAAATTCTGGTGCTGCACCGGAACCGGAATGGAGAATTTCACCAAGACCGGAAGCAGCATTTATTTCCGTGACGATTCCGGAATATATGTGAATATGTACCTGTCCTCCGAGCTTAAGGATGATGAGAAAAAGGTGATCCTCGTGCAGGATTCCTCTATCCCCGAAAGTGACACATCCGTCATTACGGTAAGGACGGAAGTACCCGCACAGTTTACGTTAAACTTAAGGATCCCGGACTGGGCATTCGGATACAGCATTTCCGTAAACGGAAAAGAGGAATTCTTCTCTGACGAAGCATCAAAAGATGACGAATATGTCAGCATAGACGGAACCTGGAATGACGGGGATGAGGTTTCGGTAAAGTTTGTGATGAAGATCGTTCCCAAGGGGCTTCCGGACTGCAGGAACGTATTTGCGTTCAAGTACGGTCCCGTCCTTCTTTCCGCAGACCTCGGACCCGCAGACTGCCCCGACTCCGTAACGGGCGTCGACGTCACAGTTCCCGGCAGCAAGGTCTCCGGAGGGGAATACCTGACCGTACTTGAAGGAACCTATGAAGATTTCATCGCAGATGCCGACAGCAGGTTTGAAAGAAGCGGAGATCCTCTTCATTTTATCCTCAGGGGAACGGACAGGGATCTTGATTTCTCGCCCCACTATCTGAAGACCAGATCCAGATACGGGATCTACTGGTACTTTATAGACAAGTCGGAAAATGCGGATGATGAGATCGAGGCAAGAAAGCTTGCCGAAGTAAGGCGCGAGAATATCATCGATACCGTCCAGCCCGGGTACGGACAGTACGAAAATGATGAGCTCCATGCGATGGAGGATAACGGCTCCAAAGGAACCACGGATAACGGCACCACCAGATGCGCCGCCGCAAACGGAAGCTTTACCTATCACATGAAAGCCGCAGAGGGAGAGGATATGATCCTTGAACTCCACCTTCTCAGGGATGATAACCGCAGGCCTCTTGTCATCAGCATAGGGGATGAGGAGATTTTTAACGAGAGACTTCACTATACCGGTGCCCTCACCGAATATGTCAGGGAGATACCGGTTTCCGCGAAGACCGCAGCGGCCCATCTTGAGAGAAGGACCATACAGACAGGGGATGTACAGACTTTGCCCATCACATTCAGGGGTGACAGATACGGTGATTCGGCAAGGCTCTTCGGATTTATCTATCTCATAAAAAAATACAGATAAAAAGGGTATAAAACAAAACAGGAGGGAACAGACATGTCCATGACAACCAGACCCGAAGTAAAGAAGATAACAGGGGGAAAGTACTGGGAGAATACCTTTGAGAGATTTTACCTCAAAGCATATATTCCAGATACCGATGTAAACGGTGCGGTCAACGATTATACCTTCAGGGCACCGCTTCTTCTTGTCTTCGAAGAGAACAGGATGAGTATCGACGATGCAGTCTCTTTTGCGGAAAAGACGGGACTTGCACAGATAGCGTCAAAGGTAGACTCGAGCGTTCTTTTCATCTATCCGACCTGCGAGGGCGGATGGGCAAATGCGGATAAGGATCTCTACCGCGATGTCATCGCCGAGACCAGGATGAATCCCGTATACGCAGACGGCATCACCGAGATCACCGATTTCTTCACAAGGGAGTTCAAGGGATATTTTATCAGGGGCGCGATCTTCAGGGCGGATATCTACAGCTACGGAAGCTCTGCAGATTATGTTGCAAAAAATCTCCTTCAGACCATAGACGGACAGTATCTGTGGGGACCCGGAGAGATCACTCCCGCCATGTGCTCCATGGAGAGACTGAGCGTCATGCCCGATGTGCAGAGAAAAGACATCGCGGTACTCAGTGTTTCAAACAGTGAGGAGATAAACAGTGCATTTGCGGGCTGTGAGAATCTTCTCATCAAGGATGCAGCAGATTATACCGGGGATTTCAGGGCATTTGTCAGAAAGTTCAAGATGTGGTGCGGCAAGATCGAGCTTGAGCCCGATTTTGAAGCTCTCGGAATGACCGAGGAAGCCGGCTTTACCGAGGTAAAGACATCTCCCGACAATAAGAGCAGGTATAAGGATCTTCCCACTCACAAGGTCGGATATTTCGTATATTACAACAACGGCATCATGGATAAGGGCCCCGTTCCTCTTGTCATGGGATTCCACGGCGGCGGAGATACATCGATGTATCTGACATTTGTCGCAGGATGGTGGGAGGTCTGCCACGATCACGATTTCCTCTATGTTTCCCTCGACGACCATCTCTCCGTGACCGCCACCGAGATCATGGAGATCATTGCAGATCTGAAGACCAGATACAACATCGATGAAAAGAGGATCTATGCTACCGGCTTTTCCATGGGAAGCGGCAAGACCTGGGATCTTTTCCAGGAATATCCCGAAAGCTTTGCGGGATTCATGCCCTGCAGCGCTCTTTTCCCCATCAAGGAAAATCCTTTCGGGCTTTCGCTGGGTGATCCCCGTCTCAATATGAACGTGAGCAAGCCTGTTTTCTATTCGGGCGGCGAGGATTCGCCTCTTCCCGAGCTTCCCAGCCAGGCACAGACATGCCTCGACAGGGTTCAGTATCTTGCGCAGGTCAACGGACTGAATACAAAATTTGACCTGGACTACGAAAAGAGGGATACTTGGGAAGACAAATATTACGGCATTCCCGGTGACAGGGTTGAACAGATCCCCGATGAGACAAGGGGAAGCGTTCTTACCGTCAGATACTATGACAGCGGGGACGGTGTATGCAGGACCGCGCTTGCGAGCGTGAGCGGACAGCAGCACGAATGCCGTCACCACAGCTGTGAGAACGCATGGAAGTTCGTATCACAGTTCACATTATGATCAGATGACAAAATATACAGAAGACGAAAAGTTCATGAAGGAGGCCGTTAAGCTGGCCAGGAAAGCATCGGAAGCGGGAGAGGTCCCCATCGGATGTGTGATCGTCAAAGACGGCAGGATCATCGGAAGGGGCTACAACAGACGGAACACCGATCATTCCACGCTTTCGCATGCCGAGATGAATGCCATAAAAAAGGCCAGTGCCTATCTGAAGGACTGGAGACTGGATGACTGCACGATGTATGTGACCCTTGAGCCCTGCCAGATGTGCGCGGGAGCGGCGATACAGGCCAGACTTAAAAAGGTCGTGATAGGATGCATGTCCCCCAAATCGGGAAGCGCCGGTACTGTCGCGGATATCCTCGGAAATCCCGCCTTTACCCACACCTGCGAGATAGTGAGCGGAGTGCTTGCTGAGGAGTGCAGCAGCGTGCTCAAGGAATTCTTTATCCGGATGAGAGCAGAGAAGAAAGCACTCGACTACGCATACAAATAAAGGCCATTAAAGACATGCCTGACAGAAGATCTTCACATAGCCCAAATCCTTGTAAATACACGGGATTTGGGCTATTATTATCATACTTGTTTATTGTTTGGGAGGAAGTCTTATGGACAGCAATACCCGGAATCTTGAGCTTGAAAATATCTTAAAGGCCATTCTATCCGATTATCAGGAAGAGAGGATCATAAACCGCACCGATATCAGCGACCAGCCCGACAGGGATACGGTCCTGGAGGTTTTGGACAAACTGGTCAAGATGTTTTTCCCCGGTTATTACCGTGAGAAGAATTACAGATTCTATAATCTCACAAGCCGTCTTACGGTGCTCACGGAAGATATAATCTACAATCTGAGAAAACAGATCGCCATATCTCTCATACAAAAACCCGAGTATTCCGCTGCGTCATATGAAGAGCGTGCAGAGGCGGCTGCGGATATCACGGGCAGATTCATGGTGAAGATTCCCGAGATCAGGGCGCTCATAGAGACCGATGTCCAGGCATTCTTTGAAGGAGATCCCGCTGCTTACAATCACAGCGAGATCATACTGTGCTACCCCGGCTTCCGTGCGATAGTGACAGCCAGGATAGCTCACGAGCTGTTTCTTCTCGGAGTGCCCCTCATCCCCAGGATGATGACCGAGTATGCCCATTCGAGAACAGGTATAGACATTCATCCGGGTGCCACCATCGGCAGGTATTTTTTCATAGATCACGGAACCGGCATAGTCATCGGAGAGACGACGGTGATCGGAGACCATGTAAAGATATACCAGGGCGTTACCATCGGAGCCCTCTCCACAAGAGGCGGCCAGTCACTGAGGGGAGTAAAGCGTCATCCCACCATTGAAGACAGAGTGACGATCTATGCGGGAGCTTCCATACTCGGCGGAGAGACAGTCATCGGACACGATGCGATAATAGGATCCAACACGTTCATCACTTCCTCCGTGGAACCCGGAGCCAGAGTGAGCTTCAAGGATCAGGGAAAATAACAGATCAGGCGAAAGAATATGAAGTGGGTCAGATTCAGGATAAAGACAAATACAGACGCAGAAGACATCATAATAAGCGATCTTTATGATATCGGACTTGAAGGCGCGCAGATAGAGGACAAGGTTCCTCTTTCGCCCCTTGATAAAGAGAAGATGTTCGTCGATATACTTCCGGATCCGGATGACGATGACGGCACGGCTTTTCTCAATTTCTTCGTTGAGGCCGGAGATGACGGACTGCTCCTTCTCGGCGGTGAACCCGAGCCCGGCACCATGACCATCGGCGCCGCAAATACCGCGGGTGATATCCGAAAGGTATCGAAGGACGAAGTTCTTTCGATGATAGAGGAAGCACTCTCGGATATAAAGAGTTATATGGATATCGGTGAAGGAACGGTGGAGGTATCCGAGACCGAAGACATAGACTGGCTGAACAACTGGAAGAAGTATTTTACGTCCTTCGAGGTTGACGATATCCTGGTGATCCCTTCCTGGGAGCAGGTTCCGGAGGGGGATACTCACAAATACATACTGCATATAGATCCGGGAACGGCCTTCGGCACCGGAATGCACGACACCACACAGCTTTGTATCAGAAATATCAAAAAGTATGTAAAAGAAGGCTCTAAGATACTTGATATCGGAACCGGAAGCGGGATCCTCGGAATACTGGGACTTATGTTCGGTGCGGGTTTTGCGTACGGTACGGATCTCGATCCCTGCGCCGAAGAGGCAGTCAGGGAAAATCTTGAGAACAATAACATCTCACCGGACAGATTCAGGCTCGTTATCGGAAATATAGCTTCGGATGAATCCCTTCAGGCAGATGCGGGAAAAGGTGAATATGACATTGTTGTCGCAAATATCCTGGCAGAGGTGCTTGAAGGCATAACTCCTTCGGTTCCTGTGATGCTGAAAAAAGGCGGCGTATATATCACTTCCGGTATCCTTAATGAGAAGGAATCCATCGTGACAGACGCTATGGAAAGAGCGGGACTGACAGTCCTTGATATCTCGAGACAGGGTGAATGGAGCTCTGTGGTCAGCCGTAAGGATTAAGATCAGATGACTCAGTTTTTTGCAGACAATTCCCAGATAGACCGACAGGCAAACCGCGTGATCATCACGGGTGATGATTACAATCATATGAAGAACGTCCTCAGGATAAGACCGGGAGAAGAGTTCAGCGTAAGATGTCCCGGTGAGCCTGCGGAGTACAGGTGCTCTGTCATCGAATACACGTCGTCGGATGCGGTATGTGAGATCAGGTTCATCAAAGAGGATGATACCGAGCTTCCGGTAAGTGTCACCATATATCAGGGGCTTCCGAAGGCGGACAAGTTCGAGACCGTGATACAGAAATGTGTGGAGCTCGGGGCGTGCAGGGTGGTTCCTGTAAGAACCGCAAGGAGCATCGTAAAGCTTGACGACAAAAAGGCGGAGAGCAAATGCGCAAGGTGGAACCAGATCGCGGAGGGAGCCGCAAAGCAGAGCCAGCGCGGGATCATACCTTCCGTCGGACCTGTCATGGACTTTGATGAGGCACTTGAAGATTCAAAGGATTTTGAGATGAAGCTCATTCCCTACGAGCTTGCGGGGGATATGGCATCCACACGGGAACTCATGGGCAGGATAAAGCCCGGAGACCGCATCGGGATATTCATAGGCCCGGAGGGCGGATTTGAAAGCTCCGAGGTTGATAAGGCATCACAGGCTGGTTTCATTCCCATAACTCTCGGACGAAGGATACTCCGAACTGAAACGGCGGCCATGACCGTCATGAGCTGGCTTGTGTATCTTATGGAATAAAGCTGTTTATGATAAAAGCATGAAGCGGTTTGTGATAACAGAGCAAAGCGCTTTATGACGACAGAATGAACCGTTTTTCGATAAAGGACTTGAAGACGTTTTTTAACAGGTGATCTTTATGAAGGAAATATATCTTGATAATTCAGCCACTACAAGGGTTTTCCCGGAAGTGGCTTCTCTTATGACTGAGATCATGACGGAGGATTACGGAAATCCCTCCAGCATGCACCATATGGGAGTGGTGGCTGAAAAGCATCTCCGCGGGGCTTCGGAGATCTTCTCGGGGATACTCGGGTGCGGTGAGAAGAACATATACTATACATCCGGCGGAACGGAATCCGATAACATGGCGATCATAGGAGGTGCCCGGGCTCTGCAGAGGAGAGGAAAGCACCTGATCACCACAAAGATAGAGCATCCCGCCGTCCTGAACACGATGAAATATCTCGAGGGTGAGGGTTTTACCGTAACATACCTTGATACGGATAAGAGCGGACGCATACGTCTGACGGATCTTGAAAAAGCTCTTACGGAAGATACCATCCTCGTTTCGATCATGCATACCAACAACGAGATAGGTTCCCTCCAGCCCATAGAGGATGCGGGGAAGCTCATCAAAGAAAAATGCCCGGAATGTCTTTTCCATGTGGATGCCGTTCAGGGCTTCGGCAAGGCACGTATCATCCCCGGAAGGATGAACATAGATCTCCTCAGTGCCAGCTCACATAAGATCCACGGACCCAAAGGGTGCGGACTTTTGTATGTGGGAGACGGAGTGAGGATCGTGCCGGTCAATTACGGCGGCGGCCAGCAAAAGGGGCTCCGTTCCGGCACGGAGAATGTCCCCGGTATCGCGGGAATGGCTCTTGCGGCAGGGATACTGTATGACGGCCTTGACGGTGAACTTGACAGACTTTACGGTCTCAAGAAGAGATTTATTGAGAGAGTCCTCGGGATAGAGGGTGTGAGCATCAACGGTCTGACAGACGGCGGTCCGGATACTGTCAGGGAAACCGCACCCCATATAATCTCGCTGTCCGTCAGAGGCGTGAGAGCTGAGGTGCTGCTCCATTCCCTGGAGGATAAGGGGATATATGTATCGGCGGGAAGCGCATGCTCCACTCATAAGAGGACACCTTCCGCAACCCTCACATCCATCGGACTCGAGAAGGATCTTCTCGAATCTACGATCAGGATATCCATGTCGGTATTTACCACGGAAGAGGAGATGGAGTATACCGCAGATACTCTTGCCGCTCTGGTGCCGGTCCTGAAGAGGTTCACACGCAGATAGCATTTTTTCATATTCATGCTTCTTGGAGAAAAGGAGGGGGACCATGGATTTTTTCAATATAGCCGGAATGATATATCTTATCTGTGCGTTCGGACTTTTCTTCTATTCGATCATAGGATGGATCGTTGTGCTCATCATTGACAAAAGTTCCGTCAGACGCAGGAAAAAATATTCGTACATGTGCCTCATAAGCATGCTGATGTTTGCGGTCGGCGGGATACTGAGCTTTATCATAAATTTCAGACGGAATACCATGTAGGCTTTATAACAAAAAAGC
>CAMNEB010000040.1 GCA_946536155.1 uncultured Lachnospiraceae bacterium | reverse complement strand
GGATGAAGAAGCTCTGGAGCTCAGGCCTTGTGGTCAATCCCGTATTCCTCAAGGGCGATTCGAAGCCTGACAGGATGTACAGGATGATACGAACCTATTTCAGTCACTATGTAAAGTTCAAAAAATACTACAGCTGAACACATGAAACGGCCTCCTGAACGGCTGAAGGTACGGCCTCATGAACAGCTGAAGGTACGTCTGTATGAAACGGCCGAAGGTACGGCCGGATAAAGGCCTGTGAAAGGCACGCGGTGAAGGATTTATGAAAAAGATACTTGGCGTCATCGGCGGGATGGGTCCCGAAGCAACGGCATATTTTTATGAGGAAGTCATAGCCCACACAAAGGCTCTGAAGGACCAGGATCATATCGACATGGTCATTCTCAGCCATGCTTCAATGCCCGACAGGACCATGGCTATCAATACCGGTGAATATGATGCGCTGCTCTCATCAATGAAGGGCGAGATAGAAAAACTGGAAAAATGCGGTGCGGGGAATATTGCGATCCCCTGCAACACATCACATTTTTTCATCGACAGGATACAGGCGATGACGGAGATACCGGTCATAAATATGATCGATGAGACCGCCAAAGCCATAGCGGAAGGCGAGATAAAAGTCAGAAAGGTCGGGATACTTGCGACCGACGGAGCCGTGAAGACCGGGCTGTATCAGAAAGCCTGCACGAAATACGGACTTGAGAGCGAGATACCCGATCCCGAATACCAGCAGAAGGTCATGTCCCTTATCTATGATGATATCAAGGCCGGAAAGCTGGGAGATGAGGACAAGTTCCATGCCGCAGTGTCGAATCTGCAGTCCAAGGGGTGCAACGTGATAATACTTGCCTGCACGGAACTGAGTGTTTACAAGAAGCACCATAAGGTCCCGGTGCACTGTGTGGACGCTCTCGATATCCTGGTGAAGGAATCGATATTAAGGAGCGGAGCCGAGTACGAGGAACTGTGATGAAACAAATCTATTCGTTGGAAGAATATAAAAAGATCGTGTCGGAAGCCGGACTCCTCGTTAAATGTACGCGTGAGGACGAGTTTTCGAAGGAGATATCGTTCGTTACATACGATTCCAGAAATGCGGGCCCCGGAACCTTATTCGTCTGCAAGGGAGCCGCATTCAGGCCGGATTATCTTAAAAATGCCCTGGATGACGGTGCTGCGGCATATATTTCCGAGATCGAATATCCGGAAGGAAGCGGCGTGCCTGCCATCATTGTTTCGGATGTCAGAAAAGCAATGCCTCTTCTCGGAGACCTGCTCTACGACCGTCCGCAGGATAAGCTGAAGATCACTGCTTTCGGAGGAACAAAGGGCAAATCTACTTCGACCTATTATATGAGATCGGTGGTCGACGAGTATCTTGCATGTCAGGGAAAACCGGCCAGCGCCGTTCTTTCATCGATAGACAATTATGACGGAGTGATCAGGGAAGAGTCCCATATAACCACCGCCGAAGCCCTGGAGCTCAGGGTGCATTTCGACAATGCGGTGACCAGCGGGATCGATTTTCTTGAGATGGAGGTATCCAGTCAGGCTCTTAAGTATGACAGAGTCCTGGGGGTGAGATTCAACGTCGGAGTGTTCATGAACATTTCCGAAGATCATATAAGTCCGAACGAACATGCGGATTTTGAGGATTATCTTTCCTCTAAGATGAAGATGTTTGCCATAACGGATACGGCTGTGGTGAACCTGGATTCCGACTGCATCGAAAGGGTTCTTAAGGAGGCTCAGGCAGCAAAGAAGGTCCTTACCTTCAGCTGTAAGGACAGCAGTGCCGATTTTTATGCCCATGATATCCGCAAAGAGGGAGACAGCATATTTTTCGAAGTGACGGCGGGCAGTCTTTTTGAGGAGACCTTTGAGCTTACCATGCCCGGTCTTTTTAATGTCGAGAACGCTCTCGGAGTCATCGCCGCATCCTCTGAATACGGGATTCCCGTTAAGTGCATCAAAGAGGGACTCCGCAAGGCGAAATCCCCCGGAAGGATGGAGCATTACAGAAGCGCCGACGGGCTCATAAATGCATTCGTGGATTATGCCCACAACAAGCTGAGCTTTGAAGCCCTTTATTCATCCGTGAAAAAGGAATACCCAGGATCACGCATCGTGGGTATATTCGGCTGTCCCGGAGGGAAGGCATATCAGAGAAGATACGAGCTTCCTCAGACTGCGGCAAAATATGCGGATAAGCTCTATATCTGTGCGGAGGACCCGGGGCCCAATCCCGCAGATGAGATATCTGCCGAGGTCGCAGGATATGCAAAGGAAGCCGGCATAGATTACGAGGAGATAGAAGACAGGGGCGCCGCCATCCACAAGGCGATCCTTGAAGTCAGGACTCCCACAGTGCTGCTCATAACGGGAAAAGGCGAAGAGACGAGACAGAAATACGGAAGCACCTACGCTCCCTGCAGATCTGATGCGGATTATACCGTGGAATTCATAAAAGAATATGATGATTCACCCCATCATTTCGGGGTAAAGTGATGTGTCAGACTATCCAGCCCAGGGCTATGGAGACAAACTCCGCAAGGTCGTACATTCCCTTTGCCCATATGATGAGAAATCCAAGATAGAGAGGCTTAGCGGCCTCTTTATTTTTTTCCGTGATGAGGAGCGAACGGGAGATTATCACGGATATGATAAAGCACATAGTTCCGAAGGTTGCCCTGTCGGGGTAGTGCGGGGAGAGGAACATCGCGCCCCAGGAGAGGAGGGCTCCCATGAGAAGGAGCTTTTCGGAAGCTTTAAGCTTTATCCTGTAAACGGATATGCTGATGATCATGACTGCGGCAAGAACCGCAAGAGTAAGTATCTGATATCTGAAAAGTGCCGTGCACTGGGAATAGCATCTGAGGAATATTTTCCAGAGCGTTCCACGTTCCGCTATCTGGGCGCTGCGGACCATATTGCCGGGTGCGGCGATGCACAGAACCGAACCGATAAGGGATAAAACGCATCCTTCCACCATCCAGGGACGGATCTTCTTTCCGGCTTTTTTCGTCAGGAAGATGACGAATGCGGACAGAAGGAAGCATACGGGACCCATGTTCTCGTTGCTCCATCCGGCGATCACCGCAAGAGGGATGATCAGGATGTTTATCCCGGCGGGGGCTTTCAGCTCTGCATCCGGATCTGATGAAAGGCTCTCTGCAGTCTTAAGATACGGGATCAGAAAGAGCATGATAAAGCAGGTTATATAGAGATAATTTGCTGCGCCGGCCTCCCAGAACATGCTCATCTTCCAGTTGGCGTTAAGGCCTGTCAGAAGGCCTGCGCAGACGGGCAGCAGGATGAGAGTTCTGCACTCTTTTCCTCCGGATATCTTTGAGGATCCGATCAGGATATAAGAGAGGATGAATACGAAGGCTGTATTCAGGATATCCGCAAAGGCTTCGGGGGTCATGAGGATGAGCTGGAGAAGGGCATGGGTGATGCTGCGGCCTCCCCAGTTGTTCCAGTGCCATATCTGCGCTTTTATGATATCCGAAACGGAAGAAACCGGGGTATCGGAATAGAGCAGTGTCGAGTACCAGAGATCGTCCATCATATAAGGCACAAAATGATTGGCGGCAAAGATCAGCGCCGTGCTCAGTATGATGAGTATGATTGAAATATGCAGGATGTTAACAGGCTTTTTTTTCATGGTTAAAATGATATATCAGAGGTCTGTTTTTAGTCAAACCATAAATGGTTTGCATTTCTCGTTTTGCCCGTCATAATTGAATTCTGCGAGTTAAAATAGTATGATATTTAGGGGATTAATGGCAAATAAAAGGATCCCCCGGAGGACTTATGAATATAGTGATAGTCGGATGCGGAAAGGTCGGCATGGTCATCACCCAGCAGCTTTCCAGCGAAGACCATAATATTACACTTGTCGATGAGGACAGTGAGGCGATAGCCTCCGTCACGAGTCATTATGATGCCATGGGAGTCGTCGGTAACGGTGTCAGTTATCAGACTCTTGTGGAAGCGGGCATAGCGGAGTGCGATCTTTTTATCGCAGTCACGGATTCGGATGAGAAGAATCTCCTGGCGTGCCTCATTGCGGGAAGGGCAGGAAGGTGCAAGACCATCGCACGTGTCCGCAACCCCATATATTCCAAGGAAATAGAATTCCTCAAAAATGAATTCAACCTTGCCATGGTCATCAATCCCGAGGATGCCGCGGCAATGGAGATATCCCGTGTATTTTTGTTCCCCTCTGCCTTCAAGATCGATACCTTCTCGGGCGGAAGGATGGAGCTGTTCCATTTCCATGTCATGGAGGGGATGCCCATCTGCGACCGTTCACTCATGGTATTGAGAGAGGACATCTTAAAGGGGATCATCGTCTGTACCATCAGAAGGGGCAAGGATGTCATCATCCCCAAAGGAAATTTCTCTTTTGCGGCGGATGATGATGTCAGCATCGCTGCGACCAGAAAGGACGCTCTCGCATTTTTCAGAAAACTGGGAGAGGTCAAGGGCAGGGTAAAGAATGCAATGATCGTCGGCGGCGGAACAATGTCCTATTATCTTGCGGAGAGGCTGCTCAGATCAGGTATCGAGACCACCATCATCGAGCAGGATTACAAGAGATGCGAGGAACTGTCGGAGGGACTGCCCTCAGCAAGGATAATCCACGGGGACGGTACCAACAGGGATATCCTCGATCAGGAGGAGATCGGATCCTTCCAGGGATTTGCCGCACTTACGGGACTTGATGAGGAGAACATCCTTCTGTCCCTCTATGCCGGGAAGCATTCCTCCGCCAAGGTCGTCACCAAGATCGGAAGGCTGAACTTCGGTTCCGTCATCGATGCCCTGAACCTGGATACGATCATCAATCCTCAGAAGATAACCGCGGATCATATTGTCAAGTTCGCACGTACCATGAATGCGGATCCTTCCAATGATGTGGAGTCCCTGTATAAGCTTGAGGACGGAAATGCCGAAGCCATCGAATTCAGGATCAAAGAGGAATCGGCTGTTACGGGAGTCAAGCTCAAGGACCTTAAGCTCAGGAAAGACACCCTTGTCTGCAGCATATTCAGAAAGGGCAAAAATATAATCCCCACAGGTCAGGATGAACTGGCGGTGGGCGATTCGGTTATCATCGTCATGGCCGGCGGCCACATTGCCAGTATCAAGGAGATCCTTGAATAATCATGAAAAAGAATTCGATAGTACTTTATATAGTTGGGATACTCCTCATCTTTGAAAGCGCGTTCCTGCTGCTTCCGATGCTGGTCTCATTCATCTATTCCGACGGGAACTGGATGTGGTATCTGCTGACTATCTTTATCTGTCTTGTTTTGGGATTTCCCCTTACCCGGATAAAACGGGGCAAGAATCTTTCACTCAAGGAAGGCTATATAATCGTTGCACTCTGCTGGATAGTCCTGTCCGTGGTCGGAGCGATACCGCTCTGCTTAAGCGGGGATATCCCGTTATATATCGATGCCCTGTTTGAGACCGTATCGGGCTTTACCACAACGGGAGCCAGCATTCTCTCCGATGTCACCCTGCTCAGCAGATCCGGAATGTTCTGGAGAAGCTTCATGCACTGGATAGGGGGCATGGGAGTGTTCATGTTCATGATGGCGGTCCTGCCCATGCTGGGAACCTCCGACATGAACCTTATGAGAGCAGAGTCCACCGGACCTTCGGTCGAGAGGATAGTCCCCCACGTCCGTGACAGTGCCAGATGGATGTACGGAATGTATTTCGGCATCACTCTTGCCGAGATAATCTCTCTCCTTATATCGGGAATGGATCTGTACTCATCCCTCCTTCTGACCTTCGGAAGCGTCGGCACGGGAGGATTCGGACTCCTGAATGATTCCTGCGGCACATATACCATGGCCCAGCAGATCATCATCGGAATATTCATGGCTGCGAGCGGTATCAATTACACCTTTTATTTCCTGATAATATCCGGAAAGATCAAGGAAGCTTTCCATATCGAGGAGATAAGGTACTATGTGGCGATCATAATCGCCTCCACCGCCATCATAGCCGTAAATATCTTCAAGATCTACGGAAGCGTCGGACAGGCGGTGCATCAGGCATTTTTCCAGGTGGCATCCATCATAACCACAACCGGTTACTCTACTGCGGATTTCGATATGTGGCCGGAGCTTTCCAGAACCGTGCTGATAATCCTCATGATGATCGGCGGATGTTCGGGATCCACCGCGGGCGGTATCAAGGTTTACAGGATAGTACTCCTTATGAAGCAGTTTAAAAAGGAACTTTCCGTGCTCCGTCATCCCAGGGAGGTCAAGCTTCTCAGGATGGACGGATCCACCGTCAAGGAACCCGTCATACGTTCCACCAACGTTTTCATATCCATTTACTTTGTCATATTTTTCCTTTCTCTTTTGCTCATAAGCATAGAGAATTACGATTTTACAACGGGCTTTACGGCAGTTACGGCGACTATCAACAACATCGGTCCCGGACTTTCGCTCGTCGGTCCCACGTGCAATTACGGATTCTTTTCCGCTTTTTCAAAGATAATACTCATCTTCGATATGCTGACCGGAAGACTTGAGCTGTTCCCCATGCTCCTTCTGTTCAGCATGCTGAAGCCAAAAAGGAGATAAAATGGTCTATACATTAACACTTAACCCTTCACTTGATTATGTGATGTATCCCTCATCCTTTCCCAAAAAGGGGGGAACGAACCGCTCCGAAAGAGAAGAGCTCAGGGCCGGCGGAAAAGGGATCAATGTGTCTGTCGTATTAAAGAATCTCGGAGTTCCCACAAGGACCCTCGGATTCATCGCGGGCAATACCGGCGATGAGATAGAGGGAGCGCTCAGAGCGGAGGGACTTCGTACGGGATTCATCATGCTGCCCTTCCGGAACGGCATGAGCAGGATCAACGTCAAGATAAGAGTGCCTTACGATGACGGAAGGGAAGGATTCGAAGAGACGGAATTAAATGCCGCAGGGCCCCTTGTTGAGGATGGTTCGGTAAATGAACTCTGTGAAAAGCTTGAGAAGTGTTCCTCCGGAGACATACTCGTTCTTGCGGGAAGCATGCCTTCGAGAGCACCCGAAGATATGCTTGACAGGATTCTTTCCTCGGTCCCCGAGGGTGTGAAGATCGTGGTCGATATGACGGGTGACAGATTAAAGAAGGCTCTCGGATACAAGCCTTTCCTGATAAAGCCCAATCTTGAAGAACTGTGCCAGGCTGCCGGAAGAGAACTCGGCAGCACTGATGAGATCATATCGGAAGCGCGTAAACTTAAAGAAGCAGGTGCTGAGAACGTGATCGTCTCCATGGGCGGCGACGGTGCGATACTTATCGATAAGACCGGCGAAGTCCATACGGCAAAGGCTCCGAAGGGAAAAGCACTCGGTGCATTCGGTGCGGGAGATTCCATGACCGCAGGATTCATCAAGGGCTTCCTTGACGAAAAAGATTACGGATATGCACTCAAACTGGGTATCGCCGCCGGAAGCGCTGCGGTGTTCCGCGGAAAACTCCCCGATTACGATGAGATCATGAGGGTGCTTGATGAGGTATAACGGAATTCCCATAAATGAAGGAACGGTCATAGGACACATCAGCCGTAAGATCGTATATGTGTCCCCGGTAAAGGCCCGGGAGAATACAGATCCCGGAACCGAGAGGATGCGCTTTTTTGATGCCCTGCTGGAATATGAGAGCAGCATGAAAAAGATCGCGGCTGAGTCCGGAGAAAGCGATGGCAGGGATATCTTAGGCGCTCAGATAATGATCGCCAGGGATCCCGCTCTGTCTGAGAGCGTGACGGCATATATCGATTCCGGGGTAAGTGCCGAGAGAGCACTTGAACTTACGTGTGACAGATACAGGGATATGCTCGAGTCATCCGGAGACGAGACCATCATGTCAAGAAGCGAGGACCTTGATGAAGTGATGCAGGGTATCCTGTTTTATCTTCACTCCGAAACTGACGGTGAAGGTCCTGCCGCTGAAATGACCGCGGAAGCAGGCAAAGGTGACGGTGATGTCATTTTTGCGGATTCTCTTTCCGTTGCCGAGATCATGGCACTTAAGAAGAGTGCGGTCAGGGCTGTTGTCATGAGAAAAGGGACGACGGCTTCACATGCCGCGGTCCTTATGAGATCCATGGGCCTTACGGCAGTGTTCGGTACAGACTTTTCCGAAGAGGATGCGCAGCCCGGAAGGGAGTGCATCGTTGACGGATATGACGGCATCGTGATAATAAGACCTTCGGAAGATGAAAAACAGTGGTACAGGATGAAGGCTGACAGCGCCGCAAGAAACCTGGCAAAGGAAGAAAATACTTCCGCAGGGATATGCATGACTCTTGACGGCAGGAGGATACTCATCCTGAGTAATATAGGCTCGGAAAGCGTTCCCGCTGCCACCGCAGGATGCGACGGCGCAGGACTTGTAAGGACCGAGTTTATCTTTATGAACGATGCTGCGGAGGCGTCAGAGGATGACCAGGTGGTCATCTATTCCGGGATCGCCGATGCGTTCGGCGGAAATAATGTCTGCATCAGGACGCTTGATGCGGGAGGCGACAAGATCGCCATTTCCTCTGATGAAGAAGGAGAAAATCCGGCGCTCGGGGTAAGAGGGATAAGAGCATCGCTCCTTGATACGGACAGTTTTAAGAAACAGCTCAGAGCCATTCTACGTGCCGCATACGGCAGAAACATAAGCATAATGCTGCCGATGGTCTCTTCCGCGGATGAGATCGAAAGAGTAAGACTGCTCATAGACGAATGCATGGATGAGCTTTCGGAGAGAAAGCTTTCCTTTGAGGACAATATAAAACTCGGATGCATGATAGAAACTCCGGCTGCGGTCATGTGTGCGGACGAACTTGCGCAGTCTGCGGATTTCTTTTCCGTAGGCACCAACGATCTTGCCCAGTACATTATGTGCGCCGACAGGGGCAATCCTTTTATGAGCGAGCTTTGCAGCATATACCAGCCCGCTGTCATAAGGGCTCTGGGAGAGATATGCAATGCCGCATCCCGTGCCAGGATACCTGTGGGGATATGCGGTGAAGCCGCTGCGGATGTCAGGATGATCCCGGTTTTCGTGGGACTGGGCGTTAAGTCCTTCAGCGTCGATCCTTCAAGGATACTCAGGGTCAAGAAGGCCGTTGAGGAGATGAGCGCCGCTTCGTGCAGGGAGCTTGCCCTCAGGGTCCTTGCCGCTCACAGCAAGGAAGAAGTTCTCGGAGAACTGAAATAATAAATGAATGCAGATGATGCAAAACAGTACAGAAAGATGATCCTTACCCCGCCGGGGAGACTGATATTTACACTGGCAGTCCCTACGGTGATAAGCATGCTGACCACCATGATCTACAATCTGGTGGATTCGTATTTTGTGGGAAAGCTGGGAACGAGCGCAAGCGCCGCTGTCGGAATAGTCATGAGCGTACAGGCTGTTTTCCAGGCTTTCGGTTTTATGTACGGTCAGGGCTCGGGATCCATGATAGCAAGGTTTCTGGCCTCCGGCAAAAAGCAGGAAGCCGACAGGACTCTTACGACAGGACTTGCCGGTGCATGTCTTACCGGTCTTCTTCTTGCGGCAGCGGGACTTATAGCGATCAGGCCGCTCATGTATATCATGGGAAGCACCGACACGATCTATCCCTTTGCCAGGACTTATGCCTTTTTTATTCTGCTCTCGGGGCCCGCACTTGCGATGAGCTGCGTTCTGAACAATGTCATGAGATATGAGGGACGTGCGTTTTTTGCAATGTTCGGCCTGGTCTCGGGCGGAGTCCTGAATATGATAATGGATCCGATCCTCATGTTCGGGCTGGGACTGGGGATAACGGGTGCCGCACTTTCCACCATGATATCCCAGTATGTCAGCTTTGCCATTCTTTTGTATATGTTCCTGTCCGGCAAGACCATCAGTAACATCAAACTGAGCGTCCTTAAGACAACGCCTGCCTCCGCAGTGCTTTCCTCTGCGGTGAAGATAATAAGGACAGGTCTTCCGAGTCTCATCAGACAGCTCTTCGGAGCTTTATCCACCATGACCCTGAATCTGTGTGCAAAGCCTTACGGAGATGCTGCGATCGCTGCCATGACCATTGACGGCAGGGTGCTCATGCTGATAGCAAGCTCCATGATAGGCATAGGCCAGGGCTTCCAGCCGGTTTCCGCATTCAATTACGGATCAAAAAAATATTCCAGGGTCAGGAGAGCGGCTTTTGTCACCTGGCGTGCGGGGACGATCATAATGTCGCTTGTGGCGTTAGCCGTATTTACGCATCCCACGGAGATCATAAGACTGTTCAGGGATGATCCGGAGGTGGTCAGGTTCGGCGTTCCGGCGCTCAGATTCATGTGCGTGGCCGCCGTCATCCAGCCCGTATCCGTTGTTGCAAATATGCTTTTGCAGAGTGTCGGCGAATCGACAAAGGCTTCGATACTTTCCAGCTTACGATCCGGACTCTGTTATATTCCGTTCCTGTTGATACTTCCGCACTTCATCGGATTTACGGGGATTCAGTGCTCCCAGATGTGTGCGGATATTCTTTCTTCGCTGATCTCGGTCCCTTTTCTCATATCGTTTTTCGGTAAGCTCCCGGCTGAGGATGAACATACAGCCAGGGATGACGAGTACGTGAGGTTTGCCGGGGAGGACGGGGATTAGCGTGTTCATTCGAGGTGTTTATGTCAGACAGTAAGAGGTTTAATGTGACGGGCATGTCATGCGCGGCCTGTCAGGCACATGTGGAGAAGGCGGTCGGTGCTCTTGAAGGTGTAAGCTCCTGCAGCGTTTCTCTTTTAACGAATTCAATGACGGTGGAGGGCGAAGCATCGGATGCCGAGATAATCGCTGCCGTAAAAAAAGCCGGATACGGAGCAAGCTCCGCCGATGACGGATCCGGAAAAGGAGGACCCGGTAAAAACGGAGAGCTCGCGGATACGGAGACTCCGGCTCTTGTAAAAAGGCTCGTGATCTCGGCTGTTTTGCTGGCGGTCCTTATGTATTTCGGAATGGGTGTCATGATGTTTGGACTGCCGATGCCGTTCGGAACAGATCATGATATGCTCCTTTCCGCCGTGATCCAGGCAGTGATCTCGGGACTGATCCTTATAGTTAACAGGAAGTTTTTCATAAGCGGGACCATGTCGCTGATCCACCTGGCTCCAAATATGGACACACTGGTTTCCATGGGTTCCGGCGTATCGTACATTTACAGTCTTGTGACTCTTGCCAGGATGACCGGGGCTGATATGCATCATCAGATGGAACTGATGAATGAGCTGTATTTTGAATCGGCCGCGATGATACTTACGCTGATAACCGTGGGAAAGACTCTCGAATCGTTCAGCAAGGGAAAGACGACGGATGCGCTGAAGGCACTGATGAAACTCGCTCCGGAGACCGCAGTGGTGGTCGTAAACGGGGAGGAAAAAACAGTCCCCATAGAAGAGGTAAAGGTCGGAGATACATATGTGGTAAGGCCCGGAGAGAGCATACCCGTTGACGGATGCGTCATAAGCGGCAGCAGCTCGGTCAATGAATCCGCACTTACCGGAGAATCCATTCCCGTGGATAAAAGCGAAGGTGACAGGGTATCCGCCGGATGCATCAACATATCGGGATTCATCACCTGCAGTGCCGAGAGAGTCGGGGAAGACACGGCACTCTCGGAGATCATACGCATGGTCAGGGATGCTTCTGCGACCAAGGCTCCGATAGCAAGGGTAGCGGACAAGGTGTCCGGAGTATTTGTTCCTTCCGTGATGGCTGTATCACTCATAGTATTTGTCATCTGGCTCATAACGGGCGCGGCTCTTCCCTATGCCCTCACCAGAGCGATAGCGGTACTCGTCGTCAGCTGTCCCTGTGCTCTCGGACTTGCAACTCCTGTCGCGATAATGGTGGGAAACGGTGTAGCTGCGAGAAACGGCATACTGTTTAAGACATCCGCAGCACTGGAAGAGGCGGGAAGATCTGCGATAGCTGTCATGGACAAGACAGGAACCCTTACCGCCGGAGAACCTTCCGTGACTGACGTATTACCCGCAGAGGGCACGGATAAAGATGAGCTTTTATCCGCCGCCTGTTCTCTTGAGAAAAAGAGCGAACATCCACTGGCAAAGGCTGTGGTCACATATTGCGAAGGGCTCGGAACGAAGACCTTTGATACGGAAGATTTTACCGTCCTGCCGGGCAACGGACTTAAAGGCAGTGCGGGCGGAAGATTTTACTGCGGAGGAAATGCTTCGTTTGCGGGCAGGTACTGCAGCATATCGGAAGATACCCGCAGAGCATCAGATGAGCTTTCCTCAGACGGAAAGACGCCGCTCTTTTTTGTAAAAGAAGACAGGCTCCTCGGCATCATAGCCGTGAGCGATGTGATAAGGGAAGATTCCGCAGGAGCAGTCGCAGCTCTTAAAAGACTTGGACTAAGGACTGTTATGCTCACGGGAGATAATGCGGGAACTGCGGGAGCCATAGCAAGACAGGCCGGAGTTGATGAGGTTGTGTCCGGAGTTTTACCGGACGGCAAAGAAAAGGTTATAATGAAGCTGCGCAGGACCGGCAAGGTCCTCATGGTGGGCGACGGAATAAACGATGCCCCCGCGCTTACCGCTGCGGATACCGGAATGGCCATAGGTGCCGGGACCGATGTTGCGATAGATGCGGGAGATGTGGTGCTGATGAGATCGTCTCTTTCTGATGTATGCGCGGCACTCAGGCTTTCGAGAAAAACGCTCACAGTCATACATGAAAATCTATTCTGGGCTTTCATATACAATGTGCTGCTGATACCGCTGGCAGCGGGCGCATACAGCAGGTTCGGGCTTTCCATGAGCCCTATGCTGGGGGCTGCGGCAATGAGCCTTTCAAGCGTTACGGTATGTCTGAACGCTCTCAGGCTTAATCTCTTCAGACCGGGAGATGCGTCGCATGACAGAAGGCTTAAAGGATTTGACAGAGACAGAATACTTTTGACAGATGAAGAAAAAGAGACCGTAAAACCGGTCTCAAAGGAGGAGATCATGACAAAGAAGGTGACTATAGAAGGAATGATGTGCGGACACTGCGAGGCTACCGTTAAAAAGGCTCTCGAAGCGCTGGACGGAGTTGCGGGCGCTGAGGTATCGCACGAAAAGGGAACCGCAGTTGTGACACTTACATCTGATGTGCCTTCCGACGTTCTTAAGAAGGCGGTCGAAGACAGGGATTATAAGGTAGTATCCGTAGAATGAGCGGTAAAAAGACCAAAACATCAGTAACCGGTCCCGCACCCTCGACAAAGGCTGTGTATCTGCTGCTCCTTGCGGCATATACAGTCCTTTTGTTCGTGCTGTTTAAAAACCAGGCTTTCCATACGGATTATCTGACATACGGATCCGATGTGGATGCATACATACTGGAGATGCAGGGAATAGACAGCGGATTTGATTTTCCTTATCCGGTCTATTTTATGCTGGGAAAATTTATTGCACTTTTTACAGACGTACGCATGGGGGCCGCACTTTCTGCGACGATCCTCAATTCCCTCTCACCGGCGGTGCTTTCGTATTTCATGCTGAAGGCTCTTGCGGATCTTGTACCCTCACGTGATAAGAACAGGGCTGCTTACGAAGCATTCATACTCCTGATCACATATTCTGTATTTTTCGTATCGATGCTCTATCCCCCGGAGGGAATATATCTTCCCGGAATATACCTTAAGAATCTGGGAGTCTATTCTCCCAATCCCTATTACAACCAGACATATCTTGCGGCAAGAGGCTTTGCCATAGCGGCATTTTTCCTTTTTGCACATATCCTTACATACTATGAAGAGCGCGCGGACAAAAAGGAATACATCGCTTTTTCCGTATTCCTCCTTCTTGCAACCCTCACCAAGCCCAGCTTTACGCTCGTGCTCATTTCCGCCGCGGCGGTGCATATGTTTGTCAGGCTGATCCTTTCAAAGGGAAAAAAGATCCGTGCTTTTTTGCTGCTGCTCTCAACGGCAGTCCCTACGTTCATAACCTTACTCATTCAGTTCGGCGGAGTCTTCGGTTCTTCATCCCATGCGGGTGAGGGCGGAGGCATAGGTATCGGGCTCGGCGATGCATGGGGCGTATACACGGACAATATCGTTCTTGCCGTGATGCTCGCAAATGCTTTTCCCGGACTTGTGCTGCTCCTTAACCTTAAGTCACTGAAGGACCATGGTGTATTCTCTTTTGCATGGGAATTCATGATGGCGGGTTTCCTTGAATTCCTGCTCCTGTATGAAAAGGGTGACAGGTTCGTACACAATAATTTTGCCTGGGGATATATGTACGGGATATTCTTCGTGTTCATTGCCGGACTGATGATCCTTATTGAAAATACGATGAAGAAAAAACAGCCCGCACCGCTCCTTGTGCTTCAGTGGGCAGTGTATGTGTGGCATCTCGGATGCGGCATCGCATTCTTTGCCCTTCTGTATACCGGAGGATATTTCTATGTCTGATAAAAACCTCCGCAGGATTTTGGGATTAACCGCATATGTGCTCACCGCCCTTTACACCGCGGCATGCATATTTCTTTATTACAGGTTCATGGGATGGGAGTCGGGCTCTGTGTACGAATCGGATCTTCCGGCTCATATAAGCCTCGCGCTTGACGACGGACTGATATATTCGCTCATTTCCCTGATAATAATCGGATTAAACGGCATGGGACTGCTTAACGTCTTATGCGTGATACTTGGTGTGTTTGCGTTTTTATCCGTTCTTTTCTCCGCATCCCTTATAGGTGAGATCACGGAGAAAAAATACGGAAGAGGCGCGGAGCTTTTGCTGGCTCTTTTGCTGAACATCGTCATGCCCTGTTATGTAAGGGGATTATCCGACGGAAGATATATGGGAATGCACACATCGTCCATATGGCATAACTCCACCTATCTGATGATGAAATGGCTCGGACTGTGGACGATCCTTGTGTACATGAAGACGGAAAAGGATATCTCCAAAAAACTGACACCGAAGTCATATTTTGTTTTTACGCTTCTTTTGACACTGACGACCGCGGCAAAGCCCAATTTCTTCCTTGCTGCTGCTCCCGCGATGCTGGTCTTTCTGATCATAGACATTGTGCGCAGGAATGCACCGGTACCAAGGCTTCTTGTTTTTGCATCATCCGTCATACCGTCCTTTATCGTGATGCTGCTCCAGAACGGTTCTCTCTTCGGAGGAGGATCTGCGGGTTCCGGCATCGTAATAGCTCCCGGCAGGGCGATGACGGCACATACGGGGTATCTGATCCCGGTAAGTTTCCTCTCCATAGCATTTCCGCTCATGGTCACGGCATTCCATATAAAGGATCTTCTGAAAAACAGATACCTTCTGTTTGCATGGATATGCGCGGCATTCGGATATATGGAGTATTTTCTCCTGAGCGAGGAGGGGGCGAGGGCTCTTGATGCAAACCTTAGCTGGGGATATGCTTTTACGATCATACTGGTATTCGGAATAACGCTCATCCTGTGGATAGAAGATGTGCGGAAGTATTTCTC
>CAMNEB010000039.1 GCA_946536155.1 uncultured Lachnospiraceae bacterium | reverse complement strand
GCTTTTATGCAGGAATCGTAATTTTCCTTAAGCCTCTCGTAATAGCCGTTCTTTCCGAGGACGTTCTCCATTATGTCCATAGCCTGTTTGAAGCATGCGGCGGCCGGATCGAATTTTCCCTTTATGTAATAGTAGCTGCCCATTGCGGAAAGCGCGGCACAGAGGTGCTGGTCCGCAACGCCCAGGCTTTCAAAAAGAGCTACGGAGGATTCTGCGGCCTCAAGGGCTCCTTCCGCTTCTCCGAGCTGTATCATGGTGGCTGCGATATTTGCAAGAGAGACCGCCTCTTCATATTCCCTTCCGTTTGCACGGTCGATGGAAAGCGCCTTTAAGAGAAGCGCCTTAGCCTCCGCAAACCTGCCCTGCTCCTGGCAGAGAAGGGCTTCGTTGTTATAAAGACTTGCATAGAGCATGTCATTTTCATCAAGGGTCACGGCATAGATCCGCTCAACCTTCATATAGAGTTCCCGGGAAAGATCAAGTCTGCCCGCAGCCCTGTACATTGAGGCGGCATTGAGGAGCGTCGTGGCATAGGGAACTGAATTTTCGGGATAGATCTCCGATGCGAGCATGACAGCCCTGTCAGAAATCTCAAATGCATTCTCCCACTGACCGGTCTCCCTGTAATGGCCGATGAGTTCGTTCAGGATCTGAAGAAGCAGGTGAAGGTCTCCCTCGTCCGATGCAACCGCGGCCGCTCCGAGGAGCAGTTCCTCAGCATCGGAGGCCCTTCCTTCTTCGTAGAACCTGTCTATGGTATCGCGTATTGTTTCTATATCCATGGTTTCTCCTAAAAAAAGCCGCACCCTTTCAAGGCGCGGCCGGGTTTTTGGTTTTTATTTTTTTGCAGGCTTATCCTCAGCATAGAAGAGATCCCTGAACCACTGCAGTGCTTCCGTATAGGCATCGTAGATCACAGAATCTTCCACCTTGAGGAGGATGAGCTGTCTTGATACTTCGGACCAGTTGCCGCTTTCATAAGCTATGATGAAATCAAGTATCTGGGCATATTTTCCGGCTCCCTTGAGAAGGGCGTTCTCTATATCCCTGGACACCCTGACCATCTCCAGTGCCTCTTTCATGGGCCTGTCGAGCATAGCGTCGATGACTGAGAAAAGTCCCATAAGGAAGAGCTCCGATGAATAAGCCGCAAGTCCGAAGACCGGTGCGATCTTCTCGGCAAGTCTCGCACGGATCAGTGATATCCTGATTATCTCGCCGGGCTTATCCGCGCACAGTTCCCTGGATACCGCTGTGTTGATCCATTTCTTGAGTTCCCTCTGACCGAGCATCGCTGCTGCGTGCTTTACGGTGGAGATACCGGAATTGACGGTCATACGGTTGACCATGGAAAGGAGCGAAATGACGAGTGCGGTATCATGCTCGATGACGCCTGCTGCCTTGTCGAGCTCAAAATCCGGATCGTTAACGATGTTGAGGAGCTCCACATATGTAGCCTTCATGGGGCTGACATCTTTTTCATCGCTTATCTTGGGAAGCCTGAAGAACTTGCCCTCGTAGAGATCGTATCCGCCGCCGGAAGTAAGTGTGTCATAGTCTTCCTGCGTATTTACATTGACCGCAATGAGGGATACTCCGGGATAGACCTTCTGGAAATACACTCTTGCTATCCTGATGTCGATCTTGGTGTGATCGAGCATTATATAATCGACGAGACTTAAGATGCTCTTATATTCCTCAAACTGCTTCACCGCGATCCTTCTGACCGCAAGCTTATAGCCGGATGCCTTGAGCTCCTTAAGTCTGTTTATGTACATCTCGGTGGGAGTGACTGTATGATCGAACAGCAGGACAAGCTTCTCGTGGGAGTCTGAGAACTGCGAATCAATATCGGAAAAGATCGCAACATTATTAACCTCGACAAATACTGTCTTGCCGTCGGTGAGGGTCTCGACACCCATGCTCTCCACTATCTCAATTCCGGGAATGGAGCCTGAACCGTCAAGATAACCGGTTCCAAGAAGACCCGGATATAAATAGGAATTATGCTTTTGGGCGAAAACGGAATATGCTCTTACCTGAGTTTCCGAATCAAATAGAGGTATCAGCGTTCCCAGCATAGTATGCTCCTTTATTTAAAAAAGCCTGCTACCTAGAATTTTACAATACCATTGCGGAAAAAACAATCCGTTAAGAGTGATACGGACAGGCCGGATCAGGTCCATCCACCGTCCAGAGTTATGATCTGGCCGGTCATATAGAGAGGTGCTTTTAAGACGAGAGACACAAGATCCGCGACCTCTTCGGGAGTTCCGATGCGGTCCGCAGGTATCTCTTTTTTCAGTTCATTCATATCCTCTTCGGAAAAAACCGCGTTCATCTCGGTATCGATGACTCCGCAGGATATGGCATTTACAGCTATGAGGCTGGGGGCAAGTTCCTTGGACAGAGCCTTTGTGAAGGCGTTGAGTCCGCCCTTGGATGCGGAGTAGGCAGTCTCTAAGGATGCGCCCACATTTCCCCAGACAGATGAGATATTGAGGATCCTTCCGGAATGCTTCTTAAGCATAAGAGGGATTGCCTGGCGGCATGTATAAAAAGCAGACGAAAGATTCGTGGAGATGACTTCGTCCCACTCTTCGTCGGTCATGTCCTGTAAAAGACCGATGTGTGAGATCCCGGCATTATTGATGAGAACGTCAAGATCCGTGATCCCTTCAAAAAGCTCCCTTACATCCGACGAACGGGACATATCGACTCTCTCGGCAACCGATGCGATGCCGAATTCATCCGAAAGGGATTCTGCGTATTTTTCAAGCTCTCCAATGGAATTCTTGCATGTGAGGATGAGATCGTATCCGTCCGAAGCGAGCTTATGGGCAATGGCTTTTCCTATGCCTCTGGAAGCCCCCGTGACAAGCGCATTGGGGCGGCCCGTATCAACCAAAAATCTTCCGTTCATAACAAATCCTCCGGGTCCGGTCTATGACCGGTTTTACATATATCAGTCTGCCGCATCTATATCAAGAACTATCATGGGCTTCATATCCGGGTAGCTTTCAGCGATCTCTTCGATTATCCTCTTATGTATCGCTTCCCTGTCGGGTGCGTCAAATCCGATTATGATATCCGCGTAGATCAGCTTGTTTTCATAGTCGACCCTGAAGCCGTGCATCTGCATGACATGTTCATGGGAAAAAACTATGTCTGAGACTTTCTCCCTCATGCCCGATGTCTCGGGGTGGATATCGTCTCTTGAATATATTCCGACGGCCTCAATGATGACACCGTATTTTGCATATATGGTATGGGTGATGCGCCTGGAGAGATTGTCGATCTCATCGGCGTTTTTGGAAGCATCCACCTCAACATGGACGGAGCCCATGAACTTATCGGGTCCGTAATTGTGGAGTATCAGATCGTAAGCTCCGTGTACTCCCTCTATCTCGCATATGCTCTCACGGATCTTCCTGGTGATCTCGGAATCGGCTCTTCTGCCGAGTATATCGCCAAGGGTGCCCATAAGCATCTCTATACCTGCTTTGATGATGAAAATACCGATCAGGATACCTACGTATCCTTCAACAGAAATATGGAAGATCAAAAAGACCACGGCGGCCAGAACGGTCGCCAGAGATATCATTGCATCGCTCGTTGCGTCACGTCCCGAATCCATAAGGGCGTCCGAGCGAACTTTTTTTCCGACGGCACTGACGTATCTTCCGAGGAAGACTTTAACGATGACAGCGGCTGTCAGAATACCCACCTGGATCATATCGTAGGAGATGTCACCGGGGTGGATTATCTTTTTAAATGATTCTATCGCGGCTGTGACGCCGGCATAGAGGACAAGGACAGAGATCACGGCAGCACTGATATATTCAGCTCTGCCATGTCCGAGCGGGTGCTCTTTGTCAGGGCGCTTTACGGCATACTTTGCTCCGATGATAGTGATGACACTGCTCATGACATCGGTCAGATTGTTGACCGCATCCGTAATGACTGCTATGGATCCGCTCAAAGCACCTATAACGGCTTTGGCCGATGCAAGCAGAACGTTTGCGGCGATACCTGCAACGCTGGTCCTGACGATTATTTTTTCTCTGTCCATTTCTGCCTCTTTTTTTACATGGTGTCTGCCATCCTTCTTACTCCGGCAAGAGCCTTCCTGACGGGAGGAAGCAGTACGATGATGACTGTGAGGATCGCTTCGGGAACAAGATATGCGTAATTATAGAGAATGGGATAAACAGCCGAAAGTGATGCGGGGAAATTCTCGGGCATATAGTCCATCCAGTACAGATATCCGCCGATGGTATGGAAAACACCCCTGCACATGACTGCGACTATATAGCCGATGATAAGTCCGTTCTTTTTGCCTTTAAAAAATCCGGATACACCGAGAACGGTAAATGCGAGGAAGTAATCGCAAAGAACCTGAAGGGGCGAGAGCATATATGAACCGCCATCCTGTATGAACTCGAGGATACTGTAGACAAAAGCAGCGGAGAATCCGACACCGGGTCCGAAAAGATATCCGACAAAAGCCACGAAGAACATGGACATAAGAGTGATGGAGCCTCCCCAGGGCATACGATAAACCCTGATGAAAGACAAAACATACGCAAGTGCGATAGATGCACCGGCAAAAGTGACTGTGGTAACGGGCAGCTTCTTTGTGCTGCCTGGAGCAGCCTTTCTGCCTCTGAGCACATCGATCAGTATCATCACCAGTATGGCGATAACGACCAGTGCGCTGTAGCCGTTCTCATTCAGAACATAATAACCGTCTTCTGCATTCCAAAACATTTTCTTTCCTCCTTACGCCGGCATTACCCGGATCAAGTTGAAGGGTTCCGGCTCTGCGGCCGATCTCAGCTGGGATCCATGTCCTCGGGGATCCCTGGCACCCCTTTACAATATTATCGGGATTCCGGAAACGATGGTCCATGAGCAGGCCCGTCTCCAAAATCCAAGAAAACATATTACCACTTTTCCCCGAAAAGATACAAGAGCTGATTGTGGGACACGGGGATGTTTCCCGCAGAATTACCTGAGGAGGGAAAGTTCTTCGGGGGTGAGTCTGCGGTATTCGCCGGGGGCGAGGGAAGGATCGAGGGTAAGGTCTCCCATGCGAAGGCGCTTGAGGTAAAGGACTTTGTTGCCTACGGCTTCGAGCATCCTCTTGACCTGGTGAAACCTGCCTTCGTAGATGGTGAGGTGAAGACCGTCCTCCCTTGTCACCGCATGAGCGGGAAGGGTCGGCTTGTCATCGCCTATATCCACTCCGCCTTCGAGGGTTCTTATGTCGCTGTCGCTCAGAGGCTTTTCGGTATGAACAAGGTATTCTTTTCCCACATGTTTTGAAGGGGAGATCAGATCGTGAAGGAGGGCTCCGTCGTCTGTCAGTATGAGAAGACCTTCGGTATCTTTGTCGAGGCGTCCCACGGGTGAGAGGTTCTTGACATTCTCTGCGGCAAGAAGCTCAACGACTGTCACGGAAGCCCCCTCTCTCGTAGAGGACACGGTTCCGGCAGGCTTATTCAGCATATAGTAATGGAACCGTTCGTATTCTATGACCGATCCGTCCAGGGAGATGATATCTTTTTCGGGGTCTATATGCATTCCGGGGTCCCCTGCCCGCTCGCCGTTTACGGTGATGCGTCCGGCCTTGACGATCGCCTTTATCTCCTTACGGGTACCTATGGAATTGTCTGCAAGAAATTTATCTATCCTCATGGCAGTTTTATGATCATTACAGTTCTGCGCCGGTTCGGAGCAATGTCCGTCCGGCGCAGAACATATCTACGGTAATTAAATTCAAAGATCCTTTCATCACCAGTCGGAATCCCAGCTTGAGCTGCCCGAATCCCAGGAATCGTACGAATCCCAGGAACTGTCCGAATCCCACGAACTGCTTGAATCCCAGTCATAATCGTAGCTTGATGAAGACGAGGAACTGCTTTCGTAATACCAGTCGGTATCCTCGAAATCCGTACCGCTGTGATCGTATACCCTGTAATCCGACGCGGTATCATCGGTAATGATATCATCCAGAAAATCATCATCCAGGAAATCCCAGGTATCGTAATCGCTGTCATAGGAATACCAGGAACCGCCCTGGTAATAATAATCATTCCCGTTATATCTGTAATATCCTCTTGTTGGCGTATGATCGAAGATCATGACCAAAAAGGCGATAAACATACCGATGATCGCCCATCCGAAACGGGTAAACAACAGGATCTTGACGATCAGTAATATGACCGAAGCCCCGTCAGTGGATTTGGATCGTTTGCGGGAAGGTGCCGAAGCCCTTGAAGATGCTGAACGGCTCTTCTGATCCGCAATCTCGGATTTGAGCTTCTGATAGATCTCGTTGACGGCGTACTCTTCATCCACGCCTTTGTATCTGATCGCTCTCTGTCCGTCCGACTTGTTTTTATACACAACAAAATCGCCGTCCGGAGCTTTGTAGATACCGAAGGCTTTAGGCTGCCTGTAATCTTTTCCGATAAAAAATCTGGTGACGTCTTCGGGAGGAAGGTTATGTGCCTTATACCACGCCTTAAGTTCTTCAATGGTCTTGGGCTGATCTGAAGCTGTACGGTTTGCGGTAGGCATTGAAGCGCCGCAGTTGGGACAATATTTCTGTCCTTCATCTATCAGCTGCTCGCAGTAATTACATTTTACTTTCATTACCGTCCTCCTTTTCAGCAGCTTTCTTACGGCTCAGGATCAGGGATGTAACGTCGATCTCAAAGGGATCGTTATCGTCCGTATCATTCCAGGTCCATTCGATCTCGGAATCGTTCTTCTTCATCCCGATCAGGCAGAAAACAGCAAATGAGATGAGCAGCAGGGCATAGATCACATATATAACGATGAAAACAGTCTTTCCGGTCGCTATGCACATATCACCCATGCCGTGAAGTACAAGGGGTACAAGAATTGCTTCCAGGGTGCAGAGCCTTGCATTTTTTACATCTCCGCTGCCCGCATAGAGCTTAGCGCGTCCGTAAAAATATCCCATGAGTACGGAAATGAATATCTGTGAAAGAAGCGGAAGGATCAGTTTTGCGGGATTTACCGCAGAGCCGTATTTGATGAGATAAGTGATATTTTCCGTCAGCAGAAAACCGACCGAAACGGTGACGGCATAAACGATCGCATCAAAGGTATAATTGAATTCCCTGTTCTTCCAGGTCAGCAGCTTAAGTGCCAGGAATCTTCCGCCTTCTTCGATGAGCGCCGTAAAGATAAAGGAATCGATGAAGATGTACAGAAGGATCGAAGAACCGTTATAGCTCTGCTCCATCAGATTGTGGCCGAGGGTTCTGATGAAAATATCCGCCAGCATCACCAGGACACCTGACAGAAAGAGCTTGAGAAGAAGAATTGGGGATTCTTTTTCAACGGTATCGAATTTCCATACCGCAAAAAAAAGAATGATCCCGGGGATCAGTGCAAGTGCGAGCATTTTTACCTCCTTGTTTTTGAGTGAACACGGGGACGGTCCTTTTGTACACCATCTGTAAAATGGTGACGGTCCTTTTGTTCAACTCTAATATATATATTCCGGAATGTCACCGGCCATAAGTGCATGTTCGCATTTTGCGGCAGCAGCTCTGTCTCCCGCAAGCGCATGGATCCTTACTCCGTGGGATGCGGCGGTATGTGCGTCCATACCCTGGGCAAGAAGTCCCGCTATGATTCCGGCAAGAACGTCTCCGCTCCCCGCGGTTCCCATTCCCGAATTGCCGCAGTCATCGTTACATATTATATCCCTTCCGGGTGTAACTGTATACGTCACGGCGCCTTTTGCCACAACAGTACATCCGAGATGCTGCGATACGGCCAGAGCAATCTCAAGCCTTGACAGGTCGGATGAAGCTCCGGAATAACGGACGACATTCGAGATCTCCTCCGATATCCCCTCTCTGATCTCCCCGGGAAGGATATATGTGAGCGAGAGCAGCTCGCCCCTGTGAGGCGTGAGTATTATCTGCCTTCCTCCGGACGTCTGCCGCTTTATGATATCGGCTATATCTCTGCCGCCTTCAAAGGTCATTATAGTTATCGCATCCGCATCCAGAACGATCGGCATTTCGGCGCTTTCCGTGATAAGACACCTCAGCTGCTCTTCGGCTCCCTTATCCGTTCCTATACCGGGTCCGGCCAGAAACACATCGCTCCATCTCCGGATAATTTCCACCCTTTCTCCGGTAAAAGAACCCGTATCATAAAGTGCCTCGGGCAGTGCAGTCTGTATGATCACCCTGTTGCACTCGGGTGAAGAGATCTTAACCATTCCGGCTCCCGCCCTGTAAGCGGCCTTCCCCGCAAGCAATGCGCATCCTGCGCTTCCGCAGCTTCCGGAAAAAATAAATACCTTTCCGAAGGTGCCTTTGTATCCGTCAGGCCTGCGCACGGGAAGCAGCTCTTTTATTGTTCCGGTGAGATGTTCAATTTCTCTCATATTCATTCTCTGTTATCGATCCTCTCTACGGCATGAGCCACCTCAAGAAAAACTTCTTTTTCCCTGGAATATGACTCACTGACAGCTATGAGAAATCTGTAATCTTTGTTGTATGTATAATCGAAAGCATCATAGCCATCCCATTCGCTTGAAGGCGGCTGGGTATTTTCATACAGTTTGCCGCTCACGGAATAAGAGTCGACCCATCCGCCGTAGTTACGGATATCATCAACCGTAAGTTCGGATCTGTATACCCGGACGATCTTATCCCCGTATGCAAACTCGTACCATTCATTATCGTACCATTCGGATGCACCCTTTGTAAGATCCCCTTCAGCACCCAGCTCTTCAAAGAGCATCTCCGCATATTCGGCACACTCTTCATCCGTTGACGGAGCACTCCTTATATCATAACGCAAATACCTGCATATATAATAGTCTTCGGCAATCATCTTAATCCGATAGTTATGCAGGTATATACCGTTAAGCACATTCAGATCTGTGATCCCGAGATGATCGATGAGCTCCGCCACCGTTCCCTCTGTCACATCGTCATCCGTTATTCCTGTCAGCAAAGTAAAATAATCCGGTGTGATCTCCCGGATATTCCCATCCGTACGTATGTAGGTCCTGTCATCTCCGAATATGGCATCAAGACGCTGTGCAAATTCATCAAAGCCCTCCGGATACCTGTCATAGACCGGGAAAGCATAACCATAATGGAGGTTTCCGTTTTCGATGACACTTATATTTACATAGCACAGAAATCTGCTGCCTGTCTGATAATTCTTCGAATATTCCTCCGCATGCGAAAGGATATACTCTATATCCTCATCGCTTATTTCTTTCCATCCGCTCTTCAGTATATGCTCATCCGAGCCGGCAAAATATCTGTTCGGCCACTCGATCTTCCAGATGTTCTCCGGATTTTCCTCTGCGGTCAGGAACATGATACTGCTTATCTTTATGTCTTTTCCGGAAGCAGCTCCGGGACCGGGATCCAGACTGTCTGCGGGATCCTGCCCGGCAGCTCCGCATCCGGAAAGCATCAGGATCATAACGGTCATCAATATAAAAATCTGTTTTTTCATATCTCTTCCCTCCTGCCCTATATGACGAGCGCTTCCGGATATGCGTCACATTCGCAGCATATTCATTATACACGAGCACAGGGATCAAAAAAACAGATCCTCATACGAAGACCTGTTTTTTGATGACCGTTATTAAACTGAAATTATGTAACAGGGCTGCCCCGATCAAAGATGCAGAACCCTTTCCTTGATCTCCTGTGTCCTGCCCTGGTTCCAGAACTGTGTTCCGATGTAGCCGCAGGTACGTCTTGCGACGTTCATCTTGTTCTGATCGCGGTTTCCGCAGTTGGGGCATTCCCAGATGAGCTTGCCGTCCTTATCATTTACGATCTGGATCTCTCCGTTGTATCCGCATACCTGACAGTAATCGCTCTTGGTATTGAGCTCTGCGTACATGATGTTGTCATAGATGTAACGCATTACGGAGATGACAGCTTCGATGTTGTCCTGAAGGTTGGGAACCTCAACGTAGCTGATGGCACCGCCGGGTGAAAGCGCCTGGAACTGTGATTCGAACTTGAGCTTTTCGAAAGCATCGATCTTCTCGGTTACATGTACATGATAAGAATTGGTGATATAGCTCTTATCGGTAACGCCGGGGATGATGCCGAAGCGCTTCTGGAGGCACTTTGCAAACTTGTATGTGGTGGACTCGAGAGGAGTTCCGTAAAGTGAGAATGCGATATTGGATTCGCCTCTCCACTTCTTGCAGGCGTCGTTTAACTTCTGCATGACCTCAAGCGCAAAAGGTGTTGCGGTGGGATCGGTATGTGACTTGCCCGTCATATATCTGGTACACTCGCAGAGTCCCGCATATCCGAGGGAGATGGTCGAGTATCCGTCATAAAGGAGCTTGTCGATCTTCTCACCCTTCTGCAGTCTTGCAAGTGCGCCGTACTGCCAGAGGATGGGAGCAACATCCGAAAGGGTTCCCTTAAGTCTGTTATGTCTTGCCATGAGTGCTCTGTGGCAGAGTTCAAGCCTCTCATCGAAGATGTTCCAGAACTTCTCCATGTCTCCGCCCGACGAACATGCGATATCGACAAGGTTGAGGGTTACGACGCCCTGATTGAATCTTCCGTAGAACTTGGGAGTTCCGTCCACATTCTGGACACCGGGCTCGTAGGTAAGGAAGCTTCTGCATCCCATACATGTATAGACATTGCCGCCCTTGAGTTCCTTCATGACCTTTGCGGAGATATAGTCGGGAACCATTCTCTTTGCGGTACATTTAGCGGCAAGCTCGGTCAGATAATAATACTTGCTGCCCTTATCGACGTTATCCTCGTCAAGGACATAGATGAGCTTGGGGAATGCGGGGGTGATATATACGCCCTTTTCATTCTTGACGCCCTTGATACGCTGCTTGAGCATCTCTTCGATGACGGTTGCAAGGTCATCCCTTGTCTGTCCCTCGGGAACTTCGTCAAGATACATGAATACGGTTATGAAAGGAGCCTGTCCGTTGGTGGTCATGAGTGTGATGACCTGGTACTGGATGGTCTGGACTCCTGCCTTGATCTCATCAAGGACTCTCATCTCGGCGACCTTGTTGATCTCCTCTTCGGTAACCTTGATGCCGGCATCCTCCATCTCTTCCCTTACAGTCTGCCTGAACTTCTCACGGCTGATCTGTACGAAAGGCGCAAGGTGGGAAAGAGAGATACTCTGTCCGCCGTACTGTGATGAAGCGATCTGGGCGATTGCCTGAGTTGCGACATTGCATGCGGTGGAGAAGGAATGAGGCTTCTCGATCATGGTCTCGCTGATGACGGTTCCGTTCTGCAGCATATCCTGGAGATTGACAAGGCAGCAGTTATGCATATGCTGTGCAAAATAGTCCGCATCATGGAAATGGATAAGTCCTGCCTCGTGAGCCTCAACGATATCCTCATCAAGAAGGAATCTCTTGGTGATATCCTTGCTGACCTCACCGGCCATATAGTCACGCTGAACGCTGTTGACGGTGGGATTCTTGTTGGAATTCTCCTGCTTTACTTCCTCGTTATTGCACTCGATGAGAGAAAGGATCTGCTCATCGGTGGAATTGGACTTACGGACGAGCTGTCTCTTATAACGATAAGTGATATAAGATCTTGCGACGGCAAAAGCCCTCTGGTTCATGATCTCGTTCTCGACCATATCCTGGATCTCTTCCACGGAAAGAGACCTGGGTATCCTTGAACACTGAGTGAGCATATTGTCGGAGATGACGTCGATCTGCTTCTCCGTCATCCTCTCGGTCTCAATAACACTCTCGTTGGCCTTGCGTACCGCCGCCGTTATCTTCTCAATGTCAAAAGGCACCTCGCTGCCGCTTCTCTTGATTATCTTCATAAAAAATCCCCCGATCAAACTACGGTTTTATCATAATTGCACGCTGTTTTCCCCCGGAATATATAGTGTGCTTTCCATGGCCGTGCACTACATATTGTATTCCACGATTTTGAAGTTAGTCAAGATATAGTGGACTTGAATAATAGAAGAATGATGTATGTTATTTTTGTGAAAATTGTTCAATGCACCTGCAGAAACCGCATGAATACTGGATTTCTTCGTAAAAACGCAATAAAAGACACGGTTTGAACCGTGTCTTTTAGTATTATGTCAACCGCAATATATAGTGGTCACCCGGAAACTGAAACACATATGTCCAGTACAACGCCCGATACAAGCGGACTTTCATCAAGAGGTCAGGTGCCAGATATCCTCGTTGTACTGTCTGATGGTCCTGTCGGATGAGAAGAAGCCGGCCTTGGCGATATTCACCAGCATCATCCTGGTCCATCTGTCACGGTCCTCATATGCCGCAAAGGTCTCATCCTTGACCCTGATATAGTCCTCAAGATCGATGAGGGTCATGAACCAGTCTTTGTTCATGAGCTCGCTCTTAAGTCTGGTAAGCTTGACCACATCGCCTATCTTGAGCATCTGAGGTGAGGTGATGAAGTTGACGGCTTCTTTTATCAAGGGACTATTTTTGTAATAGTCCATTGAAACATAATCTGCCTTCCTGTAGTGCTCGATGACCGCATCGGCTTTAAGACCGAATTCAAATATGTTGTCGCTTCCCACAAGCTCTGCTATTTCGACATTCGCACCGTCTGCGGTTCCGAGGGTCACGGCTCCGTTGAGCATGAATTTCATGTTGCCGGTTCCTGATGCTTCCTTGGAAGCAAGGGATATCTGCTCGGATACATCGCACGCGGGGATCATCTTCTCGGCATAGCTCACATTGTAGTTCTCCACCATCATGACCTTGATGTAGGGACTGACTTCGGGATCCTTGTCGATGAGTTCCTGCAGGCAGAGGATCAGGTGGATGATATCCTGGGCAATGATATATGCGGGTGCGGCCTTTGCTCCGAAGAGGAAGGTTATGGGCCTTACGGGCTTTTTGCCGGCTTTGATCTCAAGATACTTGTTGATGATGTAAAGGGCGTTCATCTGCTGTCTCTTGTATTCGTGAAGTCTCTTTGACTGGATGTCAAAAATAGAATCCACGTTGAGCTCCACGCCCTCTTTTTCCCTGATGTAATCCACCAGCTGCTGTTTCTTGAGCTTCTTGATCCTGTCGATGGTCTCAAGTACTCTGTCATTGTCTTTGTACTCAAGAAGCTTCTCGAGGTCGTCGGCATTCCTGGTATATCCGTCACCGAGGGTCTCGCTTAAGAAACCGGAAAGCTCTCTGTTACAGGAGATCAGCCATCTTCTGAAGGTTATGCCGTTTGTCTTGTTGTTGAACTTCTCCGGATAGATCCTGTAGAAGTTGTTCAGCTCCGTATTCTTAAGTATCTCGGTATGGATTGCGGCAACACCGTTTATCGAATGTCCGTAATGAATATCCATATGAGCCATATGAACCCTGTTATCGTCATCGATAATGGCTACGGACCTGTCCTCAAACTTCGCCTTTGCCCTCTTATCAAGCTCCCTGATATAAGGGACCATGTGAGGGACCACCTGCTCCAGATAATCAAGGGGCCAGGTCTCAAGCGCTTCTGCGAGGATGGTGTGGTTTGTATAGGCACAGGATGCGGTCACCTCCCTGATGGCATCATCCATGGAAAAATGCTCTTCTTCCACAAGTATCCTGATGAGCTCGGGGATCACGAGAGAAGGATGGGTGTCGTTTATCTGGATCGCAGCATGCTTCGACATCTCGTTAAGATCGTATTTTTTATCGGAAAGATCTTTAAGGATCAGTCTTGCGGCATTTGCGCAGAGGAAATATTCCTGATAGATCCTGAGGAGGTTGCCGTCTTTGTCGGAGTCATCGGGATACAGGAAAAGAGTGAGGTTCCTGCCCACAGCGGTCTTGTCAAAATCTATTCCTTTTTTCACAAGCCCTTCGTCAACGCTCTCAAGATCGAAGAGATGGAGCTTGTTCACACCGTTCTCATATCCGATGACATCGATGTCATACATTTTGGAGACGACCTGGAAGCCGTTGAATCTGATCTTGAAAGAAATGGGAGTCTTCCTGAGCCAGCTCTCTTCCTTGATCCAGTCGTTCTTCTCAGCGGTCTGGGAGTTATTTACAAATACCTGTTTGAAAAGACCGAAATGATAATTGAGACCGATCCCGTCACCGGGCAGTCCGAGTGTTGCTATGGAATCAAGGAAGCATGCGGCAAGTCTTCCGAGTCCGCCGTTTCCGAGTGAAGGCTCGGGCTCGACCTCACATGCCACTGCAAGGGATTTGCCGTTTTTTTCCAGGATATCGTTTAGCTTGTTATAGATACCCAGATTGATAAGGTTATTGGAAAGAAGCTTTCCGATGAGGAATTCCATCGAGATGTAGTAGACCTTCTTCTCGCCGGAAATGGGCATCGAAACATCCATGAGCGTCTTGACAAGGGACAGTATCGAATAATATATCTCTTTATCTGAGCAGTCCTTTATCTCTTTGTCATATTTTCTCTTAGTTATTATCTGAAGCTGCTCCTCGAGATTCATAACGATAACGTCTCTCCCAAGATTGCGATTACTTTCCATTTTTCCTTATCTCCTTCCCCTTTAACGCCTCATCCGGAATCATATGCCTTTCGCTGCGGATCAGTTCAGTACGTCCTCATATCTGACCTGCATGAGGGAATAAGGCACTCTGATGGTCTTGCCGGGCTCACCGCTCATAAGTCTGATGCATTCCCTGAGGGCTTCTTCTCCGATATAGCTGAAATCCTGTCTCACGGTGGTCATATTCTTGCCGGCATATCCCATAAGGGTTATTCCGTCGAATCCGCACACCGGATGGAATACGTTCATATCGGTCAGAGCCTTCATCGCTCCGATCGCCATCAGATCCGAACCGCAGGCGATAACGTCCATATTCCTGCCGAGCTGAAGAGTTATCTCTCTTGCTTTCTTCTCGCTGAATTCACCGTTTGTGACAGTCAGTTCAAAGCCCATCTCCTGTGAGAGCTCCATTGCGCCGCGGACTCTCTCCTCAGTGACATAGCTGTTGGTACGTCCCGATATATACAGGACCTTATCGGAAGGACCCATGTTCTCGGTTATGGTCTTCCTGAGTATATCCTTCTGTGCCTGGGCGTGATCCACTCCGATATTGGACGTATTCTCGCTCTCCATCGGCATGTCAACGACAACATTCTTGAACTTCTCTCTTTCGATGAGTTCTGTCAGGACCTTCATGTCTCGGTCGAGACCGCACACTATGATACTCCTGATATTCTGGGCTTCAAGTCTGTGCTCTGCCTCCTCCACCGTCATGCCTGCAAACATGGAAAAGAACAGGGGAACCACATCAAGCCTTGCTTCATTACCGGCCTTTACGGCACCCATGATATACTGCATCATGATCTCGGAGGAAGCAAGTGTCTGTCCGTCCGGATCGGTAAGTACCGCAACCCTTCCGGACTGCTTGGATGAAAGCGAAGCAGCAACGGAATTGGGGATGAAATGAAGCTCTTCTATGGCTTCATTGACGCGCGCGATGGTATCCTCCGACACACTCGGATATTTATTGATGACTTTGGACACAGTGGAGACCGCAACTCCCGCTCTCTTGGCCACATCTCTGATCGTAACCATTTCTTAACTCCTCCTTCCCTGTAATGCAAAAGCGCGTGAATTTGGAAACCGTTTTCTTAATCCTACTACAGGTCATCAGATTTGTAAAGTCTCTTTTG
>CAMNEB010000038.1 GCA_946536155.1 uncultured Lachnospiraceae bacterium | reverse complement strand
TGAAGGGAATCCTCCATTGTGACCATGATCTCATGGAGCTTCTCTCCCTCACGGATACCGACCTCGGGCTTCGCACATCCCGGAAGCATTGCCTCCGCAAGATCCGTTATCCTGAAAGAAGGGATCTTGGAAATGAATGTCTCACCGCCCCTTGATTCCTCAAGTGCTTTGATGACCAGCTCAACACCCTGTTCAAGGCTGATCCAGAATCTCGTCATCCTGTAATCGGTTATGGGAAGCTCTTTGCCTCCCTTGTCTATGATGTTCTGGAAGAAGGGAATAACGCTGCCCCTGCTGCCCGCAACATTTCCGTACCTTACGACAGAGAATCTGGTACCGTTCTCTCCTCCGTATGCATTGGCAGCAAGGAAGAGCTTATCCGATACGAGCTTGGTACCGCCGTAGAGATTGATGGGATTGACTGCCTTGTCGGTGGACAGAGCTACGACCTTCTTAACCCCCGCCGCGAGTGCCGCGTTTATAACGTTCATCGCGCCGTTGACATTGGTCTTGATAGCCTCGTTGGGATTATATTCACAGGCAGGAACCTGTTTAAGGGCAGCCGCATGTATCACATAATCGACTCCCTTGAAGGCCATGGAGAGCCTGCCCTCGTCACGCACATCCCCGATAAAAAATCTGAGGATATCGCGGTAGGCGGCATACTCATTGTCCATGATGAACTGCTTGTACTCGTCACGGGAATAGATGATAAGCTTCTTAGGCTTATAATGAGTAAGAACATAATCCACAAAATGATGTCCGAAGGAGCCTGTTCCTCCGGTTACCAGAATAGTCTTTCCGTTTAACATAATCTTATCCTTGAAATTTTTTATTCGCGGCTTAATCCGTATCTGCAAGCCGCCATTTGAAATTATACCAAAATGACGTTTTTCGGGCAACTTAACCCATCACACATTTCTGAAGAAGCCGTCACACATTTCTGAAGATCCGGAGGTAGGATGATGCTATCACGTGGGGATCGTATTGAGGAAAAGATACAACCTTCTCTTTAAGCGTAACAGCATGACCTGTCTTCTCCGCCCAATCCGCCGGGTCATACGGATCATCCACATACACGGCTTTATCAGCGGTGATCTCTCTCAGGCACGCTTCCTTCGTCATAACAACACGTTTTCCGAAAGCCAAGGCCTCAACAGGCGGCATTCCGAATCCTTCGAATACGCTGGGAAACAAAAACAGCCTGCATCCTGCATAAAGCGCATTTCTCTCTTCATCCGAGACAAAACCTGTCCGGAGCACGAGTTCATCAATATCCAGCTGTCTGATCCGTTCGCCGAACTCTTCGTCATGTCCGCCCACACCGCTGATCACAAGAGGGGTATTATCACCTCGAAACTCAGCCTTCATCTTAAGGAGAGTATCAAGATTCTTGTGAGGTAGAAGGGAGCTGACGCAGTAATCATATCCCCCCCGGGAAAGACCGTATTTTTCAAGCACTTTCCCGATGGTCTCCTCAAATTCCCTGCCATATACCGGAGCCCCGTCATGATCCCGGGTACTGCCGCGGAAATCTATATCCACAGGATCATAGATCCTTGTAATACGTCCTTTTACCGCGGGATAAAACTTTTCAATCTCATCCTTGCAGTAATCCGAGATGGTTATGACTCTCGATGCATCCCTGCATGTTTTTTTCCAGGAATAACGGAAAAACATGTTGCGTATCTTTCCGAAATACTCCGGATAATGAAGCGCCTGCATGTCGTGGATCACCGCAACGTAGGGGATCCTGCCCTTCTTAAACCGCGGAAGGCTGTAAATGGGGCTGAACATAAGATCGACTCCGCATTTGAAAGCAAGCTCATCCTCATGCATATTCTGCCAGAGAACTCTCCTGACGGGGATGGCAGAATCGGTGTCACATACGTGCAGCCGTATATTTTTATACTCCCCGAAAGCCCTGAAGCTGTCCGCATTATCCCCGGACACAAAAAGAAGAAATTCCTCTTCCCCAATCTCCCCGAAGGCTTTGAGCAGATTCCTTATCACACTTTCCGTTCCGCCGTTGATCCCGTGTCGGACCCAGAGCAGATCGACTCCTATCAGCATCCGGCTTTTTCCTTTCCCACTGCTCTCAAATAAAAATCTTCAAGTTCATGTATTTCCGTCCGCATGTCATATCCCGCTTCTCTTATCTTCTCTGCGGGACTGATACGGGGTTCGTTGCTTTTAAGAGATTCAATGATTTTTTCCGCCCATGCTTCTTCTCCGCCGTCTGTCGTGAGGAATGTCACAAGCCCGCTTATATCCACCTCTGACGGCACCCTGTCGGACACAAAGCATTTCAGGCCTGAAGCCTGGGCCTCGACTATCGCAACACCAAGTCCTTCAAATCTTGAAGGGAAGGCGAATACATCCATTCCGATAAGGAGCTTACTCACATCGTCCCTGCTGCCCATAAACATAACGGAATCCGCGATTCCCATTTTTCCGGCCAGACTGCGTATATCCTGCTCCAGAGGGCCTGTTCCCACAAGAAGGAGCCTGGCATCTGTCTTGGCAAGCACATTTGCAAATACTCTGATCAGGAACTCATGATTTTTCTGATAATTGAAGGTCCCCACATGGCCGATGACCGGTTCATCACCGACACCGAGACTCCTTCTGATCTCCTTATATTTCTCATCCGAAAAAATAAAATCATCCGGATCTATGGCATTTTTAAACAGAAGGTACCTGTCTCCCCTGCACCTTTCCTCTCCGAAAAGCCACCTGCCCGCATCCCGGGAACAGGCGACAAAATGCGTAGCAAGCTTTCTCAGCCTCTGTCTTTCAATGAGGATAAGCCCCTTGTGGATCCTGTCCTTAACGGTTCGCGGTGAAGCAAGCTGATCCGTGTTGTGGCTGTGGGCAACCCTTATCTTCACACCCGCCTTCTTCGCAGCAGCCAGAACCTCATCACCGATGGCGTCCATGTGCGTATGCACTATATCATAGGAGTGTTCTTCAAAAAAACTCTTCAGCTGCTTTCTGTGCTCCGGATAATCACTGCCCCGTCCGGTAGTATGATAAACTCTGCTCCCGCACTCTTCTATATGCTTCGTAAGAGCGGTATTGTCCGGGGCATCACTCAGCAGCAGGAAATCTATATGAAAACGGCTGCGGTCAATATGGTCAAAGATACCCTTCATGACTGCCTCTGTTCCACCGCGTTTGAAAATGTCTCCGAACACATACAGGATATTAATCATCTGATCTCCGACTTCATTAATCCAAATCTTTTGCAGGATCGATCACTTCCCAGCATTTTTGTGTACAAACCGTATAATCTGAATCCGGTCTTTCTCATGAGCCCTATCCTCCTGACCGAGGACGTGAACTCATAAATATCGGGATATTCCTTTTTCATCCGGGCATCGATCGTGCGCAGTCTGCCGAGATCACCGCTGCCCGCCTGAATATGGGATGTATAGGCAAATGACACGGCATGCTTTATGATCCCCCGGAGAATGTTCATCTTGCCCTGCGGTGCATCCTTAAGCGGGCCGGAGATGACAGAATCATATGCATCAAGCATATCCCACATCATCTTCTCCGAATCACCATAGTGCTTCCGGATTCCCTCTATACTGACGCTCTGTCCCTCGCACTGAAGATGATACCTGTACACCGGGCTGTCAAAAAAGCCAACGCCCTCTGCATATACCATCGGGTAAAAAACATATTCGGTATCGGTATAGAAGCAGTGTTCGGGAATATTCCTCCCAAACTCCCTCCAGACCTGAGTCTTGAAAGCAACCTCATGCATCTTGATCAGATGCCCGTCATCAAGAGCCCCTATCTCCGAAGATTCGGGGGCTGCTTTCAAACCTCCGGATGCCCTGTCACCTTCTCTTTCCACGGAAGCGGTCCGGGCTCTGAGTCCCGCATAGGCATCCTTAAGTATACTCTTACCGTCACTCATATAAAACTCTTCATAGGGACTTATGACAATATCCGAATCGGTATCCGACAGAAAAGCCACGAACCGCGAAAGGTTCTCCGTAATATAGACATCCCCTCCGTCAAGCTGCTTAAAATATCTTCCCTGCGCCTGCGATACGGAAGTGTTGATGGTGGATCCGTATCCGCCGTTTGTTTTTTTGATCAGTCTGAATGTATCCGGATATTCGGAAACAAATCTTCCCGCTATATCCGAAGTCCCATCCGATGAACCGTCATCGACTATCAGAACCTCAAGGCGTTCCATGGTCCCGGGATCCGCAACAAGAGAACTCAGAGTATCTTCAATTGTATCTTCGACATTGTATGCCGCTACTGAAATCGTCAGCACTTTACTCATACATGCTTCTCCCGCCCAAGACGGTATTTACACAAAGATCTGCGATCTATAAACTATGAGCCGTCCTCCGGAAAAAGAGAACGGCCCACTGCATTCTGATCAATAGCCACCGCAGCTCAGCCGAGCTCCTGTCTGCAGAAATCAAGAGCAGAGGCGACCACCGCATCCATATCATAATACTTATACTCGCCGAGACGTCCGCCGAACTTAACATTGGGAACTTTGTCCGCAAGCTCCTTGTACTTAGCGTAGAGTTCCGTATTCTCAGCATCGTTAACCGGATAATACGGTTCGTCTCCGGGCTTCCACTCGGATGAATACTCACGGCTGATGATGGTCTTCGGAATGTCATTGCCCTCGGAATCCTTGCCGAACTCGAACCACTTATGCTCGATGATACGTGTCCAGGGCGTCTCTCTGTCAGTGTAATTGACTGCCGCATTTCCCTGGAAGTTGGGGATATCAAGGCATTCATTTTCAAAGCGTACGGAACGGTACTGAAGGGTTCCGAGCTTATAGTCAAAGTAAGCGTCAATGGGACCGGTGTAGATGATGCGGTCAGCCATTCCGTCATACATCTCTTTGTTCGCAAGATAGTCCTCGCCGAGTCTTACCTCTATGCCGTCCAGCATATGCTCAACCATCTGAGTGTAGCCGCCGACGGGAATACCCTGATAGAGAGCATTGAAATAGTTATTGTCGAAAGTAAGACGGACGGGAAGTCTCTTGATGATGAAAGCGGGAAGATCCTTACAATCGCGTCCCCACTGCTTCTCCGTATAACCCTTGATGAGTTTTTCGAAGATATCCTTTCCGACGAGGGAAATGGCCTGCTCCTCAAGGTTCTTCGGCTCTGTGATGCCTGCCTCGCGGCGCTGCTGCTCGATCTTGTCCGCTGCTTCCTGAGGAGTCACGACTCCCCACATTTTGTTAAAGGTATACATGTTGAAAGGAAGCGAATAGAGTTCGCCGTTGTAGTTGGCAACAGGACTGTTGGTGAACCTGTTGAATACGGTGAACCTGTTCAGATAATTCCACACTTCTGTATTGTTGGTATGGAAGATATGGGCACCGTAGATGTGGACATTGATCTTCTCCTGCTCCTCGGTATAGATATTTCCTGCGATGTGGTTTCTCTTATCGATGACCAGCACGCTCTTTCCGCATTCTTTTGCTTTCTGTGCAAAGGTGGCACCGTAAAGACCCGCACCGACCACAAGATAATCATAATTCATAAAAAATCTCCTCTTATTCGGGCTTACCGGGATTCTCCGGAAGACCCAGATACTTTCTCCAGAACTTCTCGCTTGTCAGGTAGGGCTTTGCTTCATGATAAGCCTTTTCAAGCTCTGCTTTGTGTTTTGCGTAATATCTCTCAAGTCTGTCGTAGCGCTTTTTCAGAGACTTATAGCGTTCGATATCCATGCGGCGGATCGCAACGGTCTCAAGATAAGGATTGACTGCGGCATACTGTGTAACTCCCGCCTGCTTGGTCAGCTGTATCGAGAAATCGAAAGCCGCTGCGGGATAATCAGTGTTCTTCTGCTTCTTTCCTCCGAACTTCTGTCCGTTATCGGTGAAATGCCATGCGATCCGGCGGGCCACACGGGTCTTGAGCGAAACATTAGCCTCATCGCCGTAGACCTCATCAATGACTCTTATGGGAATCTCGGGGTGATCTGCCAGAGGCACGGTCTTTTCGTTGAGAGCGCTGTTTTCCTTAAGGAGAGCCTCTCCGTTTGCTTTCTCGAGGAAAGCAGGTCCCTTCAGGAAATCCGTCATTGCCTTCAGATAAAGCTCGCAGGCATCGTAATTGAATTTCCTCAGGTCATACAGGAAAAATCTCTGATAGGTATGATGGAGATCTATTCCCTTCATGAAATCGCTTGATGCCTGAACAATATGAAGATTACGGAACTGCTGATAGATATCCATTGCGGCACTGAACTTGAGCGAGAATCCCAGATGCCAGATGCAGATACCGTTCATGGTTATGAACTTCGCACCGCTCCTGAGCGAATACTCGCTGTCATCGCCTCTTACGAAGAAAGGCATGGGAAGGCCCACACGCTTTACAGTCTCCATGGGGATGCAGCAATACCACCATGCCGCATAGGTACAGGGTGCATTGTAATAGCCTTCACACTTGAGTACATCGTGAAGATCGGTATGATTGAAGGGCTGCTTCAGAGGCTGGAACAGTTTGCCCTCGGAAAGAGTTCCCAGATCCTCATGCTGGAATTCGGGTCTCTCGTAACGGAGCATCGCACCGTTTATGAAGCGGTCCTTATATTCGGGCTTTACAAGTCTGAGGAGATGATAGGTCCTGCGGATACTCTCGGGCAGGATCAGAACATCATCGTCCATTAAGAGGATATGCGTTGCGGGAGTCTTCTGATAAAGAGTCTCTATCATTCCTCGGGCAAATCCGCCGGATCCTCCGGTGTTTGGATTGGGATGGAAATACACATGATCTCCCGCGATTTCTTCCTCACTGAGGGTATTGCCGTTATCCACCACATGGACATCGAGATGATCCTTTATCTCATCGCTGCCTCCGAGGAGTTCTTCCTTGATGATGGAAACATTCTTGCGAATGTAATCCTCCTTGCGGCAGGTGGTAGTGGAGATGGTCAGATGAACCGGATTAAGTCTTTCCTCATCGGCAGTTACGGTATAGTATCCGCCGAATATCGTGCAGTTCCCAAGTGCGGTGATCCTTGCACTGTTGAGAGTATTCTTGTTCTCGGGATAGGTAAAGGTGATCTCGCGCTTTTCCTGAGCCATATCACGGACTTCCGAATACTCATGAAGCTCTATCTCACGGTAGATCAGGGAAGCTCCGACATAGCTTACGGCAACGGGACCTTCAACGATCAGATGGAGAGTCAGCTCACCCGCCTGAGTGAACTTCTTCCATTTTGCCCATGAGCAGGCATTGAGATAAGTAAGCAGGTCGCACTTCTGACCGTATGCAAGGGTCAGCGTTCCGGCCCTGCGGTCAAGATAACCTTCCTTGCCCTTGTAAAAGAGCTCTGTGCAGAGCAGATGCTTTTCTTCCTTGGGAAAGCAGATCGATTGAATCAGATAATCCATTTCTTACTCCTTATACAAACATCGAAATATGTCAAAAAGGCTGTGATCTAGCCTCTGGCAAGTCTCTCCTCTTCCATCATCTGCAGGTAATGTTCTCCTACAGTGTGGGCTTCACCGTCTTCGCGGATAAGTCCTTCTTCTATCCAGATCATACGGTCACAGAGATCGTATAACTGGTTCATATCATGGGATACGATGACAATCGTGGTCCCATTGGCCTTAACTTCCCTCAGACGGTCAAAACATTTACGCTGGAAATTCACATCGCCTACCGCAAGGATCTCATCGATCAGGAGAACATCCGCGTCAACATTGATGGCGACCGAAAAACCGAGCCTCATATACATACCCGAGGAATAGGTCCTGACGGGATTGTCGATGACCTCCTCAAGCTCCGAAAACTTTATGATATCATCTATCCTCTTATCCACATCGGATCTCTTCAGTCCGAAGATAGACGCATTTATATAGATATTCTCACGTCCGCTCATATCGGGATGGAATCCGGCACCCAGCTCGATAAGACTGGATACTCTTCCGTTTACTACGACCTCCCCCGAATTGGGTCTGAGTATCCTGGTAAGGAGCTTGAGCGTGGTACTCTTGCCGCATCCGTTCCTTCCGATGAGTCCGACCGACTCTCCGGGTTTTATGTCAAAGCTTATCCCGCGGAGAACATACCTTTTTTCATATTTATTGCGCGAACGGAACAGGATGCGTTCTTTCAGCTCCCTGCTCTTATCCCTATACAGCTTGAAATATTTCTCCGCATCCTTAACCTGAATGCTGTACTGCTTTTCCATACGGGTTACAATTCCTCCGCGAAATTCGGTTCCAGCCTGGAGAACACCAGAACACCAGCCAAAAATACCACTATCGCTCCGGCTGACGAATAAGCCAGTATGTTGATCGTGGGAGGATTCTTCCAGTAAAGAACGGAATGATAGCTCTCGATCACAAATGTCATGGGATTAAGCTTGAACAGCCAGAGAAGCTTTTCCGGAACTATAGTGATGGGATAAAGGATCGGGGTGAGATAGATCCACATCATCATAATGACATTGACGATGTGCTCAAGATCCTTGAAATATACATTGACAGAAGAGACGATCATGGTAAATCCCAGGACCATCACGTACTGTATCAGCATTATCAGGGGAAGAAATGCCAGAGCTATGGCGTTCACGCCAAGTCCGGATACAAACAGCGCTATGAAGACGATGATGAATCCAAACAGCATGTTGACGAAGTTCGTCGTACAGCAGGCTATAGGGAGCACCTCTCTCGGAAAATAGATCTTATTGATCATATCTCCCTGGAAACGCACGCACCCGACGCCCACTCTCATGGAACCGTCAAAAAACAGCCACGGGATCATGCCCGTGACGGCAAACATATAGAACTTATCAAGATTACTCCGCATGATCACGGAGAAAACGATAGTATATACAACAACCTGACAAAGAGGATTGATGAAGGTCCAGAGGAATCCCAGAACGGATCCCTTATACCTTCCCCTGAGTTCCCTTCGTACCAGGCTGGCGATCATATACCTGTATTGCCAGATCTCTTTAATGCGTTCAATCATACTGTTCCTGTTTCTGATATTGCAAAACTCCAAAAGCGCAGAACACTCCCGTCTGCGCACACGCCAGTCTATTATACTGTTAAATCATCTGCCAGTCAAACCTAGAAGGTTAACATAAAGTCAGCAAGCCATTCTTCGCACCCACGGTCAAAGTCCTGATATTTACCGTATAACCGTCCTTATATTTCTCTCTCACAGCTGCGGAGATCACAGCTGCCTTTGCGGGATCTTCGGAAAAGATATTTGCGATAACAAACCTGTTGCTCTGCGGATAAGGGTAGAGATCATAACCGTCATAAAAGCTCAGGATCACCTCAGTCTCCGATCCGTCTCCGCACGAAAACGACTCCTTCAGGGTCCGAAGTTCCTTAAACCGGGAATAATAAGCAAAAATATCATCCGTTTTCTTAAACTCCGAATAGATATCCCGCAAAGAACGCATGCAGGCATCAGGCCCATTCTTAAGCCTAAGGAATCTCTCCCGCGCATCCGTCGCCGAATCGATTCTCTCTGATCTGATGCTTTTCGGCAGGATGTTGCGCACAGAAGATCTTAACTTCCCGGATACTGAGGAATCTTCGATCAGGTATGCCATGCCGGAGTACTTTACCTTAAGTCCTTTGGCAAGCACCCAGACATTTAACAATACTTCCGAGAGATATCCGAAGATCCTCTTATGCTGAGGATCATATGTGCTTATATCAGCAAGTTCCTCTACTCTTCCGAGCACGTCAAAGAGCCAGCCGCAATACTCATCAAATATCCCTGCAGGGGCGATCATCATATTCAGGTAACTGAGCCCCGTGGAAGACATTACCTCCGCATAACTCCCGGCATATTCGGGAAAGTTCTCTCCTATCACCTTTTCAAGGATATCTATATCACTGTCATAAACCCAGCGGTGCAGATCCTCATGACCGTTCACATAAAAAGGCTGATCCGGCTGCTCAAGTATCACATCATGATTCCTGAGATATTCCGTGACAGTTTCCCTTCCGATGACATGCCTGCCGATATGCCCCGCATCATATGATGAACAGTTGTAATCCTCAAGGCTTTCAGGCACCGCATCCGCAAAAAATCTCCTGTAGTGAGCCAGGCCTTTTATATCGCTCTTTTCGTTCTTCCACAGAGCATAGAGAGCGGTCAGTTCGGAATAGGAGCTATTCTTGGCGGATATATTGTCCGCGCCGTCATCATCATGAAGATATCCGTCCCACCTTCCGCTAAGCGCCGCTCCCACCTGACAGAAACGATAGATATCCGGAAGATCTATATTCAGTTTTTTATGTGTTGCGACGTAGATACAGATTTGGCTCAATGTCAGTTCACCCTTCTCCGGGACTTAAACAGCAGAATCATCTCGATCAGGACAGAGATCATACATATGCATGCGGAGATCAGCACGATGCTTATATCATAATCAAACCGGATCTCATTTGCCCCACCGGTCACAGGTATCGCCATCAGTCCGTTGATGTTCAGTATCTCCACAGGCTGACCGTTAACCACAGCACTCCATCTGTCCGAATACGGCACACTGAAGAAGACGTACTCTGCGTTCTCACCGGAGTTATATACAGCCCCGAACGCCTTCCTGGCAACCGTCAGCTGCTCGCAGCAGTTTCTCCCGATAACGTCAATATCGGGTATCCATACTTCATCACGTTCAAAAAACTCGCGATAGTCGCCGTGGATGAGCACATCCCGGACTTTGGATTCATCCTCGTCACGGATCACCAGGTAATGAAGCATCGCATCGGCGCGGAATTTATCCGGGACCTTGTCGAACTCGCTTCTGAGGATATAAGTGGTGTAGCCCTGTCCGATGGACAATGCATATATATCCTCATATACATACCGCTTCATCCCGTCATTTTCGTATATTTTACGGGGAATCTTTTCCGGGAAAACCACCGGGTCCGGATGATCCAGCACATATTGTTTTACGGACAAAAGCCTCTCGGTCCCTATCGGTCCCGAAACGGTACGGGTATGTCTGCCCACTCCCAGAGCATCATAGAATTCCACGATACCCGGATCCACTATTGAAATAAACGAGTCTATCGAAGGGAGGCTCTGTGTCATGGAAAAATTAAAATATCCGTCGCTCTCCAGAAAAGCATATCTGTATGGGAGTATATCCTTATCGATCATACCGGTGAGAAGGACAAGCTTGTTATTCAGCTGACGGGATGAAAACTCCGCTCTTGACCTGTATTCCAGGATCGTAAGAGACTGCGAGAGTACCGCAAAACAGCATATGCCCACCGTAAAAAGCCTGAGCGTACCGGCAGTTTTACCGGAGCCGGCTATTATGATCATTGTCAGAATAATGCCCGCCACCCCGGTCAGGACAACAGAGGTCCAGTTGAAAGGGATCCTGACAGAAGGGCTTCCGTCCCAGGCCACTTCGAGCGTACTCACTGCTGCGACAAATATGACCATGATACCCAAAACAAACGCCGAAACCTTCAATGCAGTTTTACGCATCACGGAATCTCCGGCCTGCAGATCCTCCATGGCCTGAACAGAGGCAAGGGACATCAGAAGGAGCGGCATATAATACCAGCGTCTGTAGGGCTCACGATTAAAAAGAACAAACACACTGTTCAGTATCGGAACAGCGGATAAGATCAGGGATATGAGCAGGATCCTGTTCACGGGATCTTTTCTCTTCCTGTAACAGATCATCCTGGCAGCGCACGGAACAATGCCTATAAAAGGCAGATATGCCCCTGCGGAATACCAGTTCATCGCAGAGAGAACCGAGTTATTGTTCATGGCTTCGGCAGGGAACAGCACCGCCTTGATATTTCTGAACAGATCCTCCGGACTCCAGAGCAGGCCGTCCTTCAGGCTCATGAGTTCCTTGATGCGCGACTGTCCCAGCATGGCATAAACGGACGGAATAAATAAGACCGCCGCCATACCGATCCCGAGAAGTCCCTCTCCCATAAGTCCGATCAGCTGCTTCCAAACCTCCTTAAAGCTGACCTTCTTTTTCAGGAGAGCATTGATCACATCGCAATAACAGAAATAATACAGCACCAGGAAGATGACTTCCCCGACAAAGAAATTCCAGTTCACCAGAGCATTTATGGCTACGGTCAGTGCAAAGATCCCTTTACGTTTCTCCTCAACGAGTATCTCAAACCCTATCAGCAGGAGCGGGAAAAGTGCGACTATGTCATGAAAATGATAAAAGATCATGTTCATAGCCTGAAAACCGCTGAAAGCATAGAGCACGGATCCGATCAGGGCACTCCTGTCCGAAGTATGCCTGCGAAGCCAGTAAAAAGAAATGAGTCCCGCAGCCGCATATTTCAGGATCAGGATCCATACAACAAGCCACGGAAAAGCTTCGGGACGAAACAGCAGGGTTATCCAGAAAAACGGACTCCCGAGATTATAGAAGCTGAAGGAAGAGATAAAATCAGATCCCAGATCGATCCCCCAGTTGAAAAAAACATCCAGCTCCTTGATCTCACGGTTTACAAATATGTTAAAAGGAATCTCCTGCGCATCGAAATCATCTCCGAGAGAAAACAATCCTCCGCCCTGTATGATGAAAGGCAGAAAAATGATAAACGCAATGAGCAGATTGAGCAGAAAACACCATGTTCCGTAATGGTTTTTTTTATCTTTGATACTATCCAAAACAATACTTCCCTGAAATACCGTATTTCCTTAAACAAGCCTGCTGCACATTATATACAGCAGGCTTGATCATATGAATACAAATTAATTTTATACAACTCCCATACAGACTCCGGTGATCTCGTCAAAGTAATAGGTAACGCCGTCGATCGTAATGTTACCCTTTGCCATCAGACCGGTCTTGGTATCGTAGTAATACCTGTTGCCTGCCTGTGAGGGATAGATCTCTGCCAAGGGTCCCGTGATGTCAACCCAGCCTTTCATCATGCTGCCGTTTTCATCATAGCGTACCCATTTACCGGTTCTCTTGACCATGCATTCGAATACAAAATCTCTCATGCCTTCATCGGATTCATTGGCAGCTATTCTCATCTCTTCGACTGTCATGGAGCCTTCGCCCTGGAAGATATAGGGCACCCAGACTTCCTTGCCCACAGCACGTGCTCCCTGTCTGTCGGAATCCAGCCAGAACCACGCCAGCTGCCCGTTTTTATCGGGACCTGCGATCTCTCTGCCTCTGTTTATGGCAGTCTGGGAAGCCATATCGATACCGTATACACCCTGGGGATCGTTCGAGGTTCCCTGGCGGACACCGCCCTCATACCAATACCACAGACCGTCTTCTTCGTCAGGCTTGTACCAGTCATTTCCCTGAGTAGGATGTCCGGGATCGATCAAAACGTCTTCTTTCGGTGAATGATACTCAACCTCCGGAAGTTCACCCCTCTGTTCCACCGCCGCAAGCCATGGACCGTAGGCATTGCCGTCCGCGTAGTCATATCTCAGATACCAGAGGGTACCATACATGTCCGCGTAATAAGTCCTTCGGTTGATATTGAGTTCCTTAAAGCCATCAAGTTCTCCGGTAGCCAGGTAATTTTCGAAAGTTCCGGATTCTCCCCTGGCCTGTTTTCCGGTCTCCAGATCGAACCACATGAAGCATGTATCTCCGGCACCGTTCTCGTATCCGTAGGCACCCTTTACCATGTGTCCCGTTTCCGGATCGAGTCTGTACCAGTCATCCGTGCCGCCCTGATTATAAATGCCGGGAACTCCTTCACCTTTAACCGCATGACCGGTGCCGTCAAAAATATAGGTAACCCATGAAGTGGTGGCATTGCCGTATGCTTCTCTGCCCACCTTATTGTAATAATCCCAGTCCACCGGAACGGTAGCCATAGGATAGCCGCGGCCCCATCCGTCATCTATGTATGCACACAGCATCATGCCGTCATGCTCGGGATCACCCGGTGCGGCTTTGAAGAAATACGGATTGTCATCCATATTGCGGAGTGCGCCGATATCAGACTGCCGCGCCGTTCCTATACGGGCATCATTTTCATAATAATACTTATGGAACTGTGCTCTTTCCAATCCGAATACATTCGTATCAAGGTAAGACTCCTGATGATACCAGCCTGTACTCTTCCAGTCCGAAGCATTTACGGTCCCGTACAGATCGGACTCTTTATATCCGACACTGAGAGCAGCCTCACGCACCACCCTGGCAGCCTCACCGCTGACCGTAATGACCGTTCCGTGACGGCACGGCTTTGTCTGAGTATTTGACAGAAGTCTGTATGTGCGGATCTCCCGGTTATTCTCCTCAAGCCATCCGGTATAGCGGTCAAGTGCACCGGTAGTGCCGGTTGAAGCCTTTATCACATGAATGCCTTCAGAACCGAAGGCCTGATCGGCCATGGTACCGTCCAGATACGTCTCACGGAACGATGCCAGTCTGTCCATGTACATGAAGTACTGTCCGCAATACTTTGTCAGACAGGGTCCTTCATAACCGGTCGCAACATCATAGCATACAAGTTCCCATGCTTTGGGATCGCTGACCTTGGAAAGATCCTTGATCCTCCATATTTCGTCGGTAACTCCGTTTTCCTTGATGGAATAGTAGTAATACCCGCCCTCTTCATAGATGGAACCGTCGATATGATTGTGGGCACCGACAGGCCTTGAATGCTCGCTGGATGTATCCATGCAGGGCAGGATTACCGGCTTTGCATCGGAGTATGTGCATTTCATATCCAATGAAGCTTCCGGCATCAATGCGGGATCGGGAACATACCTGAGCGAAGGATTCCTGGTGTCGGAATAGCTGGGCATCACTATGCTTGTGATCTCCGCCATATAGGGGAACATCTCGTCATAGAATTCCTTGCCGGAACGTGTATCCTCCGGATGGAAGATAGCGAAATACCCGACACAGAAGGTCACATAGATATGACCCTTGCTGTCGACGATAAAATCGGGAGCGACCATATCCCATTCCTTGTCGCTGTAATAGACCGCACGGTCGGATACAGGCGGCAGCTCGGTAAGCTTAATGTTCGTCTTGCTTCCGCTGAAAGGGATACTCCAATGGATAAGATCCTTGGAATAAGAAAGCATTATGATGACTCTGCGGTCAGCCCCGGTACCCTCTGTGTATCCGGAGACCATCCAGTAATATCCGTTATAAAAAATGATGCTGGGATCGTGAAGCGTTATATCAACAGCCCGCTCTTCTCCGCTGTATTCATATCCCGAGCCGGTCCATTTAAGGACATGATCACCCTCAAACGCATAATTATGATGCGGCATCGTTATATAACTGTCGTTGGGATCGTTGGGCGCTCTGTCCGTGAATGCTTCACAGATCTCATGGAAATTCAGCCCGTCGGTTGAAAAATAGAGAGTGTCAGATGTGTCGTTGGGACTCGTCCAGAAAGAAGCAACCATTATCGGGTCGGTCATTTTCCCGGCCGCATTGACCACAGACGGACCCGCAGATCCGAATGCGGATGTTGCTATCATTACAGCTGAAAGGGCTTCCCCGATCAACAAGCGGAAGCCTCTTCGAAATGTTTTTTTACCCATAAGCTCCTCACCATGTTTCATAGTCAATTTACTCCTCTTCCGAGTAAAAAAATTGTATGCCAATTCCACCTGTTTTGTCAATAAATCCGCGCCTTAAGCAGACGGTCAGACATATCTCAAACAGGCGATCCGATGTGCCCATAAACAGGCGGTCTGTCATGTTATGATAAGAGTCTTTACATAGGGTATCCTGCCTATGATC
>CAMNEB010000037.1 GCA_946536155.1 uncultured Lachnospiraceae bacterium | reverse complement strand
CGGCATAAGTGACAATGTATCTGTAACCGAGACGGCTGTCCACGGCCGTATACAGTTCTTCATTTCTCTTCAGCTTATCTATTAGCTTAAGATCATAATCCCTGTTAAGGTAAGTGACCTTCTTTTTTTCGAGAAAAGAAATAACATCTTTGTCACTTAATTGATCTATATAGCCTCCGCCGTATATCGCTTCCCCGCCGTTTGGTGCATGGAGGGAAACTTTGCTTTCATATTGGGGATCCCTTTCGGCATCCCTGTATGTTCCCATATCCGATTCGGAACCGAAGACCGCATCATCAAAGATTCCTAGCCTGCCGTCAGAGTTATCCAGCATTCTATGTATATCCGGTCTTCTCACCGCGAAAAAGCATCCCGGTTCATCACCGTCCGCCCCGGAACTTTTTTGTTTTATCCTCTCATATATGCAGTTAAAAGATGCACCATCCGCATACTTTGATGTATGCATCTCTCCCCAGTTTCCAACCAGAAGTCCCTGGTAAACGAAGACCTTTTCGCCGGCATTTTTTAAGATCTCTCCAACCATCTCGGCATCCCGCAGGACTTCTTCAAGATCATAGGGTTCGCTTTCAAGCGCATGTCCGCATGTATCGTAGACGACTCTCAGGATTATGTCCTTGCCCGCTGCATGGAAACGTTCTATCAGGGCTTCTATTTCAGTCTTTGCGGTCTCCGTTTTCTTATCGCGGAATTTATATGCGGACCTTAGAGCTATAAGAAGAAGCACAAGATCCGATGAAGGATCGTCATTTATCACAATGCTGCCTGCGTCGGTTTTGCCCTCTCCCACATCAAAGGTATACATATGGAACCATCCTCTGTCCGGATTGTTCAAAGGTCCGTGATACTCCGAAAGATCATACGCCCTGAATGATATACCGTTTTTGAATAAGTCAGAAAGCAGCATCCGTCCCCTCAGATCTTCTCTTTATACAGGCTTATCCTGATCCATACCGCTATGATAGAAAATGACATACGGAACATATATATGACCGGTTTGATGATACCCGAGTGCATGCTGGTTCCGGTCTCCCTCGTGTGCATCACCGCATGGATCTCTTTGACATTAAATCCGAGAAGGAGCATCTGCATCAGCATATTTGCATCGGGGTATTTATCATCAAAATGCCCGTATTTCATATAATACGAAAAAGCTTTTCTGCTGAGCCCCTGCAGGCCCGTTGTGGGATCCGTTATCTTCTTTCCCGTTCCCATACGGATAAGGGCTCCGAAAAGCTTATAGGCTATCTTCTTTACAAAGGATGTGGGGTAATCCTTGAATCCATTCGTAAATCTCGATCCCAGCACGATATCGGGACAGTTCCCTTTTTCATCCGGAGTCATGAGTTCTTTATATATCTCCGGAACATTGCATATATCATGCTGCCCGTCCGCATCCATCTGTATGACATATTCATATCCGTGGGAATAGGCATATTTGTATCCCAACTGGAGTCCGCTGCCGTATCCAAGGTTATAGATATGGTTGACTATCCTTACGCCTCTGCCCCTGACAACACCCTCCGTATCATCGGAAGAAGCATCGTTCATGACAAGGACATCGGCAAACCCGGAGATGCCGGGTTCCGCAAGCTTGTCAAGGACAGCGCCTATGGCCTGTTCTTCGTTATAGGCGGGGATTATTATGAGGACCTTATTCTTTTTTTTGTTTTCTGTATTCAAATCCATTTGATTTACCTGATAAGTCCTGTCAGTTTATCTGTATCGTCTTCGATCTTTTTTTGTTTTTCGGAAGCGGCTTTTCCAAGCCTTTCCATTAAATCCTTATCCGAGATGAGTCTGCATACTGCTTCTGCCACAGCCTTCGGATTGAATTCGCAGAGGATCCCGTCCACTCCGTCTGTGATCTGATTGCTGTTATCGCTGCAGTCGGAAGCGATGATGGGTTTTCCGAGAACCTGGGCTTCCTGTACAGCAATGCTCTTGCCCTCATATCTGGTGGCATGAACATAAAGATCCGCTTCCGCAATGTACGGATAGGGATTTCTGACGGTTCCGCACAGGACAAACGATTCTTCAAGTCCGTATCTTTTTATGTATTCCTCGATGAGCGGTCTCTGATCGCCCTCGCCGAAAACATACCATCTGGCCTCTATACCCTTTTCTTCAAGAAAGGGCTTCATCATATGCATCGCAACGGCAGATACTTCTATCGCCTTCTGCTTTGCAAGTCTGCAGAGAGTGACTATCCTCAGACCCGTAAAACCGTCATCAAATCCTTCACCCGAAGCGGACATCTCAAGTATCCTCACCGGATCGATGATATTATGAAAAACATCGGCTTTTTCGGCATATTCCGGATACACTCCCGAAAAGGTATTCTTTACTTCCTTAGATATCGCAAAGATCCTGTCAAACTGTCTGTAGCAATATCCGTCAAGCTTCCTTGTATATCCCGCAAGTTCAAGATCGATGTGCACAAAAGCGGCTTTTTTATCCGCCTTAACATGATCCGCAACATAATATGTGGAGCCGCCCTCTATAAAGGCTACAGCAAGATCGTAGTGATCGCCTGTTTTCTCCGCACCGTCAGAAAGGACGCGCCACATCAGCTTATCTGCCCTGAAGTCCTTCGCCGCGATCATCCCGGCAAGATTGGAAACAAGGTACGGAAAGAGCCTGAACACATTACCGTCTTTAAAAAGCACGCGCAGGCAGGTCTTTCGCAAAAGCTTCCTTCCGGCTGTTGAAAGTACCGATTCGTCGTGATACTCCCCGTTAAGGAGCTTTACTCCTTCAGGAATCTCATCCGCCATCTCGCCCTGCCCCGTAATGACAAACAGGGACAGTTCATATTCATCCCCGTGTTCCCTGAGCAGTTTCCGAAGAAGCGCCATAAGTGCATTCTCGGCACCGGCACGGCTCAATGTATTTATTACAAATAGGATCTTTTTGCGCTCTGCCATATCCGTCAGTTCAGATCTTTGTCCTGCTTTACGGTATCAGCCGGTCTATTTCCAACAGTATCTGCCGGTCCTTTTTCAGCACTATAAGGCGCTCCTTTTTCGAGCTTTTTCAGTTCATCCCTTATCTCTTCGTTCTCACGGATCAGAAGAGAAACCCTTATCGCCAGTTCGTTGTTCTTCCTCACCAGATCGCAGATGGTCCTTGAGAAAAACAGTGCGACATAGATAAACAGGAAAAACACCATCAGTATAAGGATAAAGCTGATCGGAGAGAGAAAATCCGACAGCTTGGAAGGTCTGATTATCGCACCTGCAATGATGGTTATTATTGAAAACAGAGCCCACATAAGACAGTAGCTCTCCGTCATCTTCCTCTTTGCGAGCGAAAAGACGGCATCCCCCAGAAGCAGGACTCCCGTTATCATTATCACTATTTTCAGAACAATACTCATCGCATTCATAGCATCACCTATACATCACGGGAATATACCCTGTTAGAAGGCATCCTGCCCTCGCGTCTCTTCATAAGGTTACCGGTACAGAAAATATGTACATCAAGAGTGCGTTCCATCTTACGGAGTCTGAAATATGCCATGAACCATCCGGCAAATGCACCCAGGACAAGTCCGAGTCCGTACCAGAGTGCGGGGAGTTCCTTGGAGATCATGCTTCCGACAAAAGTGGTAAGCACAAAGACAAGGGATGTAAGCACCGCTCCGTTGAAATCGTTGAAATAGTAAAGGAATATGATGGCCGCATACATTATGAACAGTATGAAGTAGCCGGCAGTAAGGCAGGGATAGATCTTCATGACAAGACCGCCGAAGCCGAACTGCGGAAGTATGATCATGGCCAGGAAGAATATTACAACGGTGATTATGAACTGGACTCTCACAAGATTGAGAAGCTCATCGGAGAGCTGCTCGAACATCCTGAGCTTGGCGTTGGTGATATCCATTCCTCTTCCGCCGGTGACTGCCTCGGAATATTTTTTGTATCTGTCATGGAAAAACATCTCGACTCTCGAGATGAATATGACCGTAGCGGAAATATTCGTAAACATGGCAAGGCAGGTAGCCATATCATAAGGATTCATGCACACGAAGCTCTTTACGACCACGGTCCTCATGGGTGTGGTCCAGAAAACGAAATTGTGCACATACAATCCGAAGATATACAGGAAATTGGTAAGAACCAGCTTCCAGTATTTTTTCAGGTAGGACAATACTCTCTTGTACTCGCCGGAATTTTCCCTGAAGTAGCTCTTGATCTGTGCATATTCAAAAGCTCCGATGAGAAGGAATCCCACATCGATGGAAAGGAGCATCGCATATATCTCATCCATTCCGAAGAAATAAACGAGTATGAGTGACAGTATGACCGTGACCACCATGCCGATCAGGAAGAACAGTGATATCCTCTTATATTCCTTACAGATCGACAGATACAGCATCGAATAGAAAACGATCATCAGCGACATGTATCCGAAGAACCCCAGGAATACAAAATACGGATCAACGCCTCCCACAACATATTCATGAATGCAGAAGGGAACGCCAACTATAAAGCTCAAAAGGGTGTTCATGAAAAGTCCCACATAATAGCAGGGCATGATGCTCTCGTATTCATCGTAGTAGATGATATCCGACAGATACTTGGAAAGGACCGCATTAAAGGGTGATGCGGTCATCAGACCGAATATGAATATATACAGTATCGTGCAAGTATAAAGCTCTCTTGCCGCATATCCGAGGTTTGAATACCCCAGAAGCTTCTGCATCAGAAGTACCGCAGCAATAACGACCACCATGGGCGCGATGGATATGACGGTGCTGTAACCGGCACCCCAGATTCCCGTTGCGATGGTATGTTTGCTGTATATTTTATTTAACCTGACACCTATACCAGCCAATTTATCTGTCTCCTCTAGCGTCTTTTTGAAACACGTCTGTAAAGTTCGGCGTACTTATCGCGCATGAACTCAACTCTGTAGTATTTGTTTACTCTCTCGTATCCGACATTTCCCATCTTTTCCCTGAGAGCTGCGTTCCTTGCAAGTTTGACCATAGCCTCGGAGATTTCCTGGGTATTCATGATGTGGGTAAGTATACCGGCTTCGCCGAGTTCATCACCCTCTTCTCCGAATATCAGCTCACTGCAGCATCCTACATCCGTAGCGATGACGGGCTTATGTGCCGCAAAGCTCTCGAGGATGGTAAGAGGCTGTCCTTCGGAAATACTGGTAAGGATAGTCATATCCATCCTTCCGAGATATTCCCTGACATTGACTCTTCCGGTGAAGATCACATCCTTTACTCCGAGATTCTTCACAAGGTCGTAGCATTCCTTTGCATACACCTCATCCTCATCAACAGGCCCCATGATAAAGAGCCTGAGATTCGGCATGATCTCCTTTGCAAATGAAAAAGCCTGAATGAGAGTCTTTACATCCTTGATGGGAGTAACTCTGAGTACCGCTCCTATCTGGATATAGGACATCTCGTCCTCATTTTTGCCCGGAAGGTTTTCAAAATTCTCAACCGTGATACCGTTGGGTGTGATCTCGGTCTTAGATTCGGGACATCCCAGTTCTATCTGGAGCTTTTTTGCATGCCCGTAAAGCGATGTGACTATATCCGCACTTCCGTATGCCAGCTTGGACATCTTACGGAACTGGTCGATCCAAATATTCTTATAGACACCTGCGACCCAGTTTGCCTTGAGTATCTCCTCTTCTCTTTCTCTCGTGTAGATACCGTGCTCAGAGACTATAAGAGGACATTTGAACAGATGTGTTGCCATACCTCCGAGAACACCTGCGTATCCCGTTGCAACGCAGTGATAAATATCCGCCCTCGGGATCTTGGTATTCAGGATCAGGAAAAGAGGCAGATATATGGATCTCATTGTCCAGAGGAAATCGGAAAAAACGATCTGTGAATAGTTCTTGTCGTAGCATTCCTGGACTATCCTGAAGAAATCCTCTCCCATGAGCAGATCGTCGATGGAGATATTTTTATTGTTGAACAGGTCAAAGAGCACACCCCATTCGGTATTTTCTCCGAGTACCACGCTGCGGAGAGCATCATATTCGGTCTTGCTGAGTCTTCTTCTGCTGACCTTCCTGTGATCCTCGACCCAGTCGTAATCATCCAGATATGCCTCATAGACTGCCGTTACGTTCTTGGGCAGATCGTACGCAAACTGACCGCTTCCGTCGCGGTTAGAGATGATGGCGAGTATCTCGAATTCAAAAGCGGGAAAAGCATTTATCATGCTGTTGATCCAGCCCGATACACCGCCGACCACATATGGATAACAACCTTCTGCAACAATACAAATCTTCATAGAAATTACCGTTTTATCTTCCGAAAGGACTGTTGTAATTCAGGACATTTTCAGAATCGTTCAATATTATCGTCACATGATCGCCCGTAACATGAAGAAGATATGCATCCTCTCCTATGGCTGAAAAACCTGCCCCCGCGATCCTGTCGATCTTCTGGTCATGAGTCCTGAGCAGGAAATAACAATCATTTCCGCCGTTTGTGACATCAAGCGTGACAGTATCGTAGCTGTCTCCTTCGACATATTCGGACGAATAATCAAGGGCAAGGAATCTTCTGATCCTGACATCACTCTCCGAAACCGTGGTCTGCTGATACGGGCTGAGTCTCTTCCAGTAGGTCGAGATATTGCTGAATATATCATCAAAATAGAGCTGCCACTGATCTTTTTCGGATTCGGGCCAGAGGACATTGTGAAGATCCACGCTGAGCATCGAATATCCGACAGAAGTATTAAGGCTTCTTGCGAGCATATCAGCCGAATAGGAATACTTATCCGCATTGAAGGTGATGCTCTGCCAGGTCATATCATCCGATGCATAGAAGAACAGCTCATCAAGATCGTCGGCCGTCACCAGAGTCTTGATCCCCAAAGGGCACTCCGGATCTTTAAGCACATCCTCCATGCTGTCCGCATAAAATGCTCTGAAATGATAGGGATGTGCGAGATTTTCGTACACGGATCTTTCGATAAGGATCTTATCTTCTATTCCGGCACCGGTATATCTCAGAGACCTTCCGAGTTCACCGGACAGGCCGCCCGCCTGTTCTGCGAAGAAATCAAGTTCTTCCATATCGGGAACCGCAGGGGAGCCGAGATCGTATTTGGTCTGAACCATGAATGTGGGAGCCAGATTATTGGTAGTAGAAACGGATATTATTCCGGGAAGGAAGATATCCCTCTGTGCGGAACTCGTATTCCTGCTGTAATTCTCCTGCATGGCCGCATCATTTTCACCGGAAAAACAGGGCGCATCCAGGAACATGGTGCTCTGTGCATTTACGACAGGGTAAAGAGCATAATCCGAGCTTTCGTATAAGAACATATCAAGAAGTCCGAATCCGACATCAGACTTCATATAGTCTCCGTTAACGGCAAACACCTTGATGTTGTCTCCGGTATAACGCCATACGATCCTCGGGAAGGATTCTCTTTCATATATCTCATCATCGAGCATTCCTACGACATAGGACTTGGATCCCTCTGCCGTGATGTACCATGGCATGGTCAGGTCAAGGTCCTGAAGGTCTTTGTATTTTTCCTCGTTTACCTTGTAGACAGCCTCTCCTCCGACAAATGTACCGTTAAAGACTCTGATGCCCTCAACAGTGACCTCTTCATCGGATATCCCGGTGATACCGAGAAGATCCCTGAGCTTTTTGTTCTGCTTAATAACGGAAGAATCAGGCAGGGTACAGAAAACGACGATGGCGTCATTTTTTACATAGTCTTTCAGGTAAGGGAGATATCCCCAGAGGTCTGCGTTTTCGCCGTCGATAAGAACGGCATCGGCATATCTGGTATTTTCAAATCCGTATGCGGGAAGTTCTTCGTATGCGGAAAGATCTGCTTTGATGAGTCTGCACCATTTTGCTACAGTCTGTCCGACTTCGCTCCCGGGATCTCCTACAAAGATGATCTCTCTGTCAGGCCTTACTCCGCTTTCGAGATCCCTTTTCATGTCCCATTCATCGCCGGACCCGGGTACTTCCAGCGACCTGTATGCATCATTATTATTCCTGTTCATGTTCTCACGCATGATCTGTGAAAACTGGCACAGGAAGAGCACAACAAACATCATCAAAAAGATTGCAAAAAAGTTTCTTCTGGATACCATAATCAATTCCCGGACTTATCTAAAAAACAGGTTCTGTTTAAACTGCTTTATCTGAAAACTCTTATGAACTCAAGGGTCTCTCTGTCAACAACGACAGGTGATTTCTTCAGAGCATCGACAACCTCAAAGAACTTCTCTCTGTTGCCCGTATTAAAATACAGCTTCATAGGGCATGAATAAGTTGAAAGAGTATTGGGGAAAGCGATGAAAGCACGGTCGCACCACTTTTCACAGTTCTCAAAATCCTCGATCTCAAGCAGTCTCATACATACCGCTTCATAGTGCGCTCCGGTCAGATGATCCGGTGCCTCATCGTAAAGGACCTGACAGAGGTTATCCATGACCTTTACATAGTTTTTCTGCTCTATGTCCGTAAAGACTCTCTGCTTCAGAATGCCGTCCATATACTCAATTGCGGCTTTGGCGGCATAGATCCTCTTTTCGGGCTCTTCACGCATGATACGGCGATACTCCTCAACAGTTGTCCTGAACTCATTCAGGGCATCCTGCAGAACCGATGCGGCATAATGCGCTGTTTCACTGTCTTCGCTGTTAAGTGCAAGAGAGATGGAAGCAAGTGTCTTGCCGATGTCTCCCTGAACAACATTCATCATAAGTCCGCGCAGATCCGTTTCGTTCGTGACCGCGATAGCCTCTTCGATGGAAACAAGGTTTCTCTCTCTGTCCTCTTCGGCACGGAACACGTTCTTGACTTTGTCCTTGCTGAATATGACGTCTTCCAGATCGACAGGCTCAGAGAAGAAGAACTTGAAGAAAAGGAACGATAAAAATTCAAGGCAGGGACCCAGCACCGGGCACATGACCATGACACCGAACATGAGATATACCGATCTTCTGTCACGTGCTCTGTTGTACAGAAGCCAGATCACGGCAACTATTAAATTGATGATAAAGATGATCAAAAGGACCACCAGATGTGATCTCATACTTCCGGCTCCTCCATCATCTCGCAAACAAAACCGAATTCCCCGAGTCTGTCCGTAACAAACCTGGCATCATCCTCGCTGGAATTGGCAAGAAGCACACCGAGATTTCCGTTCTTAAGAGCACCGATATAGTCGTGGTCTCTGAGTTTGGAATGAAGGATCTCGATCTGCTCTTCTTTGGTCTTTTCGGGATGGCTGACCTGGAGAACGATACTCTCGGCAAGGCCTGCTTTTTCCGCTTTTGTATATGCCACAACAAGATTGTTGAAGGCTTCGGTCTCAAGAAGATTGCTCTCGACGTACATCTCATCCTCAAGAGCTGCAAGATATCTGTTAGCTCTTACGACCGCGCTTCTGATGAGTGCACCGATGACAACGAGCTGGTTGGCCTGACCCAGGGTCATGCTCTCCCAGGGAAGTGACCAAACCATTATGATGATCTCCACCTGACCGTCATCACCGTAAATGGCGCTTGCCATGACGGGGAGCTTCTCCTCAAGCTTTCTGTTGATGAATACCTTACCCTGTGAAAGCACATCGTACATTTCGGCAAGATCCTTATACTTTACGGAATTGCCCAGGCTCCTTGCTTTCTCGGAGGTATAGGAGAACAGTCTTGCATACTCAGAATTACCAACGGTATATACAGAAACGTCCCTGCTTCCGGTAAGTTCGGATACTATCTGAACCGCATAGAAAAGAACTTCTTCCTGGTTGTAAAGATCGAGCTTGGATGTGATGGAATAGATCTTTCCGATACTGTCGGTCTGGTTGATGATCTGTGTCTCGAGGGCATCCTTGACTCTGACATTACTGTCATTTATGTCCTTGATATCCCTGAGCTGGAGTGAGAGATAATTATGATCTTCCTCATGCTCCCTCTTCTGCTTGGTGATCGTATCTCTCATATAACCGACGATGAGACCGACTATGAAGAGCTGTGAGATCCACAGATAAGTTCCGCTGTTGATGAGAACGGTAACGCCGTCCTCTCCGGATATCTTGCTGATGATATAGCCTGCGACTGAAAGGGTTGCGGATACGGTAGCCTGCTGCTGTCCGTAGAAAACCGCAAACAGGAGCACATACAGAAGATAGAAATCAAGTTTTTCGAAATAGGTGCTGTTGCCCGCCCAGTTGTTCAAAAGGGTAAAGATGGCAAAGGCAATGACGTTCTCGAGGAAAGGAATGAGGATCCTTACGGTTGAGCCGACTTTTTCAAGCAGTCTCTCCCTGAAGGATTTCTTTTTTTCCTCGCCGAATACAAAGGCACGTCTGTACCTCTTCATCTGGTCGACTATTTTCTTGGTCACCTTGGAGAAATCACAAAGTGAGACAAAACCGAATTCCCAGTTGAAATTCTCGGAAGAAAGGATCCTTCTCTCCGCATTCTTGCTGTTGGAAACGGTGGTGACGCTGAAGCCCATATTGCTGATGATCTCTTTGGCGATCGCGCTTTCTGTAATGGGCTGATTTGAAGATATGTTATAGATATTTTTCTGATGCTCGGGAGCATTTACTACCTTGTAGATGCACTCAACCGCATCGGTCACATATGTAAGAGCAACAGTGTGATTGTCGTTTATCTTGATGGTGCCGTCGTAGAGTCCTTCAGCGACCATCTTAGTCACAATGTCGGTAACATCCTCAACATGGTCGGGTACCACAAAGACGTTATCGAGTCTGAGGATCATGATATCCTTGTCGGTGCTCCTGCGGTAGCTGTCGCACATCTCCTCTGCCTGGGAAAGGACCATGCTCTTAAACCCTGCAGGGGTCGGAGCGGTCTCCTCGACGATATCCTGATCGTAGTTGCCGGAAAAAATCTCGCTTGAAGACAGGTAGATGAATCTTCCGGTTCCTGCCATGACATATGCCATGAGGATATTCATCATCCTGGACGAATAATTGACTGCCTCTTCCTCCTCCTTCTTCCAGTTGAAGTTGGTATCATAGGCACCCATGAAAATGGTGACATCGGGTCTTATGCTTTCAAAGATCTCATTAAGGGATGTACTGTCATAGGTAAAATTGTACTTTTCAAAAACCTTCTGGTAAGGTCTGTTATCATATCTGGATCCTGTAAGAAGGTATACCCTGTGGCCTTCCTTCTTAAGCTTGATGATGATATTGTTCAGAAAAGTACCGGCCCCGCCGATAAGCAATACATTCATATGTTTAACCCCTTAATAACCTTTAGTGCTCAGTTCATTGACAAAGTTTCTTATATCGACAAGGATCGTTCCGCTATCGACCCCGTATCGTAAAGACAGTTCGGATGCGATCTGTTCCTCATCTGCTCCCCCGATCCACAGTCCCGCGATATCCCGCCCGACTTCGTTCATCATGACGGGACGCTTGTATTTCCATGCTTCCTGACCGGGATCGTACAGCCAAAATACGCCGGCAGCCTCCGTTATCCGGTACCGGCCTCTCGTACTTTTATCTGTTTGAGGAATTATGTTGACCATGAAAGCCCTTACATCATACTATACATCAAAATATTCATCAATACTTAATAATTATATCGGTCTGGTGGCCTTAAAAAGCCAGTCTCTTTCGTCTGTTTTTAACAGCGAAGAAATATTATTGTACACCATTTTATGGTATTCATCGATCTGTACCTTCTCTTCCTCCGTCAGTGCGGTGGGAATGATCAGGTCTCTTTCGTAGGGTACCATGGTAAGCGTATCAAATCCGTAAAACGTTCCGAAATCATTGACGGTCTGCTCCCTGCACACGATCATGTTCTCGATACGGATACCGAATTCTCCGGGAAGATATACTCCGGGCTCATTGGAAGTGATCATTCCGGGAGCAAAGGGAACATCTCCTCTTTTTGATATGCCGGAAGATATATTCTGTGGTCCTTCATGAACATTCAGGATAAATCCCACTCCGTGTCCGGTGCCGTGATTGTAATCATAGCCAAGCTCCCAGAGAGGTCTTCTTGCAAGTATGTCAAGACTTCTTCCGGTCGTTCCTTTTTTAAATACGGCGGAGCCGAGAGCAAGATGTCCTTTGAGAACTGCCGTATAGAGCATCTTCATCTTCTCGGTGGGCTTGCCGAGGCTCACGCATCTGGTAACATCGGTGGTTCCTCTGAAATAATGTCCGCCGGTATCGATCAGGACAATGGAATCATCCTCTATGGGCGCATCGGTTTCGGGAACGGGCTCGTAATGGATTATTGCCCCGTGTGCTCCCGCAGCAACTATGGGCGCAAAGCTCTGTCCGATAAAATCCCAGGAGTATTGTCTGTACTCCAGCAGTTTATCGGCGATATCAAGCTCCGTTACCCTTTCGCCCTCTGCGATCTTCTTGCTGACATTATTCTTGAGATAATAAATTATCTTTGTTACAGCAGCGCCGTCATCAATATGCGCGCTCCTCTCACCCTTTATCTCTTCCTCGGTCTTGCATGCCTTGAGGAGCACGGTGGGTGAAGGCTTATCAACAGTCTTTGCCTCTTCGGGTATCGCAGTTACGAGTGTTGCGGAAGATACGGATCTGTCGCACATGACAACGGATCCTGCTTTTATTTTTTTGATGTCATCAAAAAATACTCCATAATCCCTGATGACAACACCGGCATCTTCCAGCTCGCCGCGGATATCGGATACCTTGCTTTCCTCTATATACAGAATCGCGGTATCTTCCGTGATGACAGAATAAGAAAGCGCTACGGGATTATATTCAATGTCGTTTCCCCTGAACTGATACAGCCATGCGATATCATCCAGGGTTGAGATCACAAGTGTATCGCATCCCGCTTTTTTCATATCTTCCCTGGTCTTAAGAAGTTTTTCTCCGACTGTCATGCCGGTCACCGCGGGGTCAAGACTCCATACGCGTTCTGAAGGAAGGGCCGGTCTGTCATTCCAGATCCTGTCCGTCAGATCTGCATCGGGTACTATTTTTACATTTTTTCCCGAGAGACGTTTTTTCAGATCGTCCAGAAATGCGGCGCTGACGCATCTTCCGTCGAATCCGATGCACTCTCCTTCCGCTGCGTTTTCCGCAAGAAAGGCAGCAATCTTCGGAACTCCGGGCTCTCCCATCTTCATGAGTTTTATCCCGGTACCTTCGAGCTGTTCCTCTGCCTGAAGAAAGTATCTTCCGTCGGTCCAAAGGTAACTTTCGGTCTCTGAAATGACCAGCTGTCCGTTCGATCCGTCGAATCCGGAGAGGTATTCCCTGCATTTAAAATAGTCTGAAATGTACTCAGACATATGAAAATCACCGTCCGGAATAAATACGTAATCTATTCCGGCGGTGATCATCTCTTTTCTTAAATTTTCAATCCTGCTTACGTAGGTCTCTGCGTTTTCTCTTTTCATTTAAGAAATCCTGATATAATATTTTTCATTTCGTCAACTTCACATTCGGTCTTGTGAAGGACAGGTGCGGTTCTGATATCCTCAATGGCCTGAGGCACCTCGGTGCCGGAAAGCCTTGAGAGATCGTCAATAAGCTCGAAATCGCTCTTCTTGTCATAAGCGGGATCGATGGAATTCATGACGGCTCTTGTGAACTTATAAGGGCTTGCGGTTGAGGCGATGACAACGGGTGAGTCATCTCCGGTCTCAGCCTTATATCTGTCGCAAACATATGAAGCAACGGCTGTATGGGTATCGATGACATATCCGCTCTTTTTATAAACCTTGGCGATCTGTTCGGAAGTCTGCTTCTCATCCGCATATCCGCCGAAGAAGTCCTTCAGTCCTTCCTTCTCCTTATCGTTTATGGAGTAGGTTCCGTTTGCGGAAAGTCCTGCCATGAGCTCGGAGCATCTCTCAGCATTCTGACCTGCGATATGATAGATGAGTCTCTCAAGATTGCTTGAGATGAGGATATCCATGGAAGGTGAAGTGGTCACATGGAATTCTCTGTTTCTGTCGTATTTTCCGGTCTCGAAGAAATCAAAGAGGACCTTGTTGGTATTAGATGCGCAGATCAGCTTGCCTACGGGAAGTCCCATGTTCTTGGCATAGAATGCTGCGAGGATATTTCCGAAGTTGCCGGTGGGAACACAGATGTTGATCTTCTGTCCCGCGGTGATCCTCTCCTCCTTGAGGAGCCTGGTGTATGCATAGACGTAGTAGCAGATCTGGGGAACAAGTCTTCCGATGTTGATGGAATTGGCCGAAGAGAAAACAAATCCCTTCTTGTCAAGCTCAGCTGCAAACTCCTTATCGCCGAAGATCTTCTTTACTCCGGTCTGGGCATCGTCAAAGTTTCCGTGGATGCCGACTACGAGAGTATTTGCACCGCGCTGGGTGACCATCTGTTTTTCCTGGATGGGTGAAACACCGCTCTTGGGATAGAAAACGATGATCCTGGTTCCGGGAACATCGGCAAATCCCGCAAGGGCTGCCTTTCCGGTGTCTCCGCTGGTCGCAGTGAGGATAACGATCTCTTTGTCGAGTCCGTTCTTCTTAGCTGCGGTGGTCATCAGATGAGGAAGGAGCGAAAGAGCCATATCCTTGAATGCTATGGTCGCACCGTGGAAAAGCTCGAGATAATATGAACCGCAGCTCTCTGCAAGAGGTGCGATCTCGTCGGTATCGAATTTGGAATCGTAAGCGGCAGCTATGCAGCTTCTGAGCTCATCCTCGGTATAGTCGGTGAGGAACAGCTTCATGACTTCATATGCAAGCCCCCTGTAATCCATCTCCGACAGCTCTTCGAGAGTCTTATCAAGCGCCGGGATATGATCCGGCACAAACAGACCTCCGTCTGATGCAAGGCCCTTGAGGACAGCCATGGAAGCCGTATATTTGCTTCCCTCTCCTCTTGTGCTTGAATAAGTAACTTCCTTCATAAACATCATCCTTCCTGTGTTACAATAACTTCATGAATGAATTAAAAAATCCCGATAATTCAAATCTCCCTAAGGGAGTCTATATCACCGTTACTCCGGCCGGAAAAACTCTTTACCGTGCATCTGTGACTCACAGAGGCAGGCACATTTCCCTCGGCTCATATCCATCGGTCAAAAAGGCGCACTCCGCCTATCTGTCTGCGGCACAAATACTACAAAACAATAGCATTACATTGAACGATTTTCAAGATTTCAGGGCTCTAAAATATGAAAAAGCGGTTTCCCTGATCAATTTCAGGGACAACGGACTGTATTTCAGGACGCCCATCTATCTGAGAAAGGATCATTTCAATTATTTTCTTTCCCCCGACGAGATGTTCTCCTTCGACCTGGAGGATCTGTTCTATTTTGCCTCCCACTCGATCCAGAAGCGGGGCGGACATTTCTTCGTATCCGACTACGGCTCACAGATCACCCTGGGCACCCGCTTCGGACTGAAGACCTATTCCGTCACAGGCCGTGACAATCACTTCATAAACGGGGACGATATGGATTTCAGGAGGATCAATCTGGAGATCTCCAATATCTACCACGGTGTGGTGCTTTCAGACGACAAGCGTTCTTACATCGCAAGGATCCACACCTCGGGCTACACCCGCATCGGAGTCTATCCCACCGCTCTCGAGGCAGCCATAGCCTACAACAAAGCAGTCGATATCCTGCGCAAAAAAGGTTCAGACAAAAAGTTCCCGGAAAACTATATAGGCGAGATTTCCGGCAAGGTCTACGCAGAGATCTACAACTCCCTGACCGTCAATCCCCGCCTGTCCCAAAAGTAATGTACAAAAGGGAAGCATCCCCTGCCGCGCTGGACACAGGGACGATTCCCCTGTCACATATTTCAGGCGGGCAAGCGGGTCCTGCCGCCGGTATAAAATGCTTCCTTCCTCGCGTTAAGCGGAGATGCAGGTAGATGCAGGATTCAGTATGTGCCGCAGGCCCTCATTGCATTCGGGCCAGGCGAGGCGCATCTCTTCGCAAACGCTTCGGCGTCAGCATCTTTATACTCTGGCGTCACCCGCTGACGGATTTTGAATATGTGCCGG
>CAMNEB010000036.1 GCA_946536155.1 uncultured Lachnospiraceae bacterium | reverse complement strand
TGGTAAGGCGGAGGTCACCAGTTCGATTCTGGTCATCAGCTTGGATCCCGAAACCATCTAAGGTTTCGGGATTTTTTATGGTGCAGGGTATAGCAGCCGGACTTAAGGGGACCGGATTTAATGTTTTCTTAAAGGTTATTCTGAGCCGGATTGTGATATAATTCAGAGGCTGAAAAAAATAAAGACTTCGGGGAAAAGATCGGTTCCCGGAGTCTTTTTTTGCATAAAGGAGTGATGTTTAGATGTTAAGGATCCTGAAGATACGTTTTTCCGATAAAGTACTTGCGTTGCTTTCCCTTACGGCGCTTGTTCTTGCACTCATACCGCTGTACAGGCTTGCTTTCTATGCAGTACCCAGGTATGACGATTTCGGTTACGGACTGAACCTGTGGAAAGAGCAGAGATACGGATACGGCCTTCTTACCGTGATCAAGGCGGGATATGAAACTGCCCTCAGCTCACACTATTCCTGGCAGGGGACTTATTCGTCCATATTCATGATGGCCCAGATGCCCGGGGCTTTGGGATATGACAGATATTTCATAGGTCCCATGCTGCTCATAACTTCGCTGGTGGTATCTGTTTTTTTCATGTCCATGGTCCTTACGAAGGTTTATCTTAAGGCTGACGTATATAAGAGGCTGATCTTCTCCGTCATCGTGACCCTTACTCTTACCGAATGCATCTATACCGCCCAGCAGGGCTTTTACTGGTATAACAGCGGAGTGCATTATGTTTTCATGCACAGTCTGATGTTTATGATGACAGCTTTCATGGTACTTCTGTATCACGAGAAACGTGCTGTGGCCCGCCTTATACTTTTTCTGATCGTCACATTTCTTGCATTTGTCTGTGCCGGAGCTAATTTTGTGACCTGTGTTCAGGGTTTTCTCCTCCTGGCCGGATATATAGTCCTGGTTCTTATGGGTGATGCCCGCAAGTCGGTACTGTATCTTCCTGCATTCTATGTTTACATGTTCGGCTTAAGACTCAATCTCCTTGCACCGGGAAATGCCAACCGTCAGGCCTCTTATCAGGGAGAGGGGGTTATCTCATCCGTTATCGATTCACTTAAGCAGGGGGCACTCAATGCATGGAAATTCAGCGGACCTTTTGTGATCGTGCTGATGATCATCGCCATTCCGGTCATCAGGATGATGGTCAGAAAGTCGGAGCTTAAATTCAGGATGCCCGGTCTTTTTACCCTGCTTTCATACTGTTTTTACTGCACGGGATACACTTCCAGTTTTTATTCCATGGGAAATGCCGGGCTTTCCAGAACCTGGATTGCGGTATGTTTCACCTTCCAGATCCTTCTTTTTGCAAATGAGATCTACTGGATCGGATATCTGGTCAGGTGCGATGCCGCAGCAAAGCTCTATGCCCTTACAAGGGTCAGGATCAGACATTACGTTCTTTATTATGCCGCGGCCCTTGTGATGCTCCTGTTTTCTTTTCACATAACACAGGACAAGATAGGAGCGGTGTCATCCTTCGGGGCATATTATTACATACACAGCGGAGAGGCTGATGCTTTTCACGATGAGTTCCTTGAAAGGGTCAGGATCATCGAGACTTCGGACAGGGGCGAGGTGGTTGTTCCCGAATATGCCTACAAGCCCTGGTTTCTCATAAACAGGGACATTTCAGGGGATCCCTCACAGGAGGAAAACAGGATGATGTCGCAGTATTTCGGCATAGAAGGACTCCGAACGGTCCCCAGGGACGAGTATTACGGAGAATAGCGGACGGAGGATTTATCAAAAGTTGCCATATAAGCCAAAATAATTTAAAATATCAATAACTATGTAATGATCCCGTAGATGTTTTTCGGTTTGCGAGGAGAGGGTTATCAAATGAGAAAAAAGGTAAACTATCCGATAGTCATACGTATGGAAGATATCTGCCCCACAATGGACAGGGAGAAGTTCGAGATCTTCAGGAAGTTCTTCGAGGAAAACGGTATCAAGCCGCTCCTTTGTGTTGTTCCTGACAATAAGGATCCAAAGCTCGTAAAAGCAAGGGTGGATCTTGATTTCTGGGCTTATATGAGAAGACTCAAGAGTGACGGATATACCATAGCAATGTACGGAACGCATCATCTTGCTTCCGGAAAGGGCGTGGGCCTTATCTCCGGAACTTCCGCGACTGAGTATGCGGGGCTGACATATGAATCCCAGCTCAAGAAGCTCAGGGAGGGCAAGCATCTTCTCAGCAAGTACGGACTTGATACGGAAATCTTCGTTGCTCCGAACCACTCATATGACAGGAATACGTTAAGGGCCTGCAAGAAGCTTGGACTGAACTATATATCCGACGGACTGAGCCGGAAGCCATATGTTCTTGAGGGCGTAAAGCATATCCCCATATCTCCCGCATGGAAGATGCACAGACACGGTCTCCTTACCATGTGCATCAATCCCAGCACGGAGAATCTTGACGGAAGAGAGACCATATTCGAGTTCCTGAGGGATAACCTTTATCATGTCATCAGCTTTGAAGAGGCATGCCAGCTCAAGACTTCAAAGTATTTTATCGCCCGTTTCCAGGAACGGATGAATATCAGAAGATATATCCGCATCCGGAATGCTCAGAGGAGAAAAGCCGAGCAGTAAAAACGGACCGGGAAGGAATATAAATGGAATTACCAGCAATAGCCGGCGGAAAACCCGTCAGGAATGAAAAGATCTTTTACGGAAGGCAGTGGGTCACCGAAGAGGACATAAAGGCTGTCTCCGATGTTTTGAGCGGACCCTATGTCACATGCGGTCCGAAGGTTACCGAAGGAGAACAGAGGCTCTGTGAGTACACGGGGGCAAAGCACGCCGTTTTGGTAAACAGCGGTACCAGTGCCCTTCATTGCGCATGTCTCGCTGCAGGAATAGGCGAAGGGGATGAGGTCATCACCACGCCCCTTACTTTTGCCGCTTCGGCCAACTGCGTGCTTTACTGCGGAGGAACACCGGTCTTTGCCGATGTCGATCCGGAGACCTATAATATCGACCCTGACAGCATAAGACAGAAGATCACATCAAAGACAAAGGCTGTCATTGCCGTCGATTTTACCGGACAGGTGGTGAAGGCGGACGAGATCAGGGCCATATGCGATGAGTTCGGTCTTGTTTTCATCGAAGATGCTGCTCATTCCATCGGATCCCGTTATAAGGGAAAGCCCGTGGGTTCTTTTGCGGATATGACCTGTTTTTCATTCCACCCGGTCAAGACGGTGACCTCGGGAGAGGGCGGCGCAATACTCACAAATGACGATGAGTATTATAAAAAGCTGGTCCTTGCCCATACCCACGGTATCACCCACGATGAGGAGATGATGGAAGATGCTCCCCACGAAGGCGGATGGTACTATGAGATGATCTCTCTCGGGTATAACTACCGCATGACGGATTTCCAGGCGGCTCTTCTCATGAGTCAGATGGACAAGATAGACGCATTTATATCCCGCCGTAAGGAGATAGTCAGCAGATACAATGAAGAACTAAAGGACCTGCCCGGACTCATCCTCCAGAAGGAGATACCCGAATCCGACACTTCAAGGCATCTGTATATAATAAGGCTGGATCTTTCGAAGCTTACCTGCACGAGAAGAGAATTTTTTGATGCCATGAGTGCGGAGAACATTCAGTGTCAGATCCATTATGTTCCCACATACTGGTTTCCCTATTACAGGCATCTCGGGTATGAAAAGGGTCTCTGCCCCAATGCCGAGGAGATATACAAGGGTATAATGAGCATCCCTCTTTATCCCATGATGTCGGATTCAGATGTGACGGATGTCATAAACGCACTGAAGAAGCTGACAGCCTACTACCAGAAATAATCGATCGGAGATCCATATATGAAAAAAGCTCTTATCACCGGTATTACCGGTCAGGACGGAAGCTATCTGGCCGAATTCCTTCTCGGAATGGGATATGAGGTCCACGGCTTGATTCGCAGATCCTCTGTTGAATACAGGGAGAGGATTGCACATCTCGAAGGCAGGAGTGATTTTATACTCCATTACGGGGATATTACGGATTCTCTCGGCCTGGTGGGGATAATCGGAAAGCTTCGTCCCGATGAGATTTATAATCTTGCCGCACAGAGTCATGTACAGGTTTCTTTTGAGGTTCCCGAATTTACTGCGGATGTTGATGCCACCGGTGTCCTCAGGGTTCTTGAGGCCGTGAGGGTGTGCGGACTGACGGAAAGCTGCAGGATATATCAGGCTTCCACCTCCGAACTTTACGGCAAGGTAGAGGAGGTCCCGCAGAGCGAGACCACTCCTTTCCATCCCTATTCCCCTTATGCAGTTGCAAAACAGTACGGCTACTGGATAGTCAGGGAATACCGCGAGGCATACGGAATGTATGCATGTTCGGGTATTCTTTTCAATCACGAATCCCCCAGACGCGGAGAGATATTCGTGACCAGAAAGATCACTCTTGCCGCCGCAAGGATCGCAAAGGGACTTCAGGAAAAACTGTATCTCGGAAATCTTTCCTCCCTTCGTGACTGGGGATTTGCGGGTGATTACGTTAAATGTATGTATCTGATGCTCCAGCAGGAGAAGCCCGATGATTATGTCATAGCCACAGGCGTGCAGCACTCTGTCAGGGAATTCTGCGAACTGGCATTCAGATATGCGGGCATCGAACTTGAATTCAGAGGCGAAGGCCTTGATGAAAAGGGATACGACAAAGCAACCGGAAAGGTTCTTGTCGAGGTGAGCCCGGAGTTCTTCAGACCCACGGATGTGGTAAATCTTCTCGGAGATCCTTCAAAGGCCAAAGCGCAGCTTGGCTGGAATCCTTCCGAGACCTCTTTTGAAGAACTTGTTAAGATGATGATTGAATCCGATATGGAGAAGGTATGAATATCGTATTGCTTTCAGGCGGCTCGGGCAGAAGGCTCTGGCCGCTTTCGAATGAAGTAAGGAGTAAACAGTTTATACGTATTTTCAGGTCTCCCGAAGGCGAGCCTGAATCGATGGTACAGAGAGTCTTCAGACAGATCAGGCAGTCCATCCCGGATGCGGAGATAACCATAGCATCCTCCAGAGCGCAGCTCTCCTCCATCAAGAATCAGCTGGGAAATGACGTGGACATCTCCCCCGAGCCCTGCAGAAGGGATACTTTTCCCGCTATCGCCCTTGCGGCAGCCTATCTGACTGACAAAAAAGGCGTTTCTCCGGAGGAACCGGTCATCGTATGTCCTGTGGACCCTTATGTCGAGAGTGATTATTTTGATGCCCTTGGGAAGCTGTATGCTGAGACGGAAAAAGGAGAGAGCGATATCTGCCTTCTGGGCATAGAGCCCACATTCCCCACTTCCAAGTACGGATATATCATTCCCGAAGACAAAAATGATACTTCACGCGTTGTAAGGTTCAAGGAGAAGCCTTCAGAGGAAGATGCGGCAAAACTAATTGAACAGGGTGCACTCTGGAATGCGGGTGTGTTTGCTTTCAAAACGGGATATGTCCTCGATGTGGCAAAGAAGCTCCTGGATTACAAAGGATATGACGATCTCTATGACAGGTACGAGACTCTCGAAGGCATCAGCTTTGACTACGCCGTTCTCGAGAATGCGGACAGCATCTCGGTCATAAGATTTGCGGGTGAGTGGAAGGACGTAGGTACCTGGAATACCATGGCGGAGACCATGGACAAGGAAGCCTTCGGAAATGTCGTATTCGGCGGTGACTGTGAGAATACATCGGCTGTCAACGATCTGGATATCCCTCTTTTCTGCATGGGACTTAAAAATGTCATCGTTGCTGCGGGACCCGACGGAATACTGGTTTCTGACAAGCATAAGTCCAGCTATATCAAGCCCATTGTCGATAAGATCGCCGGAGACATCAAGTATTCTGAGAAGAGCTGGGGGTCATTTAAGGTCATCGATTCCACCAGGACCAGCCTTACCATCAAGGTGACGCTCATGCCCGGACATCATATGTATTATCATTCCCACGAAAGAAGGGATGAGGTCTGGACTGTGACGGAAGGCTCGGGTGTTGCGGTGGTGGACGGCAAGAAGATCGAGATAAGTGACGGCGATGTCATAAAGCTTCCCGCAGGATGCAAGCACACAGTCATAGCACGCACCAAACTTCAGATGATCGAAGTCCAGAACGGAGATGAGATCACAGCTTCCGACAAGATAAAATATGAGTATGATTTCGAAAACAACTGAAAGACCTGAAAAGAGCACGGGCTTAAAGGGCATGATCTTTTTCATGCCTCTTGCGCTTGCCCTGCTCCTTCTTCTGGTCATGAACATATTCTGGGGTCAGAACTGGATCGATTCCGATATGTCTGCAGAGATGGTCTTTTCGGATCTTCTCGGCAGTACCGGTCATTATATAGCAAGCCCCGAGTGGTATTATTCCACCGAATTCAGGATCCTTTATACCCAGCTTCTTTTCGTTCCGCTCCTTAAGATCTGCGGCAGCTGGGCGCTCGTAAGGGGCATCACCAATGTCTGCTTTTACGCATTTCTGGTTCTGTCTTATTTTTTCATGATGAAGGGTTATGACAGAAGATATGTGGCGCTCTCATCGGTCGTTCTTCTCCTTCCTTTTTCCGAAACCATAGCCCAGCATATGCAGCTGGGAAATACATATATGCCGCATATGATACTGATGTTCCTCTGCATCGGATGTGTAAGAAGGCTTGATGCCAAGGGATCTTCCGGGGCCGTAAGGCTCATATGGTGGGGACTTCTTGCGTTCCTTAGTTTTATATGCGGAGCTTCCGGCGTCAGGTATTTTATGATGATCTTTGCACCGCTCGTGCTCTGCGGTCTGTGGAGAGCCTACAAGGTATGCGGGATCAGGGAAGGCGCCTTTAAGAAATTTAAGGAAGGCTTCGGACTCTTCGGTATCGCCTTCGCAGCTTCATGTGCGGGACTGGCCGGATATGTGGTCAATACCGTCTTTATCAGATCCGTCTATATCTTTACGACATATGAGTCGGTTTCTTTTGTACCCATTAATAACGGTATATGGTATGAGAGAGTCGCATCCGTCATAGGATGTCTTCTCGAGCTGTTCGGATATATCCCCGGCGGAAGCGTTCTGTCCCTTCGCGGAGTTGTGACCGTCTCGGCATTTGTCATGATCTTTATCATGTTCATGCTCACAAAGAGGATCGGAGAAAAGCTTACCCGTGACTATGACGGCGCAGGTGAAAAAACTGCCGGTGATAGTGACAGCACAGGTGAAGAGTGCGGTCTTTCGGACCTGTTTTTCCTTCACTATTTTCTTGCCGGATTTGCCGTGATGGCATTTTTCCTCGGATTTACGGATACGACACTGACTCCGAGATATTTTTCGACATGTATGTATATGTTCCTGCCCCTGCTTGCGATATGGCTTGAGAAGGAGAAGGATGAGGCTTTTAAGAGATTTATCCTGGTGATATTTGCGGGATGCATCATGCTCAGTACTCTCAAGATCACCTACTCGCTGATGACGAACGATAAAAATGCGGGCAGGAGAGAAGTCGCTCGTTTTATCATGAACGATCCCGAAAAGTTCGGTACCAGGGGATATTCATTTTTTGAGGATTCGAATGTCCTGATGGAGATGTCTGACGGAAATCTTACCGTCAGCGCACTCACCCATGAACTGGACGGTCCTTTCAACTGGTCCACTGCCGTGGTCTTCCCTGAGGATAAGAGGATCGCAAATAGTGACGGCCCTGTCAGGACTTTCCTCGTGCTTCCTGAAGGAACCGATGCCGGAGCCCTGGGCAGTGATGTTTCGTATGATTCGACCGTGGCGGGATATGACATCTATCTGGTGTCACGCACTTATTGAGCATTTTGGATATGAGCCCTCCGGGGCGTTTATATGAAGAGTGATAATCTGAAAATCAATATCTGGATCGCCATATGCGTGGTCATCGTCCTTGCATGCGATGTCTTCTTTGTGTCCGAAAAAGAAGGCTATCACATGGACGAGATCTTAAGTTACGAACTTTCCAATTCGGAATTCACTCCCTGGATCACCCCCACGCAGCCTGTGGGACGTCTCGAGAAATATTACCGCAACGAGATCTATGACGATAATTTCATCAGACTGATCCGCAATCTCTTCGGGCAGGTGTCCGATGTCCTTAAAAACAGATCTTCATCCGTGGCGGCAGGCTATACCGCGGATGTCTATGAAACTCCCGTGTGGATGACATCGGAGGATATGAAGGAATATGTGACGTTCTATGACAGGGATTCGGTCATAGGACTTTCCGCATATTACAATTCCACAACGGATAATCATCCTCCTCTCTATTTCATGATCCTCAATGTGTTCTCGGCCATCTATGCGATATTCTGCTACGGAAAGCTTTCCGTTTGGCCGGGCTGTATTCTGAACATGATCTGCATGACAGGTTCTCTTATCATGGTGGCCCTGATATTCAGAGACATAATAGGCCGGAAGAATCTTGCTCCCGTCGCTGTTCTGTTTTACGGGCTTTCACCCGCGGGACTCAATACCGTACTCCTTATCCGCATGTATTCGATGACTGCGTTTTTCTGCCTGAGTTTTACCTATCTGCTCCTCAAGGGAGTCATTGACGGACATACATTTAAAAAGCACAACAAGAAGCTGATCCTGGTCACCTTCATGGGATTTCTGACCCAGTATTTTGTGTGCATCTATTACTTCTTCCTTGTCCTTGCGGTGGTGATCCATCTGCTCTATGTCAAAAAAGGCAAAACGGTGATGTACCTGCTCAGGACAATGGCAGTCTCGGCACTCATCGGCGTGGCGGTATATCCCTTTGTTTTCCATGATCTGTTCGGAACAAAGATAGGAGATTCCGTAATGGAGAATCTCTCATCCGGACTTGCCGGGTATATTGAGAAGCTCGTCGAATTCGGAAGGATCTCGCTTAACGAAGTGCTCTGGTCTGTTCCCGGAAGCTTTGCCGTGCTCCTCATGATGCTGGTCAGCTTCATCATAGCGGCTTTGATCAGGAAGGTCCGCCCCTATGCACCCTGCCTGTTTTTTGCGGTTGTGGGGTACTATCTGACCGTTTCGAAGATCGCACCCTATACCGTCGACAGATATCTGATGCCGGTATTTCCGATAATGACCATCTGCTTCGGATGGTGCGTGGCTTATGTCATCACATTCCTCGGGGACAGATTCGTAAATGAAAAAGACAGGGGACTGATCTATAATACAGTGCTCATCATCTGGAGCGTCACCTGCATTGTCATGGCCTTTGTAACGGAACTTCCATACCTGTACACGGGATATTCCCGTCAGGAGAAGATATCCGAGAGGTATTCGTACCTTGATGCGGTGGTGATATACGAGGGGACCAGTTTTTACCAGAATGTGCCGGAACTTATGAATTACCGGAGCTGCCTTCTTCTCAAGGAAGACGAGATGGAAACGTATGACGAAAAGATCGCATCCATGGATAGTGTCATGCTCATAGTAGGCCCCGGACTGGACGGAAATGATATCCTGGTACGTTTCGGAAGCATGTACGGCTTCTCGTCCCTCACATACATCATGGAGGAAGGCGTGTTCGGTGACAATGTGTGCCTTCTTTCAAAATAGACAAAAATGATATATAATTAATAGTCAACTTTTTACGGTTGCCGCCCCGGCAGGGCAGGCAGCATGACGGCAGTGACCGGCGCTTTTTGCACAGAGGTTTTGTGTATGGAAACAATTTACTCATCCCTTAAAGTGAACAATGAGTACGAGCTTTGCAGTGTCTATTCCGAGGAAGCTAAGAATCTCCTGGAGCAGGCGCTTCTCAAGGCGAGGATCTCATATTATATGAACTATCCCAGGAGAAGGCTGTTTGACCGCCACAAGTTCAACTGCGTTTTTTGCGTAAATGAAAACAGCCTTGCGGAAGCTGAGGACATCGTATATGACATCTTCGGCGAAGAGGATCCAGACATCAAGATGATATCCAGGAAGAATCCTGTTGATTATCTGTAAGATTTATCCTGTTGACCGCCTGAGGGATTTATCCCTGTGATCGTCTGCGGGACCGGATTTTTAAAGTCATGACCGGCGTTTTTTCCGGTAATGAGGAGAGTGAAATGGATTACAGCAGAAACGGCGTCATACAGAGGAGACGCCAGTTAAATTCATACGGAGGGAAGATCGTAAGAAAGGTTCTTCTGTTTTTCCTCAAGATGGTACTTGCGGCATTCATCGGCCTCGGAGTATGCCTTGCGGCAGGCGGTATAGGCCTGTTCAATTCCGTTATAGCAGGAACTCCCGTGGTCTACATTTCCGATATCATAGCAAACGGTCAGGCGACCATAGTCTACGATGTCATGGGCAATGAGTTCGACCACTATGTGGGACGTGATGCAAACCGTATCGAGGTCACCTGGGACGGTATTCCCAAAGAACTCGGTCTTGCCTTTGTTGCCTGCGAGGATGAGCGTTTCTACCAGCACAACGGCGTCGACTATAAAGGTATGGTCAGAGCCGCATACGAATTCATCCGTTCGGGCGGAAAGGAGACCCAGGGTGCTTCCACCATAACCCAGCAGCTCCTCAAAAACACCATATTTACCTCATGGACGGATGAGGGTGACAATATGATCAAGAAGCTCAAGCGTAAGATACAGGAGCAGTATCTTGCCATCGAGGTCACCAAATCCACCGAAAAAGATGAGGTCCTGCTCAGATACTTAAACGCCATCAACATGGGACAGAATACCCTTGGCGTTGAATCCGCATCCCAGAGATATTTCGGCAAATCGGCAATAGAGCTCAATATCTCGGAATGTGCCGTTCTTGCGGCGATAACCCAGAACCCTTCATGGTACAATCCCATTTCCCATCCGGAAAATAATGTGAAGCGCCGCAGGACATGTCTCAACAAGATGCTCGAGCTGGGATTCATCACCCAGGAAGAGTACGATACCGCAATAGCGGATACCGATGCGGTTTATGACAGGATCCAGTACCACAATACCTCCATCGCGGAATCGAATACTCAGGAGGGTAATTATTTTTCGGATTCGCTCTATGATGATGTCCTCTACGACCTGATCAATGTCGCGGGATATGACAGATCACAGGCTGAGCACATGCTCACCAGCGGAGGCCTTCGTATCTATTCGACCATGGATCCCTATATCCAGGCGATCGTTGACGAAGAGTTCGCAAATCCCGATAATTTCAAGTTCAACGACAGATGGTCCCTTGATTATGCACTGACCATTTTTGACGAAAAGGGCGAGGAGCACAATTTCTCCAAGGAGAATATGGCTTCCTGGTTCAAGAACAAATACGGATACAGCAAGTACAAGCTCCTTTATACGACCCAGGAAAATGCCCAGGCCGCAATAGACGAGTACAGGGCCGGATGCTTTGAGAGCCTCGGACTTGTGGAGGAAGAGGACGGAAGCAATTTCCTCGAGAATATAAGGATGACCGTTCAGCCCCAGATGTCCATGGTGATTGAGAACCAGTCCACCGGTGCGATAGTTGCGGTCGCCGGAGGAAGAGGAGAGAAGATCGGAAGGCGTACGCTCAACCGTGCCACCGGATCCAGCAGATCTCCCGGATCGGTATTTAAGGTGCTTGCTTCGGTAGGCCCCGGTATCGATACCGGAATGGTATCCCTTGCAACGACTTATGCGGATGCCCCCTTCAATTACAACAGCGGAACTCCCGTTCAGAATACATCGAGGACCTACAGCTACAGGAATCTCTCACTCAGATACTGTATCGCCTATTCGATGAACATCGTTGCGGTCAAGAACCTTACCTACATCGGACCCGAGACCGGATTCAAGTATCTTCAGGATCTGGGCTTCTCGACCCTCACGGCAGGCAGGGAGATAAACGGACAGATCTACTCCGATGTCACCCAGTCCCTTGCACTCGGCGGTCTCACATACGGTGTCACCAACGAAGAGGTTACCGGCGCTTATGCATGTATCGCCAACGGCGGAAGATACATAAAGCCTCATCTTTATACCAAGGTCACCGATTCCTACGGAAACGTGATCCTAGACAATACTGTTCCCAACGCAAGACAGGTGTTCAGGGAGACAACGGCATGGCTCCTCATCAGTGCGATGCGTGACTGCGTCAATTACGGAACAGGAACCAGAGTACGTTTCCCCGACATGGATATAGCCGGCAAGACCGGAACCACATCCGACGGCTGGGATCACTGGTTTGTGGGCATGACTCCCTACTATACGGCAGGTGTCTGGACCGGATATGATGACAACACCGAGCAGACCTGGGACGAGATGCATACATCCGAGGCACTCTGGCGCGCAATAATGAGCAGGGTACATTCGGGTCTTGAATACAGACAGTTCGATCAGCCCACAGGGCTCATCCAGGTCGATGTCTGTTCCGAGTCCGGTCTCCTTCCCATCGAAGGACTTTGTGACGGCTGTATCGTTTCCGAATGGTTTGCGGAGGGCGATGAGCCTGTTGATTACTGTGATCTCCATTATGCCGGAAGGATCTGTGCATATGATAATAAGATCGCATGTCCCAATTGTCCTTTTGCGATAGACGGCGTGACACTCCTTCCCAAGGTTGACGGATATCATCCCGAACTGTTCATGGGAGATCCTTCACTCATGAGCGGAAATACCGTCATCATCGACAACGGCGACGGAACCCAGACCATTACGATCCCCGATATGGATCATATGTGCCAGCATACGGACGAGATGCTCTCCACACCCGGGTATGATGCGATACTCGCGGTACAGATGGCAGAACTTGAGGCGGTCAGACTTGCAAATGAAGCTGCGGCTCTTGCGGCCATGAGCGGTGACATCGCATCCCAGGACGGCTGACGGCAGACATCTCATCTGATCCCTTCCCGGGACGGCTGACATCTGACTTGATCCCGGCCCGCATCCGTAAGGCAAAAAAATACGGCGGAAGATTACTTCCGCCGTATTATGATAATGACAGTTAAGATAGTGACAGTTTTATGATAATGACAGTGTCACTCGTCCTCGGGATCGGAATCGGTCTCTGCTTCGGGATCGAGACCTTTTTTCCTTGCTTCTATCTCGCTTAAAAGCCTCTTCTTGCCGGCTTCGGCATTCCTGACAGCCGTGCAGTGCTTGGCAAATTCCGCATCCTCGGAATCCTTGTATTTTTCGTAATAAGCTTTTCCTATTGCGATATAATTCTTGCGGATGACCTCGTCACAAGTTGTTATCTGTGTTTTAAGACTTGCGATATCCGCAACTTCTTTAGCCTTATTTTTGACCTGTAAGCCGGCCATATAAACGGATTCGCCGAATTTTTCAAAAGCATCCATGATTCAAATGCCTCCTTTACAGTTTTAACTCTTATATAATACCATTATCGGCTATTTTTGAAAAGGAATTAACATGGGAGAGACCGCTTCCCTCAACATAATAAAGCAGACCGGAAATTCAGAGACGGTGGTGACAAAATCAAGGTTCATAGGGTATATCACGCCCGTTAAAGATGCCTCTGAAGCTGAGTCTGTGATAAATACCCTCAGGAAGAAATACAACGATGCAAGGCACAATCCCTGGGCATATATCGTTATGGAGGGGGATCTTCTGAACAAGAAGTGCAGTGACGACGGGGAACCGTCCCAGACTGCCGGAAAACCGATCCTGAGCGTTTTAGAAGGAGCGCATCTTGTGAATGCAGTTTGCGTTGTGACAAGGTATTTCGGTGGAGTGCTCCTTGGAACCGGCGGCCTTGTAAGGGCTTATTCCGATGCCGCAGCTAAGGCGCTGGAGACCATACCGGTGATCCCCATCCGCCTGGGGAGAAATCTTGAGATCCTGTGTGATTATTCGGATGAAGGAACAGTCAGGAGAATGCTCGAGAGCAGGGAATATGTCATAACAAACAGCTCCTACGCGGAGAAGGTAACGCTGTCTGTTTTGGGCCCCGAAGAGGCGGGAGAGAGGCTTTCTCTTGAGATCACGGACAGGACCGGGGGAAGGGCATCAGTCACTATGGGAGATACGGAATATATCTGAAAACAGGTGCTTTTTCGTTCGTTGACAAATAATCTGAGGATGGATATACTTTTTAAGAAAGCGCTTTCAGTGAAGCGCAGAGACACATTTTTTTCTTGAAAAATACGGGGAAACGGTACAATGAGATACTTTTTTACTTCTGAAATTGAAAATATAAACGGCGAGGTCCAGATACAGATCCCTTTTAATATCTGGGAGGTATGCAAGCAGAGAGAGGAGATCAATGCCGATATCGTCATAGACAATCAGATCATCGACTGCAATCTCATCCCGCTTGAAAAGGGACATTACAAGATCATGATCCCTTCGGGAACGGAGCTTAAGGTTTCTTTTGATACATCACATAAGTTCCTGCTCCACATAAAGGATTCGCTCATCAGGGTCGACAGGAATTCACCTTACAGCTTTGAGAAGCCGATCCGCAAGATCGATTCCATCGATCTCATCATCCAGCCCGGTGACGGACTCTGCGGACAGGCTTGCATTGCGATGCTCGCAGGTGTTACCATAGCTGATGTGATCTCTGTCATGGACTGCCGCGAGTGGCAGGGCACCATGGGCAGGCTGATCTCGGCGCTGAACTATTACGGAATAGATCATAAGGATGTCATCGTCTATCCCGCAGAGGGAGACGAGGTGGTGCTTCCCAAGGCTGCGATCCTTATGGAGAAGATGGGAAGGTTCAGTCATTACCTCATTTATTTTGACGGGAAATTCTATGATCCCAACCTGGGAATAATGGAAGAGTACGATATGAGCAAGCTTGTCGGATATCTTGAGATCAAGATCTGACCTGCTACGGAGGATCTGTTTGTTTAGATTTACTGCAGAAACACTGATCGATAAAAAGTGCCGGAGAATATCGGGAGCTGTACTTTGCTTTGTCTCGGTATTATTTCTGACACTTTTTTGCTGTCAATTAAAAGCCTCCGCGCAGGGGACCGCAGATCCTGCAGCTGTCGCAGCCTATGCATTTTCTGCCGGAAAAAATGTCCTTACTGTCAGCTCTGACGGAACCCCGGGATGTTTCGTCACGATATCCGAAGCGGTGATGGCAGCATCCGACGGAGACATCATCGTGATCCTCCCAGGAGAATATGAGGAGAGCCTTGACTTAAGAGGCAGGGATCTTACCCTGTGGGGAACCGACAGTTCATCATGCATCATCAAATTTGATACTTCACGCTATACGACGCCTGTTCTCAATATCTCATCCGGAAGCTTTATCAATCTCACCGTTTACGGTTACAGGGGTGAGACGAGGGCGTTTAACGGTTATTTGTCGGATTCCGTGATATCTCCCGACAATATGGACGATTACTATACGGGATATGCGGTCCATATAGATGATGACAGCGAGTACGGCCGCTCGGTCGCTTTTATAGACTGCAATATAATATCCGAGAACAACAACTGTCTCGGCATCGGATTAAGGGACAGATTCTCGGCTTCTTTTGACGGATGTGCCTTTATATCCACGGGACATGCAGGAATCCTCTATGTGCACGATCCCGATAACGTGCTGTTTGCCGGACAGGATATGCACCTTTACTTCAGGAACAATATCTGGAAGAGCTTCGGCGGAGCATATGCCGTATATACGAAGTCGATGTATTACGGAAACAGGACGGAGCTTACTTTCCAAAATGTTGCGGCATATTGTTATGCAGTCGATTCGGAGTTTTTCTATGCTCCTTTAAATGTCTATAACGGTCCGGATGTGCGTGTTGCTTCGCAGGTCCCCGGATTTTATGTTTATCCCGTTTACCCTTATGCATGCGGAGACAGCGCAAATGCACTTAAATCTCTCAGGAGCGATCCTTCATGTGTCGTGCCCGGTATCTACTATATCGGGACGGGAGAGCAGGGCAGCGGTATACCGTTTACCGCAGCACCTTTCTATGTGACGAATCCTTATGACATTCCGGGAGCGGGATGGATAGGGAGCGCAACGTTTTATCTCAGCGGGGACAGCTGCGGGAATACGCTGTGGGAGATGAATAGGTAAGGGGAAAAGATCACTGCCACATATCGCACATTCATTCGCAAAA
>CAMNEB010000035.1 GCA_946536155.1 uncultured Lachnospiraceae bacterium | reverse complement strand
TTTTCCATATCTTTATTGCGGAGCTTTTCGGAGAGCTCTCTTGAGCCTTTAAGAGTCTTTGAGCACATGATGAGCCCTGAGGTATTTCGGTCGAGCCTGTTGCAGACAGAAGGCCTGAAGGATGACAGGGATTCAGCTGTTATAAAGCTCTTATCCAGCAGATATCCCGTCAGATAATCATTTACGGACAGATCGCCGCTCTTATCAGACTGGGACAGTACCCCTGCGGGCTTGTTGAAAATTAAGTAGTCGTCGCTTTCACTGACCACATCTATATGCAGTGTTTTAAATGCTTTGGAATATCTTGATGTATCTGTTTTTTCACCGGCTGAAAACTTTTCAAATGTCTCATCCGAGAAAAATACATCCACCTCATCCCCTTCTTTAACGGTCTCCGTGCCGGTGACTTTGAAGCCGTTAAGAGTTATGTTCTTCTTGCGCAGCTGCTTGTAGATAAGGCTTTTGGGGCATGAAGGAAGAAGCCTCTGAAGGTATTTATCGAGGCGCTGGGATGCCATATCCTTTGTTACGGTGATCTTTTTCATCAGAGTACGATCTGTTTTAAAACGGCCATTACGGCCTGTGAATTTCCCGAAGAGGGACCAAGTGATGAGATCCTGTTCATATATGCTTTTTTGTCCGTAAAGATCTTGACCGTAAGGCCGGTCAGCTTCTCTGCGGAGAGGATCGTAAGAACGTGATCTTTGAATGCCTGCTCATCAAAGCCTGTGCTGTGCGTATAACCGATGATGCAGCCGTCAGATACGCATAAATGATCCACGGGATAGTTTTTCTTCTCGGAAGTAAAGATCATATCGTATGCACCGAGAACCTCTCCCGTTTCAATCTTCTCCTTAAAGCTCTTAAACCTTGCGAACATGATTACAGAGACAAGGCTTTTGGATGCGGGGAGCATTCCAAGGACCGCAACTATCGTAAGGAGATTTTTTCTCGTGCCCGTCAGATACATCCCTCCGAAAAAGATCCCGAAGGAGATCAGAAAATAAATGACGGTACGTGCGATCTCATATTTTCTCTGAGTGTCTAAATATCCGTATGAACCTTTGTATTTTTCGTATGAAAAAAGTCTGTTAAATTCCATGACGTCTTATCTGTATAATCCCGATACAGCCCTGATGATGACAGAATGAGGTACGATCTTTGTAAAAACAAAAAACAGCTTCATCATGACTGTGGGAACAGATATATCCTTTTTAAGATAAGAATCCCTCATTGCGCATTTTACGACCTTTTCGGGTGTGGTCATCGCAAACTTCTTAAGCGCAAGGGTTGCGGTACCGTTCTTTTCTGCGGTATCAAAAAATTCTGTCTTTACAGGTCCCGGACATACGGCAGTTACATAAATGCCTCTGCCTGCAAGTTCTGCATTCAGTGACCTTGAAAAGCTCAGCACATAGGACTTTGTTGCGGCATATACGGAAAACTTCGCCTGGGGAAGAAAAGCTGCGCTGGAAGCCATGTTGATGATCCTTGAGCCTGAAGACATATAAGGGATACATGCATGGGTAAGTCTTGTGAGAGCGGTGACATTGATGTCACACATTCCGGTCTCCTCTTTCCTCTCACCGTCCGAAAAATCACCGAGTATTCCGTATCCTGAGGCATTTATGAGAAACCTTACTCTTGCACGTTCACTTATTATATCCGAAACGATCTGCTCTGTTAGGCTTTCATCAGACAGATCACCGCATATTATCCTGCAGTGATGTCTTAAAGAAGCGGATAATTCTTCAAGCCTGTCCCTTCTTCTTGCGACGATCCACAGTTCATCGATGCTCTTAAGATAGCGGTCGATAAAGCATGCAAATTCTCTTCCTATTCCCGACGATGCGCCTGTTATTACGGCTATATATTTCATAAATCCTCCCGGATAAAAGGTTCATAAAAAATGGACTAAGCGCAGATCATTTAATGTCCGTCCTGTATAAAGGCAGATGTCTCGAATCGAATTTATCCATAAAGACGATCTTATTCGATTTGGTATATGCATCGTATCTATTGAAACCCTTGACTACGATGGATGGTCTGTCACCCGTATTAAAGGGAAGCGTCACTTCAAAAGATCCGCTGTAGGTGCCCCTGAAGCAGTCGGAATCCGGCCAGGGCTTTGGATCGTTCCAAGTCCAGCCTCCGTCCGTAGATATCTCATAGAACATCATCATACCGTCCGATTCTTCGCCCTCTATCTTAAGAGTAACGGTATTTTCAAGAGCATTTACGGATATTACGGATATTGAAACCGATTCGGGTGCCGTACGGTCCTCGTAGGTCATGTCATTGAATTCCGTAGTGCTTGCGGATACAAGGGTCTCAGATGCACCGGAATTATCGATACCCAGCGATGTGCTGCTGAGTCCGAAAAACTCGGCTATGGCATCGGCATCTGTTTCACCGTAGGACCTGAACTGATCGTCCGATTCAGTATGGACCGCATCAACATTTCCGTCCGCAAAACAGTGCTCAATGATGACCGCAGGTATCTTTCTGTAGATATTGGCTGCGATGATCGTATAGTAATCGCCTTCGGTCCTGAGTCCCTTCCTTGTCTTGACGCCTCTGGGATAGATACCGTAGTTTTCTTCGAATCTCCTCATGAGAAGATCTCCGAACTGGTATCCGTAACCGTTATAGGGTGCGATCCTTGAGGTATAGACCTCCATGCCGAACCTGTCATGCATGACGCATGCATTGTAATGGATACTGAAAACAAAATCGGCATTTACGGACTTCGCATAAACGGCTCTTTCCGTAAGGGAAAGGGTTGTATCGTTATCGGATCTGGTCATATAGACCGTCACACCGTCATACATGTTCAGCCTGTAGGCAAGGGCCTGTGCGGTGATGAGGTTCATGAACCTCTCCTGTATCCTTCCGCCCTGGGTTCCGGGATCGTCCCCGCCGTGTCCCGGATCTATGACAATCACAAGATCGTTATCCGGCTCATAAACCCTCTCTGCGGCATTTACCTGAAAATGCGGCAGACAGATGCAGATCACAGTAAGAAATATAAATAATTTACCCCTGAAAAACTTTCTCACTTAAATACCCCTGTAAAGAATAGATATTCTGAAAAGAAATTTTTAAACCCCTATAAAAAAACCGGCTTATTTAAAAGCCGGTTTATCTTTTATTCTTTGTCACTGTCGGGATAAACCGTGCTCAGACCCGGTCCCGGAGCTTTGGGATCTTCCTTGGGAGCATTGCCTTTTACGGAATCCCTGAGAGCCTGATGATCGTTCTTCACTGACTGAAGTCTGGTGTTGAGCGAATTGATAAGTGCATCATACTGCTCTGTTGCGGTCTTGGAAGAATTGTTGAGCAGAAGCTCGCAGTAGTTCATGACATCTTCCATATAATCCATTGCAGCTTCTCTGCAGGCATTTGCTTCGTTTGTTGCGTTATCGAGGATCTCCTGAGCCTGTGCGATGGTCTGCTGGGTGATGCTCTCAGCCTTCTGATAGGCTTTCTTCATTATCTCGTTCTCACTGAGCATCTCATCGGTCTGAGCCGTTGCTTTCTCAATGAGTCCGTCAGCCATCTTTCTTGCATTATCAAGAATGCTGTCCTGGTTGCTGATTATCTTCTGATATCTTGCGATCTCTTCGGGAGCCTTGCGTCTGAGATCATCTATGAAACCCTGAATGACATCCTTCTCAACGTAGATCTCGGAGCTGGAAAAAACCTTGGGCTTGCATTCCGAAATATACTGTTCAAGTTCATCAATAACACCAAAAATCTGGCTTTCCATTTTTCTTTCCATTGTTCTCCCTCAGGCTTTGATTACTTTAAATTTATCTTTAAGTGCTCTTTCAACAAAGTCAGGAACAGAATGACTGATCGCACCGCCGTACATAGCGATCTCCTTGACTGTTGATGAGCTAAGATACGAATATTGAAGATCCGTGGTAAGGAAAACCGTATCAACACGGTTATCGGACAGTTTTCTGTTGGTCTGCGCGATCTGGAGTTCATACTCAAAATCGGTGATAGCCCTCAGACCTCTGACCATGATATGGAGATTGTTTTTGATGCAATAATCAACAGTGAGTCCGCTGAAGGAATCCACCTTGACATTAGGCATATCCTTCGTGGCTTCCTCGAGTATTTTAACACGTTCGGCAGCCGAAAACAACGGAGTCTTTTGGCTGTTATCAAGCACTGCGACTATCAATTCGTCGAACATAAGGGAGGCTCTTTTGATGATATCAAGATGCCCCAAAGTCATCGGATCGAAACTTCCGGGATATAATGCTCTGTTCATATCGCCCTCGTTAAAATATTAAACTATGAAGTCTTCTTTTTTTTCAGGAAAAGATGCATATTGCCTTTGTATTCTTTCCTTCTTACGATCTCAAAACCCACTTCTTCAGTATAACTGAAATCATCGTTTCTGTCAGCCTCGATTATTATGAGGGTATCTTCATCGATATATTTCATAAAAGAGAGCTGTTTAAGGACATTTTTCTCATATCCTTTGAGATACGGAGCATCCATATACACGATATCCACATGCTTCTCATATACGGACTGAAGACCCGCCACGGCATCCTGCTTGAGGATCACCGCTTTATCAGTCATCTTGGTGAACCTGACGTTCTCTGTGATGCACTTTATGGGTTCCCTGCCGTTATCGATAAAATAGACCTTCTCGGCACCGCGGCTTAAAGCTTCGATACCCATCTGACCGCTTCCGGCAAAAAGATCGATCATGACCGATCCGGCCACATCGCCCTGTATGATATTAAAAAGAGTCTCTTTTATCTTGTCCTGGGTGGGCCTTGTGATGTCCTCACCGGCAGGAGTCTTAAGAGGCATGGACCTGCAGGTTCCCGCTATTACTCTCATACCTGTTCCTTTCTATGGACATGCGTTATAAAATACGGCTTATGCTGTATGTTCCCGGTCTTTACCGTCCAATTCGGGCAAATACTGTTTTTTCCGGATTAAACTATTTGATCAGATCATTTACTGTTTTATCTTGGTTCCCTTAGCGCCTCTTCCGAGAAGTTTGATGGAATTGAGTGAAATGGTCCTGGAACCGTATTCTATCACATTTTCACTGACAATATCGGTGATATAAGCCGTTTCAACCTTATCCGTGCCGTCGAGCCTGATGCCCTTGACACCTGCGGCGGTCTTCTTCATCTCAGGGATCTCACTCATGCTGAATCTGATGAAATACCCGTTTGCGGACTTGAGAATGACATTCTCCTCGGTCCTGACTTTACGGATCGCTACAATGCGGTCTCCGTCGTTCAGCTTGGTCGCTGTTACGGTCCTTCTGGAGCTAACGTCAAATTCCGTACCGGAGGTGAGCTTGCACATTCCGGCGGATGTGACGAACAGATATCTTCCAAGCAGCACTGTGGAGAGGTCTTCGGCATATATTATCATATCCGAAGATGAATCGAAATTGGTTATGTTATCAACCGGCACGCCCTTATCCCTGAACTTGGACATGGGAAGATCCGTCATCTTGAGGGTGTGCATCTGTCCGTTTTCGGTAAATACCGCTATCCTGCCGTTATTTCTGACGGGCAGGCAGAACTTGATCTCTTCCGCGATAGCCTCTTTATTTCTGTCGAAGGTGGGCAGATCGATCATCTTGCAGTATCCGAATCTGTCCATGATGAAGTAGACATCCATCTCTTCGAATTCTTTTTCCTTGTAGACAGCCTCTTCTCCGTTCTCGATAACGGTCTTTCTCTTGGAGGAGAATTCCTTCTTAAGCGCATCAAGATCCGAGATTATGACCTGTGCCATGGACTCTCTGCGGTCAAGGATATCCTCGTATCTGTAGATATTGGCAAGAGTATTCTCGTGATCTTTGTTAAGAGCATCGATCTCGAGTCCTATGAGTCTGTAGAGTCTCATATCGAGAATAGCCTTTGCCTGACGCTCTGTGAACATCAGCTGGGAAGCCATTATGGACGATTCCTTGGTCTTGAACTTAATGCCGTCCGTAATGCCCTTTACAAGGCAGTCCTCAGCCATCTTGCGGTCCCTTGAACCTCTTATGATCTCTATGATCAGATCGATGAGGTTGCAGGCTTTGATGAGGCCTTCCTGGATCTCTTTTTTCTCATTTTCCTTTGCAAGGAGACTGTTGTATTTCCTGGTATTAATCTCATACTGGAAGTCCGTAACGGCCTTTAATACCGACTTAAGGGACATGGTCTCGGGACGTCCGTCCTTGATCGCCAGCATGTTGACACCGAAGGTATCCTCAAGATGCGTCTTCTTGTAGAGGAGATTTATGAAATTCTCGGCATCGGCATTACTCTTTAACTCAATGACGATCCTGATGCCCTCTTTTGATGACTGGTTGGATATATCGACAATATCCTGGGTCTTCTTGGTCTCGGAGAGCTGTGCCACCTCCTGAAGGAACTTGCCGATACCCGCTCCCACCATTGTGTAGGGGATCTGGGATATAACGACGTTCTGATGGCCGTTCTTTAATTTCTCTACACTTGCGACGCCTCTGATCCTGACCTTTCCGGTTCCGGTCTCATAGATCTCCCTCAGGTCGTCTTTGTTAATGATGATGCCGCCTGTGGGAAAATCGGGTCCCTTAAGGTACTTCATCAGCTCCCTTGTGGAGATATCCTCATTGAGGATGAAAGCCTTCATGGCATCTATGGTCTCGCCGAAATTGTGAGGCGGGATATTTGTGGCCATACCTACGGCGATACCTTCGGATCCGTTTATGAGCAGATTGGGGATCCTGCAGGGAAGAACCTCGGGTTCCTTCTCGGTCTCGTCGAAATTGGGTACGAAATTGACGGTATCCTTATCCAGATCGTCAAGAAAAGCAAGCTGGGTTATCTTCTTAAGCCTTGCCTCCGTATAACGCATTGCTGCGGCTCCGTCGCCTTCGATGGTTCCGAAGTTACCGTGTCCGTCGACAAGCGGAAGTCCCTTCTTGAAATCCTGGCTCATAACGACAAGAGCTTCATATATGGACGAATCGCCGTGAGGGTGATATTTACCCATCGTATCACCTACGATCCTCGCGCTCTTCCTGTAGGGCTTGTCATATGTGATGCCCAGCTCTCTCATATCATAGAGAGTACGCCTCTGAACCGGTTTAAGTCCGTCTCTTACATCCGGAAGAGCTCTGGCCACGATGACACTCATTGCATAGTCCACATAGGACCTCTGCATCTCCTCCGAATATTCTGTTTTTATGATCTTCTCTTCCATATCTTCAACCTGTTATAGTCCATCCGGGTCTTATATACCATCAGATATCGAGATTTGCGGTGACCGCATGCTCGTATATAAAAGTCTTCCTGGGAGGGACATCCGTGCCCATCAGAAGCTCCGTAGTCTCAGAAGCCATTCTGGCATCCTCTATCTCAACCAGCTTCAGCCTTCTGGATTTGGGATCCAGCGTGGTCTCCCAGAGCTGGGTTGCATCCATCTCACCGAGACCCTTGTATCTCTGGAGGGTGAAGGGTCCTTTATGGGTAGCCCTGTATTTCTCAAGTGCCTTGTCGTCATAAAGGTATTCCTCTTCGCCTTTGGAAGGGAGTGCCTTGTAAAGGGGCGGCATGGCGATATATACATGTCCCTCAAAGATCAGTTCGGGCATGAATCTGTAAAAAAGAGTAAGAAGGAGTGTTGAAATGTGGGCTCCGTCGACGTCCGCATCGGCCATGATTATGATCTTGTCATATCTTAGCTTGGTTATGTCAAAATCGTTGCCGTATCCTTCGGAAAAACCGCATCCGAAGGCATTGATCATGGTCTTGATCTCGGCATTTTCAAGGATCTTGTTGATAGAAGCCTTTTCAACATTCAGGATCTTTCCCCTTATTGGAAGGATTGCCTGATACATGCGGTCCCTGGCCATTTTGGCAGAGCCTCCCGCAGAATCTCCCTCTACTATGAATATCTCGCACTTATCCGCTTCCTTGGATACACAGTTTGCGAGCTTGCCGTTTGAATCGAAGGAAAACTTCTGCTTAGTGAGCAGATTGCTCTTAGCCTTCTCTTCAGCCTTTCTGATCTTGGCTGCCTTGTCCGCACATTCGATGACTGCCTTAAGAACGTCGAGATGTCTGTCAAAATATCTGACGATCTCATCTCCCGTCACCTTGGCAACGGCCTTGGAAGCATCCTGGTTGTCCAGCTTGGTCTTGGTCTGTCCCTCAAATGTGGGAGCCGGGTGCTTGATGCTTACGACTGCGGTCATGCCGTTTCTGACTTCGGTTCCGGAGAAATTGGCATCCTTGTCCTTGAGATTGCCCAGCTGCCTTGCATAGGAATTGATCACAGTGGTGAACTGTGTCTTAAATCCTGTTATATGAGTTCCGCCTTCGGAATTGTAGATATTGTTACAGAATCCGAGAACATTCTCATGGAATTCATTTACGTACTGAAGTGCGATCTCGACCTGTATGCCTTCGGATTCACCGGTTATGGAGATGATCTCCGTGACAGGGGTCTTGAGCTTGTTAAGATCCTTAAGGAATCCAACGATGCCCTCGGGCTCATGATAGGTGAGGGATTCGGGCTCAGATCCTCTGAGATCCTTATATTCTATGGTAAGACCGGGATTAAGATATGCGGTCTCGTGAAGCCTGCTCTTTACCTCGTCTTCCTTGAATCTGGTCCTGTCAAAAATCGTATCGTCGGGAAGGAAATTGATGGTGGTGCCGTGATCCCTTGTCTTGCCGGATACGGGAAGAAGTCCGTCCTCAAGCTCCACAACGGGCTCGCCCTTTACATAGCTGTCCTTGTAGATACAGCCGTCCCTCTTGATGGTTATGTCAAACCTTGATGAAAGAGCATTTACTACGGATGAACCTACGCCGTGAAGACCGCCGCTGGTCTTGTAGGCATTGTTGTCGAACTTGCCACCCGCATGAAGCGTGGTCAGGACCAGTCTCTCTGCCGAAATGCCCTTCTCATGTCTTCCGACGGGGATTCCTCTTCCGTTATCGGAAACGGTGCAGGATCCGTCCTTTTCCAGAGTTACCTTTATGGTGTCGCAGAATCCCGCAAGATGCTCATCAACGGAATTGTCGACTATTTCATATATAAGATGATTGAGACCCTTTGTCGAAACGGATCCTATGTACATACCGGGACGGACCCTGACTGCTTCGAGTCCCTCCAATACGGTTATGCTCCGCTCATCGTAATTGTCTTTCTTCGGTGCCATACAAACTCCTTACAATACCCCGAACAATCGTTTGCAACCTCTTAATACTATCATAGATTTAGTCTCGTGACAACAAAAAATCCACTAAATATAGTGGATTTTCCTGTGTTTATGATGCTTCCGGGCATGTGCCCCGTCCGCTTTCAGATCATATTTTTTTGGATACGGCTGCGGCAAGAGCACCGGGTCCGATATGACATGCTATGGAAAGAGAAAGGGGCCTTCTGTCTATTTCATATCCGGGGAATGCTTCGGAGAGTTCTTTGCAGAACTGATCTGCGGCATCCTCATCATATGTATAGGCCATCTCAAGGTGTACATTGTGGCATTTTTCGGTACACCCGAACCTGTTCTCCATATCCTTGCGGATAGCATTTATGATGATATCCTTTCCGCCCTGAATCGTTCTGGTCTTTGCAAAGGAATCAAGCTTTTCACCCTGTATCTGCAGAACGGGCTTGATCTTAAGAAGGCTTCCTATAGCAGCTGCAGCGGGAGTAAGTCTTCCGCCCTTTTTCAGATATGTAAGGGTGTTGATCATGATGTAGATGCTGCTCTCAAACTTGACTCTTTCAAGCTCATCTTTGACCTGCCTGGCGTTCATCCCCCTTGCAATAAGCTCTTTTGCATCGAGACATGACTGCCTTAAGGTAACGGAGATCCTCTGGTTATCAACAACCTGGACCCTGTCATCATAGTGCTGTGCGAGCAGATATGCGGAACCGCATGAACCCGAAAGTCCGCTGGACATGGGGATGTGGATTATCTCATCATAGTCTTTGAGAAGCTCATCCCAGCATTTCATGACTTCGTCCGGTGAGGGCTGTGAAGTATGGATATCTTCGCCGGCTATCATCCTCTCGTAAAACTCTTCCTGCGAAAGATTGACTCCGTCAAGATATTCCTTACCTCCTATAAAGAAAGGCATGGGGATAACGGCGATCCCGAGTTCCTTTCCTTCCTCTACGGACATGGAACTGTTGGAATCCGTTACGACTGCGATCCTTGAACTCATTTAATCTCCTCCCGAAACAGGTCATATCGTTCTGAAATCCAGATTATTCTTTCCGTAATTTTCAGCTTCGAGCCTTATAAGCCTGTTTTCTTCGTTTTTTAATCTTTTATCTTTTTTCAGGATATCATCGGCATATTCCGACGCCTTTGTCAGAAGGTCCGAATCGGAAAAAATATCCGCCGTCCTGAATGAAAAATCTCCGCTCTGCCTTACACCGAACAGCTCACCGGGGCCTCTGGTCTTAAGATCATAGGATGCTATCTCAAAGCCGTCGGATGTCTTTGCCAGTATTCCCAGTCTTTCTGCGGTCTTCGGATCTTTCTTCGAAGTCATGAATATGGCATATCCCTGATCCGATCCTCTTCCTACGCGCCCTCTCAACTGATGAAGCTGTGAAAGTCCGAATCTTTCGGAATTCTCGATCATCATGACCGTTGCGTTGGGAACATTGATACCGACTTCTATAACGGTTGTTGAGATCAGGATATCGATATTTCCACGGGCAAATTCATCAAGTATCTGTTCCTTGTCCGTGCCCTTCATCCTGCCGTGCAGATATGAGATCCTGTATCTCTCACCCAGGGTCTCTTTAAGCTTTGCGCTGTAATCGACCACGTTTTTAAGCTCAGGATCTTCATCCTCGGGATCCGTTTCTTCGACCATGGGACAGATTATGTATATCTGATGTCCTTTTGCTATCTCATCCTTTATGAATTTATTGGCTGAGGGTCTGAAGGACTCATCCACGACACAGCTCTTTATCGGAGATCTTCCTTCGGGCATATCCTTTATTGTGGAAACATGCAGGTCCCCGTACAGAACGATGGCAAGGGTTCTGGGGATGGGGGTCGCGCTCATTACCAGGATGTGCGGGCCGATGCCTTTCTCCGCAAGGGTTTCCCTCTGTCTTACTCCGAATCTGTGCTGTTCATCCGTAACTACAAGGCCCAGGTTTTTATAACTGACTTTATCCTGTATGAGTGCATGGGTTCCGATGATCAGATTGGCTTCACCGGATGATATCTCCTCATAGACCTTTCTCTTGCCCGCAGCACTGACGGATCCCGTAAGGAGTACGGGCTTAAAAGGAAGATCGTACTTCACCGTCATATCGCTTATGGTCTTGTAATGCTGTGCGGCCAGGACTTCGGTGGGAGCCATGAAAGCGCCCTGATATCCGTTTGCTGCGGCATTTAAAAGACCGAGTATCGCAACTATAGTCTTACCGCTTCCCACATCTCCCTGGATCAGTCTGTTCATGACTGTATTCCCGGTCATATCGCTCATAAGATCCGTACATGCCTTTTTCTGTCCCCTCGTAAGGGAAAAAGGAAGCTTTTCGATAAACCTTGAAACCTCGGCAGATTCCACCATTGGGCATGTATTGGGCGAGCCTTCAAGAAGATCCTTGTTCTTCCTCAGACATATGATGAAAAAGAACAGCTCGTCAAAAGCAAATCTCCTTCTTGCGCTCTCCGCCTCCGCCGAATTATCCGGCATATGGATCATGCGGTATGCATCGCGCAGAACAGGCAGGTCATATTCACTCCTGATGCTCTCGGGAAGATAATCATCCGAAAAATCGGCTTTTTTGAGAGCTTCCTGTACAGCCTTTACTATCTGGGCATTTTTCAGACCTTTGGTCAGAGGATAAACGCTCTGAAAACGGCCGGAAAGCTCGTTATATTCGTCGTATGCGTATTTTCTGGGCTGAACCATGGAAAATCCGCTTCCCTGTCTTTTGATGAGTCCCCTGAAAACATAATATCCGCCGCATCTTACGGTCTTTGCCATAAAAGGCATATTGAAATACTTGATGGTCACAGAGCCCGTGTCATCGCTTGCCTCAATGGGAAGGATGGACATGCTGTTTTTGACCCTTCTGATATTCCCTACGGAATCGACCCTTACTCTTACGGCGGCGATCTCTCCTTCTTTCAGTTCGGAGATATTCTTAAGCCCGCCGAACACCAGATAATTTCTCGGGAAATGCCTGAGCAGGTCTTCAAGGGTTTTGATATTCAGTTTATCCAAATACTCAGCGGTTTTCGGACCGACACCCTTTATTTCCGTAACCGGAGAATTTCCGTTATTTATCATGGGACTTCCTGTTTACAGACCTAAAAAAAGAAGGTTCATATTGAACCTTCTTCGAAATAATATAATTACTTATATAGAAAAACAAACTACTTGATGAAAAGATGAATAATCCGTCACAGGGTTTATTCTACGGAAACGATGTAATAATACACGGGCTGTCCGCCGTTCTGTATATCTACATCCAGAGACGAGAAGGATGCGGATATCTCATTCTTAAGAGCTTCGGCATCGGACTCGGTAACATCGGATCCGAAATACAGGCTGATGAGCTCGGAACTGTCATCCACCATCTCTTTTATCATATCGATGATGACCTTGTTCATATCGGTTCCGACTGAAAGGATCTTCTTGTCACCGATACCCATGTAATCGCCCTTCTTGATCTCATGATCGTCGATGGAGGTATCTCTTACGGCATAGGTGATCTCACCGGTCTTGACGGTTCCGATAGCTTCGATCATTGCCTGTTCATTCTCATCCGCAGAGGAGGATTCGCTGAAGTTGATGACAGCGGTGATGCCCTGAGGAATCGTCTTGGTGGGAATGACCAGTACGACCTTATCGGTGGTAAGATCTCTTGCCTGGTTTGCCGCCATGATGATGTTCTTGTTGTTGGGAAGGACAAATACGGTCTTGGCATTTACCTTCTCTACCGCATCAAGGATATCGGCGGTCGAAGGGTTCATGGTCTGTCCGCCTTCGATGACATAGTTTACACCGAGGCTCCTGAAGATCTCTGCAAGTCCGTCACCTGCTGAAACGGCTACAAATCCGAATTCCGAAGGCTCGCCCACAGGTTCTGCGACAGGTGCGGGTGCTGCAGCGGCTGCTGCGGTTTCGGCGTTCCCGGGCTTAATGCGGCAACTGATCTTGACCTCGGTAAGGATACCGAGCTTTAAGGCCTTCTGAAGAACGATACCGGGATCGTCGGTATTGATATCGATCTTAAGATCGGATCCTTCGGTCTTAAATGTCTTAAGCTCCCCGATGGAAGCAAGATAACCCTTGAGGTCGCTTTCCACACGGCCGTTAACGGACTGGGAAAGCTTAACGGTAATATCCGCCTGATAGATATTATCCTTGATCTCTTCAGCCTTGCCGGGTCTTGAATCGTCAACCTTGGCAATGGGATCGTCGGAAATGTTAAGATCAATCTCAACACCCTTGAAACGATCCATGGCACCTTCAATGACCTTCATGAGTCCTGCGCCGCCGGAGTCTACGACACCAGCCTGCTTGAGAACGGGAAGGAGCTCGGGGGTCTGTGCAAGAACTGCATTACCGTGCTCAAAGAGTGCGGGGATAAGGATTTCAAAATCCTCAACTCCGTCTTCTATCATCTCGGAAGCCTTCTCTCCCATGCCTCTTGCAACGGTGAGAATGGTTCCCTCGGTAGGTTTCATTACTGCTTTATAAGCGGTCTCGACCGCCTTGGTACATGCCGCCTTAAAAAGAGGCACGGTAATGAGCTGTTCATCTCTGACAGCTTTGGTAAAGCCTCTTAGGAGCTGGGAAAGGATGACACCGGAGTTACCTCTCGCACCTCTTAAGGATCCTCCGCTCATGGCCTTGCAGAGCGACTTCATATCCGGTGCATCTCCGAGATCTCTTACCTCCCTTGCTGCGGACATGATAGTCATGGTCATGTTGGTACCTGTATCTCCGTCGGGAACGGGAAATACATTAAGCTCATTTATCTCTTCCTTGGCATTATTAAGGTATACAGCCCCGGCAAGAAACATCTCAGAAAAGAGCTTTACATCTATTTCTTTAGTTGCCACTTATAGGTCCTCCTTAGTCGATCACTCTGACGCCTTCAACGAAGATATTGATCTTCTCAACGTCAAGTCCTGTAAATTCTTCAACCTTATATTTTACACTCTCAATAAGGTTATCGGATACAGTCATGATGCTGACACCATAAGCGATGATGACATGGAAATCCAGAATGAGCTTGTGATCCGATGAAAGCTTGACACCGATACCTCTGGAAAGGTTCTCTGTGCGGAGTATCTTCGCGATACCGTCGCGCATACTGATACCGGCCATACCGACTATACCGATGCACTCAATGGCAACGCTTCCTGCATATTGAGCAATAACATCATTATCAACAACAATGTTTCCCATATGTGTATTCATGGAAGAACTCTTCATATAAATCCTCCTTTACTGCAAAACTGCAATAAATTATAACATAAAGGATAAAAATACGCACTTTTTTCGAAAAATTATTCTTGCATTATCCAAAACCCTTTGTTATTATACATATGTTGCTTTTCAGGGACATTATGTTAATTGAGAATATTCAGCCGGGAGGTGAGATTATGGCTAAGTGTGATATATGCGGTAAGGGCGTTCACTTCGGAAACAATGTGAGTCACTCTCACAGACGTTCCAATGCAATCTGGAAGTCCAACGTACTCAGCGTTAAGGTAAAGGTAGGCGGACAGGCTAAGAGAATGCATGTCTGCTCAAGATGCCTTCGCAGCGATGCTGTAGAGCGCGCTTGATCTGAGATCAAAAATACAGGGCTGTCACACCGGTGTGACAGCCCATTTTTTATGCTTTTCTTCTGTTATACTCTTTGTTGATGGCTCTGCTGAGCATCTCATCTCCGCTCTGATTGTCGGGATGGAATATCTTGATCAGATCCTTGTATCTTCTTTTCAAAAGATTCTGATTCGATATGCCGGAAAAAAGAACGCATGCAACGCAGTCAAGATCCGATTCGGACAGTGCCGAAAGGTCCGGAAGCCCGGCAATGCTTATTGAAAGTCTCTTCGATTCGAACTCTTCTTTTTCCTTTTCAAATTTTCTTCTGTCTTCGTCAAGGGCTCTGAATCCGTCCTTTAATATCTCCATCTTCTTGTCGAAAAAGATATTCTCCTGACGGAGTCTCTGTCTTTCCCTTGTCGTCCGGCGGTTAAGCTCGTTAAGTTCATCCCTGAGACTCACTCTGTCTTTGATAAAAGAATCCTTCAGCTTCTCAAGCTCCGCCCTGTCCGAATCCAGTCTCTGTCTCTCTGCGTTCAGACGCAGGTTCTCCTGAAAAAGGAATATCTTGAGCTGCTTCAGTTCATCCTTATCATCTGTCTGAATGATCTTTTCCCAGTCGATCATCTGCTCCACCATTTAAATCCGGTCATTCTTCGTCGGGGAATGCCGCCTCTTTTAATTCATCGTCTTCGGGACCGCCCTTTTTATCCTTGGAGATCCTGTGTATGACCTCGGGAACCATATCCATGATCTTGGTAATGGAATCCTGATTCTTGACACTCAGAAGTCTGGTGGTTCCGTCCTTGATGACTATGATGGCACTGGGAGTGACCTTGCCTCCCATTCCGCCTGCCGAGGAATTCTTGCTGTAATTCCTGGACTCGTTCCCTGCCCCTGCCGCAAGCCCGAAGGATACGTCCACAAGAGGGATGATCGTAGTATCTCCGATTTTAATGGGATTGCCCACAACGGTCTTGGAGGACAGGATGGAATCCATACCCGCGATCAAAGATTCTACAACTTCTTTTTTGCTGTTTTCAGCCATTAATCCTACCTCCGTGATCAGGCAGCCCTGTCAAGCTCCTCTGCCGCCTTTTTCTTTTTACCGAGATGACGTCTTACACTCTTAAATATCTTAAGCACGTTCCTGTTCAGAACAATACATATCAGATTTATAAGAATGCCCCAGAGATTAAACATTCCGAAGGCACTCACTTTTCCGATAAAAACCTGTCTGTCAAAATCGGGTATGACAACCGACTTTTTGTCAAAGCGCTTTCTTATCAGGCAATATATGCCGAACACCTTGCCCGTCATATCCGGAGAAGAAAAACCGTAGGTCACGTCCGCGCTTATCCTGCGGGGAAGTATCTTCTTAAGTATCTTCAAGAGTCTTTTTTTGATGACACGAAGCGCATTCTTTGCTTCATTCGAATTCCAGACATTCCTGTAATACCTTATCTCCGAACGAACATCTTGTATTTTATCATAAATCCCGGAGAGTTTGTATTTTATCTTGTCAAAAATGTTCTCTTTCTCTTCATCCCCGGAGTCTACATCATCAGATCCGGTCTCATCTCCCGAGCCTGTTTCATCCGGGCTGTCGCCGTCCCCATTACCTGAAGTATCACCTGAG
>CAMNEB010000034.1 GCA_946536155.1 uncultured Lachnospiraceae bacterium | reverse complement strand
TGTTTATAATCCGGGGTCAGCGGGTGACGCCAGAGTATAAAGATGCTGACGCCGAAGCGCTTACGAAGAGATGCGACCGCTTAGCCGGAGCGCAGCGAAGGCTTGCGGCACAGAGTAAAACTTTCCTGTAAAAGCATCTCCGTTTAGCGCGAGGAAGGAAGCATTTTATACCGGCGGCAGGACCCGCTTGTCCGCGTAAATAACATGACAAGGGAAAAGTCCACGTGACATAAGAAGAAAAGGGGCTGTCGCACTAAAATGATTTAATCATCTAGTGCGACAGCCCCTTTATATTCCGTATCGCTCCTGAATTATGCGATCTCTTTCTTTGCCATTTCAGCAAGTGCTGCGAAGCCTTCAGCATCGTTAACTGCGAGCTCAGCGAGCATCTTTCTGTTCATGTCAACTCCTGCCTTCTTGAGGCCGAACATGAACTTGCTGTAAGAAAGGCCGTTGATACGAGCTGCTGCATTGATCCTGGTGATCCAGAGCTTTCTGAACTCTCTCTTTCTCTCCTTACGTCCTGAGTAGGAAGAGGTGAGTGCTCTCATAACGGACTGCTTAGCAACTCTGTACTGATTACTTCTTGCGCCTCTGTAGCCCTTTGCAAGCTTCAGAACGCGATTGTGCTTTTTCTTGGCGTTTAAACCACCTTTAATTCTTGCCATTGTTTATTTCCTCCAATCTAACCGAAAGCAGAATGCCTTTCGGGTGCGTCTGCCTTACATATAGGGCAGGATCTTCTTCATATTCATTACGTTGGTAGAGTCGGTCATTGCTGACTTACGAAGATTTCTCTTTCTCTTGGTGCTCTTCTTGGTGAGAATATGACGCTTGTAAGCCTTGTTTCTCTTAAGCTTTCCGGTACCTGTAGCCTTAAAACGCTTGGCTGCGGAGCGGCTTGTTTTCATCTTGGGCATGATAATTCCTCCTAACTTTACTGTGGTACGTCCTTATTATTTTTTGACGGCTTTTCTTCTTTCTTAGCCGTTAAAAACATGATTATGCTCCTGCCCTCAACCTTGGCAGGCTTCTCGATGACAGCCACATCCGAAAGAGCTTCGGCGAAATCATCAAGCACATGCTTGGTGGTGTTCATGTGTGCCATCTCACGGCCGCGGAAACGGAGTGTAACCTTAACCTTGTCTCCCTTGGCCAAAAACTTCCTTGCAGCGTTGATCTTGGTATTTACGTCGTTGGTATCGATATTGGGTGAGATCCTTATCTCCTTGATATCGACCTGATGCTGCTTCTTGCGTGCTTCCTTCTCCTTGCGAAGCTGTTCATACTGATATTTGCCGTAATCCGCGATCTTGCAGACGGGCGGATTGGCGGTGGGTGCGATCTTGATCAGATCAAGTCCCGCTTCCTGAGCCATGGCAAGTGCTTCCCTGGTGGACATGACGCCGATCTGATTACCGGCTTCACCGATGACTCTGACTTCCTTGTCCCTTATCTGTTCGTTGATAAATAAGTTGTTAATACTTCTTACCTCCGGGCTGAGCCCTAAATAAACATTAAAATAAGCGGCCTGCATCAAGCCGCTTACACAAAGTTCGATCAAAGATAAAGATCGGACATCTGGACCTGTTCGGCTCTGCCTGCAGGTGAGAGCGGCTGCTCTGCTTTATTGTCCGCGTTTTCACACGCAAAAAGCATAATATCATACAGCAAAAACTATGTCAACAGTTTTTACCGATATATCCTTCAACTTCCTCTCTGGGGATGCTGAGGCTGATGGCAAGTTCTCCGTAGAGATAATCCCCCGCCATGCGGAAATACTTCGCATCAAGGGCGGTCTCCTTGCGGCCAGCAGCAAATCTGGCCTCTCTTCTGTGGTATATGGTCTTGAGGAGCTTGACCAGTTCAACCGCATCATTGGAACGGATGCAGTTCTTATACTCACCCTCGAGCTGCTTGTCATTTTCAACCGTTATATCAGGTATCCCGGGCATCAGCTTGACGAGTTTATCGGCTTCCTTCTTGGTAAGTACGGGACGGAGCTTCTCATCTGCCGTTTCCATGGAGATATATACCGTGCTGCCCGGGCTGTATACAGGCTTGAGGATATAGTACTCCTCATTGCTCTCAACCCCGGAAATATCAAGAACAGAGATCTTATCGACCTTGCACACTCCTTTATTTCCGCAGACTACATAATCTCCTATGTTGAACATGACCGACTCCTTTTCCTGTGGCATTACCCCCAAAAATGCCGTTTACATAATACAGAAATATTTTAACATCTTTTTCTGAAGTTGTCATACTCAAACTTCTTATCAAAAATGTAGAATTTTCTTCAGTTTTCCTGCTCCATTTTAGACAATTTTGCGGCGCGGTCCGCTGCAATGCAGGCATCAACTATCTCACCGATATCACCGTTCATGATCTTCTCGAGCTTATACAGAGTGAGCTCTATGCGATGGTCGGTGACTCTTCCCTGAGGGAAGTTATAGGTTCTGATCTTCTCCGAACGGTCTCCCGTTCCGATCTGGGACCGTCTCATCTGTGCCTCGGCATCATGTTTTTCCTGCTGCTGCATGTCATACAGCTTGGATTTGAGAAGTGCAAAGGCCTTGGCTTTATTCTGGATCTGGCTCTTTTCGGTCTGTGAGTAGACCACGATGCCCGTAGGGAAATGGGTGAGTCTTACCGCCGAATCGGTGGTGTTGACGCACTGTCCGCCGTTTCCCGAGGCTCTCATGACATCAATCCTGATATCCTTGGGATCGATCTCGATGTCAATATCCTCGTCTGCTTCCGGCATGACAGCTACGGATGCGGTGGATGTATGTATCCTTCCTCCGCTCTCGGTCTCAGGGACCCTCTGCACCCTGTGCACGCCGCTCTCATACTTGAGTTTGGAGTATGCACCGTTTCCGGTCACAATGGCCGTACATTCCTTAAAACCGCCTATTCCGGTCTCATCCGCTCCCACGAGCTGGACCTTCCATCCAAGGCTCTCCGCATAGTGCAGATACATCCTGTAAAGCTCTGCCGCAAAAAGGGCCGCTTCATCTCCGCCAGCTCCGGCTCTGATCTCCATGACAACGTTCTTTGAATCGTTGGGATCCTGGGGGAGCAGGAGGATCTTGATCTCCTCCTCGAGCTCTCCGAGCCTTTTTTTGTTGTCGGATACGGTCTCCTTGAGCATCGCGCGCATCTCTTCGTCATTCTCCGAAGAGAGCATCTCGAGTGCATCATCAAGATCCTGACCGCATTTTTTATACTCCGTGTATGCATTCACAAGAGGCGCCATGGCCCCCTGCTCTTTCATTATCTTCTGGAATCTCGCGCTGTCCGCAATGATGGCCGGATCCTGCATCTGGCGCGTCATCTCTTCGTATTTGTCTAAGAATTCATCTAATTTTTCAAACATATCCTTACCTCTCTTTAACCTGCGAAATCTCTTTGCTGCGTTCCGCCATACGGGCGGATCAAAAGCGCAGGGTAACTAAAGGGAAGAAAGGATTCCCCTGACAACGCGGTCATTTCCGCCGTAATCTTTTATTGTCTTAACATCTATGAATCTGTTCTGTTCCATGATCTTCATAACGTCTTCAGCCTGGTCGTTTCCAATCTCAAGCAAAAGGTCTCCGCCGCCGCACAGATATCTGTGTGCGTTTTCTATGATGCGTCTGTAAAAGTCAAGTCCGTCCGCACCGCCGTCTAAGGCGATGAACGGGTCGTGATCTTTTACTTCCGGCATGAGCGATCCGATCTCCCCGGTCCTGATATAGGGAGGATTCGATACGATCACTTCAAATTTCTCACCTTCGGGGAGAGCATCATAAAGGTCTCCCCTAAAAAACTTAAGTCTGTCTTTTTTATCTCCAAGCAGACGGTCCGCATTTTTCTCCGCGATCTCAAGTGCGTCTTCCGAAATGTCGGTACCTGTGCCGTAACAGTCGTTTGTCAGGGCAAGAAGGCTTATTATGATGCATCCCGTTCCGGTGCACAGATCCAGTATCCTCGAACCGTCATGGTGATCTCTGAGCGCTTCCTCAGCAAGTATCTCCGTATCGGGTCTTGGTATCAGGGCTCCCGGAGGAGTCAGAAAATCAAACCCCATGAATCCCGTCTTTCCGATGATATGCTGAAGCGGGATTCTCTTTATCCTGAGTTCCACGGCCTCCGAAAGTCCGGGAATGTCTGCGGGATCCCCCGCCTCTTTATCAGGATCTGCAAACAGGTCGGAAAGTGTGATGCCCGCATATTCCGAAAGAAGGATCCTGGCATCGGTCTCAGCCTCCGGCACTCCTGCCGCAGCAAGTCTTTCCGTTATGCTGTTTTTCAGCTCCGTTACAGTCATTTTTCCGTATCCGTATCCTGAGAAACTCTTTCGTCAATAACGCCTGTGTAGTCGACATCTTCCGCATCGTCATCATATCCGGCTTCTTCGTACTCGCCATCATATCCGTCAGTGGGGAACTCTTCGACCTCCCACTCGGGGATCACTCCCACTATCTCGCCCGCTTCGTTGATATCGTATCCGAAGTTATCGGCAAGATATTTTTTCCAGTCAAATACCGCCTCGACGGAGGTGATGGCAACCTCTATCATCTCATCATCGGGTTCCCTTGTGGTCAGATGCTGGAACCATATTCCGGGTGCGGTAAGGATATAGACGAAGATATTCTCACTCCTGCCCGCAAGTGCAAGTATCTCGTAGGAAATGCCAAGCACCACGGGGATCAGAAGGATCCTGATCAGCAGACGGTAAGGAAGATAATCGATCCTTATGAAAAAGAATATGAGGATACTGATAAAGACCGAAATGTACATAAAGCTGGTCCCGCATCTTCTGTGAAAACGGGAGCTCTTCCTTACATTCTCAACATTCAGGGTCCTGCCTCTTTCGATGCAGTTGATGCACTTATGCTCCGCACCGTGATAACGGTAAACCCTTCTCATATCCTTAAGCAGTCCGATAACAAGCATGTACAGGATGAACACGACTATCCTGACTCCGCCCTCTATCACGGAAACAAGAGAGTCGTTTCTGATGTTCTTTTCAAAAAGAGAAGCAAGATATGCGGGAAGGATTATGAAAAGGCCTATGGCAAGAGCCACCGCAATGACCATGATAACAGTGTTCGAAACTCCGTCCATGGAGCTCTTTCCGGAGGCGTTCTTGTTCTTGGCATCCTCTTCGTCGAGTGCATCGGCGGAGAAACTCAGCGCCCTGGATCCCACCATGAGAGAATCTATGAATACGAACATTCCTCTGAGGAAAGGCACCTTGAGAATAAAGCTTCCTTCCAGAAACTTTCTGTGAGTCTGGGTATCGGTCTCGATCTTTCCGTCGGGATGTCTTACGGATACGGCATACCTTTCACCGTTCCTCATCATGACCCCTTCTATGACCGCCTGTCCTCCGATACCGGAATAGACTTTTTTTCTCTTTCCTGTGGGCATATGCTGATCTCCTTTAATGAAAAAAAGGGCCAAGGCAACGCCTTGACCCTCTGCCGTCTTATTATTTGCCGGTAAGACCGTACTTCTTGTTGAACTTGTCGATACGTCCGTCGGCTCTTGCGCTCTTCTGCTGGCCGGTGTAGAACGGGTGGCACTTGGAGCAAACCTCGACGTGGATCTCGGGTCTGGTTGAACCGGTTACGAATGTGTTTCCACAGTTGCAGGTAACGGTTGCCTGATAGTACTGGGGATGAATTCCTTCCTTCATTTTTTCACCTCTCTATATAAATTTGATAATTGTCTGTTCTCATCCGCACTGCTTATGCAGCCACAAACAGCTTTTCTAATATAGCACGGCTTCAGAGGCAATGCAAGTGCATTTTTTATGAAGGCGTATATCAGACGTGATTCCTTACATTTATATTGCGGACAAGTTCCGCATTGCTCCTGGTGTTCTTGAACTCATCAAGCAGCCTGTCTGCGGCATCGTCGCTCTTTAAGCCGTTGAGGGCACGTCTTGCGATCTCCATCGCTCTGAGCTCGTTGGGCGTAAGGAGCAGATCCTCTCTTCTGGTTCCGGATTTTGCAAGGTCTACGGCGGGGAATATCCTCTTTTCGGAAAGTTTTCTGTCGAGGATCATCTCCATGTTGCCGGTACCCTTGAACTCCTCGTAGACAACATCATCCATCTTGGAACCGGTCTCAACGAGTGCAGTAGCAAGGATGGTAAGGGATCCGCCCTCTCTCATGTTCCTTGCGGCACCGAAGAATCTCTTGGGCATATGGAGAGCCGCGGGATCGAGACCTCCGGAAAGAGTACGTCCGCTGGGGGGAATGACCTGGTTATAGGCTCTTGCAAGTCTGGTTATGGAATCAAGGAGGATGACAACATCCTCTTTATGCTCGACAAGTCTTCTGGCACGCTCGATGACCATCTCGGAAACCCTGGCATGATGCTCGGGCATCTCATCGAATGTCGAGTAGATGACCTCCACATTTTTGCCCTTTATGGCTTCCTTCATGTCGGTAACCTCCTCGGGACGTTCGTCGATGAGAAGGATTATTATGTGTGCATTCGGATTTCCGAACAGTATGGACTGTGCCACAGATTTAAGGAGGGTCGTCTTTCCTGCCTTGGGAGGCGATACGATCATTCCTCTCTGTCCCTTGCCGACAGGGCTTACAAGGTCCATCACACGCATGGCGATATTTTTGGAATCGTCGGTCTCCATGCGGATCCTCTCATTGGGGAAGATGGGAGTCATGTTCTCAAATGCGACTCTCTTCATTGCTTCCTGTACGGGATATCCGTTTACCGTATCAAGAAAAACAAGGGGAGAAAATTTCTCGGTAGGGCTCTTTGCCTTTTTGATGCCCTTGAGAACATCGCCAGTGCGGAGTCCGTATCTGCGGATCTGCGCAGGTGATACATATACATCGTTCTCTCCGGGAAGATAATTATCACATCTTATAAAGCCGTATCCTTCGGGCATTACTTCGATTATGCCGTCAGCGGGCTCATCGCCTTCCTGGGGAGTATAGACATTTTCCTGACGGGGAGGCTTATTCTCCGTGGGGCGCATTTCCTGCTGGCCTGTGCCTTCTCCGCGGTTATCCTGCATGCGGCGATCGCGTCCTTCACCGTTATCCTGCGCTCGGCGTTCGCGTCCTTCTCCGTTATCCTGACTGCGGCGTTCGCGCCCTTCTCCGTTATCCTGCGCTCGGCGTTCGCGTCCTTCTCCGTTATCCTGGTTTCGGCGCTCACGTCCTTCTCCGTTATCGCGGCCGCGGCGCTCACGTCCCTCTCCGTTATCACGGGTGCGGCGATCGCGGTTTTCGTTCTTTTTTTCGCTGTCACGGTTTTCTGCGGTGCTTTCTTTTGCAGACTCCGCATCTTCACGCGATGAAGTTACTTCCTCACTCTTTGCGGGTGCAGGCACATTTTCGGTTGATGCCTCTTTTTCAGATGCCGCAGATTTTCTTGAAGTTTTCCTTCCTGCTGCGGAGCGGGTCTTTTCGGCACCTCTTTTTACGGTTCCTGACTTTTCTTCCTTCGCTCCTAAGCCTGCTTCCTTTACCCCGGCCTTTTCTTCCTTTGCTTCTGCCTTTTCAGCGTCAGAAGCGGGTGCAGATGCACTTTCTGCTTCCTTCACGGCACTTTCTGCGGCCTTTTCGGCCTTCATCTTCTCATCGAGTGCGACAAGCCTGTCGATGAGTTCTTCTTTCTTAAGGGCGGATATGCCTTTAAGACCTGCGGACTTTGCAATGTCACGCAGCTGGGCAAGATTAAAACTAGCCAGTTTTTCTCTCATAAAACCTATGGATTTCCTTTCAGATAAAAAAATATGATCTACTCTTTTGCCATTGGTATGTTTCGGAATACGAATTTCAGAAACAAAATTGAATGTTAAAGAACCAAGAATTTGTCTTAAATGTTTTATATCACGATAAAAATACCCCGTCAACAAAAAGTTTGACGGGGTTTGGGGCATTTGCGTGTCACCGGATCTGCTGTCAGAATTTAAGGCTGACTCTGAGTTCTATGGTGGGATTTTCCGAAAGTCCGTAGATCTTCGGAGCGGATACGCTTATCTTTGCTCCGTAGAAGTTTTTAAGATAAGGAGCCTGTGCATTCAAAAGAACGGTCATTTCATCTGCGGAAAGTTCTCCTCTCCATACGCTGAGGAGCTGAAGATCCGTAACTCTGTACTTTGCAGCCTGCCTTACCGCGGATACCACATCTGCGGGTGTCTGTACAGCAGCTGCCGCCGCGGTTGTGGAAAAGACGAGTTTTACATCCGATTCCCTGTATCCCTCGTAAGGAAGCCTTCCTTCGAGCACTCCGCAATAGAGATAATGCGTGTAGAGGTTGATCGGAAGTATACCGTATACGGCCACAACATCCGGATTCTTGTTTGCATAATAGATGGGATCGAACAGTCCTCCGTCCGGCATCGTTAAGACAGTCCCCGATGCGGCATTTGCCGGAGCATTGACGCCCACCTCCGCACCCGCATAGGGAAGCCTTTTTTCCGCTATGCCGCAGAGAAGATAATGCTGGTACAAAAGAGCTTCATTCATACCGAAGGCTCTGTATACGTCATCATAGGTCGCCGCATAAAAGGAAGGATCGAACTGCATCCCATCCGGCATGGTCTTTACCTGTGCGCGGGCCTTCACGGAAGGGACCAGCATGAATGCGCATACGGCAAGGGTTATCAAGACAGTTTTTAAGGTTTTCATTCTCATATGGGGATCTCCGTTATAAACTGATATCTTGTGTCCTTTGTTTTTTCATTATAATCCGTATCGGTTCCTTTCGCACTATTTTCACTTGAAATAGTCTTTTTTTCAGAGTAGAGTACAGTCTGTCAAATCTATTATCCAAAGGAATCATTATGAAGATCAATCTCCACTCACACACAACAAGATGCGGACATGCATCCGGAACCGAAAAAGAATTCGTTGAAGAAGCTCTCAGGATCGGTATGACGGATTTCGGTTTTTCCGACCACACCCCGATGACTTTCCCCGAAAGCTACACATCAAGCATCAGGATGAAGCTCGAAGAAATGCAGGATTACACAGATACCGTTCTCGGTCTCAGGAAGGAATACAAGGGAAGGATAAACATATATCTCGGTCTCGAGGTCGAGTATTATCCCGCTCTTTTCCCGAAGTTCATGGATTTCATCAAGAACTATCCCGTGGAATATTTCATTCTCGGCCAGCATTCCCTGAACAACGAATATGACGGTGTCTGGCCCGGCCAGCCCACAGAGGATGTATCAAGGCTGACAAGATATGTTGACCAGGTCATCGAAGGCCTCTCCACCGGAATATTCCTCTATCTTGCCCATCCCGATCTCATGAATTATGTCGGGGATGAGAAGATATATCTGAAAGAAATGGAAAGGCTCTGCGGTTACACCAAAGATCATAACATCCCTCTTGAGATCAATCTCCTGGGAATAGGCGAAGGAAGGTTTTATCCCAATCCGGTTTTCTGGAAGCTTGCAGGCGAATGCGGCAATGATGTGGTCATGGCTCTCGATGCCCACCACGTGCGGATGATCGATGTTCCCGAAGCCGAAGAGAAAGCACTGCAGATGATAAAGGATTATAACCTTCACCTGATTGAGACTCCTCTTCCCGCTATGAAATAAGGATCCGATAACGATAATTATCCGATTCCTATGAATACACGTTTCCGATATATAACGTTTCCAATAAATATCCGATTCCGATAAAAAGGCTCCTACCGCGGCAGTTTCCGCGGAGGAGCTTATTTTTTTATCCGTGTGCTTTTGCATCATTTTATCCGTATGCTTTTGTATCAGGGTCTGAATCCACCGGAGAAATCCTCAGCTTCCGGATCCCTAAGTTTAAATCCCGTGGGTTCACCGGCGCATGTGGGGAACATATAATATCCCGTGCGGTCACCTGACACGGGTGCATATACGGTGAGTTTTCCCAAGTGTACGGGATATACTTCATATTCCCCGTAATCTTCGGGCTGAACATAATATTCATACCCTCTCACGCTCCATGCATATCTTCCCATCATGATGCCCTTATACGCAAAGAACAGGCACAGCATCCCTGCGCATACAATGAACATATGCTTTTTATACTTTTTGCTCTTTTCGTATATCCTGAGGAAGAGATATCCAAAGGTCAGAACAGGGAGCATTATGAGATACCCCTGACCGTATCTGACAAGGGGCGATGACATCAGCCAGAATCCATAGGATAAAGCCACGGTAAATACCGCCGTTTCCCTTACGATCTTTTCTTCTTTTTCAGTTTTATAATATCCCGTTAAAATCCCCGCAGTTACGGTAAGCCCCCAGAGCACAAGGCCTGCGATGCCCGCCAGGAACAAAGCTTTGTCGGTCCTTCCAAGTAACGAGTACCAGTGGGGGAACCATTCGGAAAAAGGCATCTGCGAAGCTCCCATATGTGAATAGCCTCTTCCGAAAGCTACTATATATGCCTTATCTGCGATCGCAGCTTCCGCAGGAGTCTTCCAGTCGGGAGAAAAGATATTGGGAAAAGTCGAGGGATAAAGGAGCCACCCGGATATTATGTAATTCCTGATAAAAAACGGAAGTGAAATGGCAAGAACGGATGCGCAGCAAAGGCCAAGCTTAGAGAAGCTTTTTTCCTTGAGCATCATCACAAGCGGGATAAGGACGACGATCACGGTTAGTCCCGCAGAGAGCTTTATGGTCGCCGCAAAAACGGAAAGCAGCGCAGCTGCCGCATAGAAATCCGCACCGCAGGATCCTTCTTTTTCCGCACCGTCAAGAACTCTTATGATGATATAAATAAAGATCAGCATCGTAAAATAATCGGATGCCGGAGATACCATCTCATCATAGATATTGCAGATGTAATAAAATGCAGACAGTCTTGCAAGATCGGATAGTCTTATTTTTTTGTCCGTGAAGATCCTGTATGATCTGAAGACCGAGACAAGGACCATAAACGCAAGATAGCCGGCACATGAATGATACGATCTTCCACCCAGAAATGAGAAGCTGTAGAGAGCCGTCAGGGAAAAAGAAGAACTGTTATATCCATGCCTGCCGTGGAGATTGCCGAGACCCGGCACGACTCCGTAGCTTTCGATCCAGTGTATGGACTGCCCGTGATAGAGATCCGAATCATAGTGAAAATACCCGCGTGATGCTCCGTAAGCCATAAACAGAGCCGCTATGAAAACGACCGTGTAAAAGACGGAGGCCTGCATGTTCATATGAGGCATGAAAAAGATCTTTTTTTTCTTTGTCCCAAAGCAGATACAGATCATCACACAGCATGCGATGAGAGTGATATTTGCCGCCAGGGAAACCCCGGAAAAAAGGCTCCAGATCTCGGCAAAGACCGTAACGATCATAATGCCGAAGATGCTCACGTCCTCGAAACGGTATTTTTCCGGGAAGGATTTATCGTCCTTACGGTCAAAAAAAGACAGAGCTCCCCTTCCGACCGTATAAGTGGTTATAAAGATGTATATCCATATAAGCAGATTGACGATCATTGGATGACGCTCCGATCAAACAAGATTTCGTGATCTTAATTTCTGTCTCGCGCGAAGAAGCGCATTCTCAGCAGATTTTTCGGATATGCCCATAAAGAAGGATATCTCTTTTACGGAAGCTCCGCTCATCTTAAGAGTAAGAGCATGTCTTTCCGTTTCGGACAGATCCTTATTCATCGCATCTTTCAGGCCTTCCTGAAGTTCCCTGAAAAGAGCATATTCCTCCGGGGTCATATCCTCGGAAGCCGGGGAATAAGGTCTGACGGCTCCCCGGTCATCATCATCCGTCATTTCTTCTATTGAGATATAATTCCTGAGTGGGTAGTTTTTCTGAGTGCCGTTTGATCTGATGGCATTGTAGATATTTCCCCTGATCTCGATGGAGGCATATGTCTTAAAGGACGCGCCTCTCGAAGGATCGTATTTTTCAATCGCTTCATACAGTCCGATCATCCCCTCCTGGAGAAGATCGTCCCTTTCAACCGTCAGAGCACCAAGGGTGTTCACCACAAGACGCACAAGACCGGCATGTCTCGATATAAGGAAATTTACGATAGCAGGATATTCCGCGGTAGCTTCATGCATCCTTGCGATCAGCTCTTCATCGGAAAAGCCTCTATAATCGGGAAAAGAATCCCTGCTTTTTGTATCCGAGGTTTTGTTCAAATCCGGTTCCTATCCTAAAGTCAGCCCTTTAATCTTCTTCTGACTATCTCGTAAGCAAGAATTCCGCAGGCAACAGATGCGTTGAGCGAATCGATCTCGCCCTTCATGGGGATTGATGCGGTCATGTCGCATTTTTCCCTGACGAGTCTCGATACACCGCTGCCCTCATTTCCTATGACAAGTCCGATGGGACCTGTGAGATTCAGGTCATACATGAGGGTTCCGTCCATCGCCGCACACACGAACCAGAGGCCTTTTTCCTTGAGTTCGTCTATGCATCTTCCGATATTTGTCACCTTGGCAACGGGCAGGAAATTGATAGCTCCCGCACTCGCCCTTGCAACAGATGCCGTAAGTCCCACAGCCCTGTCCTTGGGTATTATGATCCCGTGGGCGCCCGCCTGGTCTGCGGTCCTTATCATTGCTCCGAGGTTGTGGGGATCTTCTATTCCGTCAAGGATTATGACAAAAGGATCCTCTCCCTTTTCCTCAGCTCTCTTAAGGATATCCTCAACTGTGCTGTATTCATATGCGGCGGTTATTGCGATGACGCCCTGGTGATGTCCCGTCTCCGACATATGATCCAGGCGCTCTTTGTCCACATATTTGATAACGGTGCCGGCTTTGACCGCTTCTCTTTTGATGGAGAGCACTGCCCCGTCCCTGCATCCGTCCAGCACATAGAGCCTGTCCACGGGCTTTCCGGCACGGAAAGCTTCAAGGACGGGATTTCTGCCCTCTATGGCATTTTCGTTCTTATTTCTCTTAAAACCCTCAAGGTCTTCTTTTTTATTTTGATCCTTCGACATATTCAGCTCCGAATCTTATGATCTCATCAGCGCGCCCGGTCCTGCCGGCCATATAAAGATAGCCTATAAGGGACTCCAGTCCAGTGGCTCTTTTGTATGAACCGAAATCGGCGCCCCTTCCCGAAGGATGGGCATGGTTCTTGCCACGGTGCATGATCTCTTTTTCTTCATCCGTAAGGATGTCTTTTTCAAGCAGAGCATCGTGCACGGCTGCCTGTGCATCGGCGCTGACGTACTTCACCGAGGCTTTATGGAATTTCTGGACCGGCATATCCCCTTTTTCGAGGAGCATACGTCTGATGACCAGACTCATGTATGCATCCCCGATAAAAGCAAATGACAGGGGAGAATGATTTAAGCTCTCTTCCACTTTGTACCCTCTCTGGTATCTTCCAGAACAATGCCCTTTGCAAGGAGCTCTTCACGTATGGCGTCAGCCTGTGCAAAATCCTTTGCCTTCTTGGCTGCTTTTCTCGCCTCGATGCGCCCGTTTATCCATGCTTCCAGATCTGCGTCAACATCATTGCCCGCATCAAGCTTTCCTGCGCCTTCAAGGAGATCGAGTGACAGAACTTCATCAAAGCTTGCAACGAGTGCACGCTTTGTGGCGTCGTTCATCTCTGCTTTGAGTACGTCGTAGAGAACGGTTATCGCCATGGATGTATTGATATCGTCGGTAAGTGCATCCGTGAACCTGCGGCGATATTCCGCAAATGCCGCTTCATCGACATCGCCGTCTTCCTTAAGCTCACCGACACGCTTCAGGAGCTTCTGGTATGCGGCGCTCATCTGATCCAGCACCTCATATGAAAACTCAAGGGGCTTGCGATAATGGGACTGCAGGCAGAAGAATCTGTATGCAAGAGGATCGTAGCCCTTCTGTTCAAGAAGCGATACGGTCAGAAACTCTCCGCTTGACTTGCTCATCTTGCCCTTGTCTTTTTCCACCAGGTGATGTACATGGAACCAGTACTTGCACCAGGGATGTCCGAGAAAGGCTTCGCTCTGTGCGATCTCATTTGTATGATGGGGAAAGATATTGTCGACTCCGCCGCAGTGGATGTCCATATATTCGCCCAGGTGCTTGATACCTATGCATGAGCACTCAATGTGCCAGCCCGGATAACCGCGTCCCCAGGGGCTCTCCCACTTAAGTTCCTGATCGTCGAACTTGGACTTGGTGAACCACAGTACAAAGTCCGTCTTATTGCGCTTGTTGCTGTCCTCATCAACGTCATCGCGGACGCCGACACGGAGATCTTCCTCGTTGTGATTGGACAGTGTGTAGTACTTATCCAGCTTCGAAGTATCAAAATAGATATTCTCTCCGGCCTGATATGCATATCCCTTTTCAAGCAGGACTTCGATCATATGTATAAATTCGGGGATACAGTGGGTTGCGGGCTCAATCACATCCGGCATGCGGATATTGAGCTTTTTAAAATCATCAAAAAATACTTTTGTATAATAGTCTGCAATCTCCAGAACGGTCTTGTGCTCACGCTTTGCACCCTTGAGCATCTTGTCCTCGCCGGTATCCGCATCACTGGTCAGATGTCCAACGTCGGTTATGTTCATGACACGCTTTACGTCATATCCCGCATATATAAGGGTCTTGACCAGCATATCCTCACAGATGTATGTACGCAGATTTCCGATATGTGCAAAATGATATACCGTAGGTCCGCAGGTATACATAGATACCTTGCCTTCGACACGCGGTATGAATTCTTCAACTTTCCTTGAGCTTGTGTTATAAAGCTGCATTATCTTTACCTCTTTTTCATGTTGTGGCTATTGTCATTTACTTCCGTGTAAAGCCGCAACATCGTTCTCTCATGATGTTTTTCATCGTATATATCATCATGCTCTCCTTCCGGGGCATCCCGCACAGCCGGATGATGCAGGGCCCGAGCCGCCCTGATCGTAAACACTGTTCAAAAGTGCTATCGCCTGTGACGATATGCCTTCACCGCTTCCGGTAAATCCCAGGCCTTCCTCCGTAGTCGCCTTGACGTTCACGCGGCTCACATCAAGTTCAAGAGCTCTTGCGATATTTACTCTCATCTCATCGATATAAGGCCTCATCTTCGGAGCCTGGGCGATTATCGTAGAGTCTATGTTCTCAATCACAAAGCCCTCATCCGAAAGTCTTCTTCCGACCTCCTCAAGAAGCTTTATCGAATCGGCTCCTTTATATGCAGGATCCGAATCGGGAAAAAGCTTTCCGATGTCTCCCATTGCCGCGGCGCCCAGAAGTGCATCCATAACGGCATGCGTAAGAACATCCGCATCGGAATGTCCCAAAAGTCCCTTTTCATAGGGGATCTTCACTCCGCCTATTATCAGGTCCCTTCCTTCACACAGCTTATGGACATCATATCCCGTACCTATCCTCATCAGAACAACTCCTCGGTTATATACTGGAAAACGCCTGTGGCCTTTTCCTTCCAAACATCAACTATATGTTCCGCGATCTCCTCGGTCGGAACGGAAAGGGTCATATCAAGTGCCGTAACATCGCGGTCCTTAATGATAAGTCTCGTCTCATACTCTCCGGTCGCGCTGTTATGTACATAGTCTCCCTTTACGGCCAGCTCATTCCTCAGTTCAAATGCCTTGTCCGCAAAATAATTCTCGATATCATTCTTGATGAAATCGGGAAGCCTCGCACCGAAATACTTGATGGTATCTCTTCCTTCAGTGGTTATGGAAAGCTCCGTCGCATTATGGGAATGGGGAGCCTGTGAGATAAGGCCGTTATCGATGAGTTCTCCCTGTGCCTGGGTAAGGACGTAGAAATCTGCATAGTCCTTGCCCAGCACGAAATCACTTATCTGGGATGCGGTCATGAGGAAATCGACCCTTGCCAGCATGTAAAGGATGATCAGTTTTACCTGAGTCAGTTTATCGGCATCCATTATTTAACAAGCCTCTTTACGGCTTCAGCTACGGAATCGCGTACTTTGGTATCGAATGCTTCGGGCATGATGTAATCCTCACAGAGCTTGTCTGCGGGAACAGCTGCAGCGATCGCCTCGGCAGCTGCGAGCTTCATCTCCTCGGTGATCTGGGGTGCTCTTGCTTCGAGTGCTCCGCGGAAGATTCCGGGGAAAGCAACAACATTGTTGATCTGGTTGGGGAAATCGCTCCTTCCGGTTCCGACTATCCTTGCTCCTGCAGCCTTTGCGGCATCGGGCATGATCTCGGGAACGGGATTTGCCATTGCGAAGATGATGGGATCGGTATTCATTGACCTGACCATCTCCTCGGTAAGAACTCCGGGAGCGGATACTCCTACGAAGATGTCTGTGCCCTTTACGGCATCCGCAAGCTTTCCGGAACGGTTCTCGGGATTGGTGATCTTCAGCATTTCCTTCTTGGAATCGTTAAGATCGGTACGATCTGCGGAGACGATACCTCTGGAATCGCAGAGAGTAAGGCTTCCGAAGCCGTAGCTCAGAAGGAGCTTGCTGATGGCTACGCCTGCTGCACCTGCTCCGTTAACGACTATCTTGCAGTCTTCCTTCTTCTTGCCGGTGACCTTGAGTGCATTGATGGATGCAGCGAGAACGACTATTGCAGTTCCATGCTGGTCATCATGGAATACGGGAATGTTAAGCTCTGCCTTGAGTCTTTCCTCTATCTCAAAGCATCTGGGTGCGGAGATATCCTCAAGGTTGATGC
>CAMNEB010000033.1 GCA_946536155.1 uncultured Lachnospiraceae bacterium | reverse complement strand
TTGACACACTACGACTGTCGTAGTATATTTACCCCATCAGACATAGTACGACTGTCGTAGTACGATTGACGTAGCAAGGAGGACACATGAATGGTTGAGATCAGCTCAGATGTGATCCGCGGTTACAACGATACGATGATCCTGTTTATCCTTCTCCGGGAACCGTCATACGGTTACGAGATATCCAAACAGATCAGAACGATATCCGACGAGAAATACCTGATCAAGGAGACCACGCTCTACTCGGCCTTCACCAGGATGGAAAAGAACGGATATATAGAATCATTCACCGCAGATCAGGACCCTAACGGGAACGGCAAGAAAAGGACCTATTACAGGATAACGGACGCCGGCAGGGAGTATTACCGGGAAAAATGCGAAGAATGGGCACTGACCCAGGATGTTATCCAGAGGTTTATCAGTCGCTAAGGAGAAAAAAATGGAAACTATAAAAAATTATCTCGAAGCAATGTTTGCCGGATTACCGAACACCCCTGAGGTTCGCAAGGCAAGGAGCGAACTTCTCCAGATGATGGAAGATAAATACAACGAACTCATCGCTGAGGGAAAAAGCGAAAACACAGCAGTCGGAACCGTCATTTCGGAATTCGGAAATCTCGATGAACTTGCAGAGGACTTAAATCTTACCAAAGAGGTAGAGGAAACGAAGAAAAGCGAAAGCGAGCTTCCCCACAGAATCGTTAATTCGGATGATGCCAAAGGATACCTCGAGTTTGCAAGAAACAGATCCCTTTTGATCGCAGTCGGTGTGTTTTTCTGTATAGCATCCGTTGCCTGCCCCATACTCAACATCGGAACATACGGCATGATGGGTGTAGCGATGATGTTCCTGTGCATAGCTCTCGGAGTCGGGCTGATAGTCGCGGGAAGCCTGATCGGATCCGACTGGAAATTCATCAAAACTGAGCTCTGCAGGCTGGATATGGCTACCTGCAACTATGTTAAAGAGCGCAGACGCAGCTTTGAACCCGTGAGAACTCTGTGCATGGCAATCGGTGTGATACTCTGCATCATCTGCTGGGTCCCGAATATGCTCTATGTCAGCATCGGCAGTAACCTTGCACCCGCTCTGATGTTCATTTTCATAGGATTCGGCGTGCTGCTCATCATCTACTCTTCCGGTGTTCAAAAGAGTTTCGGAACTCTTCTGAACCTGAACGATATAAACACCATCAGCGGATCCTACACGGAACGCGAGAACAAGCCCGTCAAATATAAAAACAAGACCGCAGAGACTATCGCAACGATCTATTGGCCGGTCTGCACATCGCTCTATCTGATCATCAGTTTTTTAACCTTCAGATGGGATATAACCTGGATCATCTGGCCCATAGCCGGAGTAATGCATAACGCGGTCATGATAAACTGCCGCGCGGACGAAGATTAGGAGGATAATATGACAACAGCAGCAAAGATAATAATCTCGGTTCTTTCGGTATTTACCGCAATAGCGATCATCTTCGGAGTATACATACATTTCTTTTCCGGGATCAGTTTCGGATCATCCCGCAGAGTCGTAAGCGGCAGCATCGCTCCCGAGGGTGAGATCACCTCGTTAACGGTCGACGCCGCCATAGGAGATGTAAGGATCAAGACCGGTTCCGATTTTTCCGTCGATTACAATATCTACGAACAGCTCGTCCCCACCGTCACCGTAGATGACGGAGTTCTTAAGGTAAAGAGCGAAGCCGAGAGATTAAATCTCACCGGAATAAACCTTCCCAAAGACCTTTACATCATCATTACCATTCCCGAAGATTTCAGATTTGAAAAAGTAAGCCTGGATCTGGATGCAGGAAACATGAATATCAAAAATCTCAGCGCCGATACCCTCAGGCTGGACGTCGATGCGGGAAATATCAAGATGGAAGATGTAGAAGCAGGGGAAGTCACCGCAGATGTGGATGCGGCCAATTTCGAAGTGACCGATCTCACCACAGACAGATTTACCGTTGATATCGATGCCGGAAACCTTGATATCAGAGACAGCTACATCGATTACATTTATGCGGATGTCGATATGGGAAATGTCGAGTCCCACAACTGCACCATCAACAGCGGAGAATGTGATGTCGATCTCGGCAACATCTCCCTCCGCGGAGAGATCGGGTCCGTAACGAGCCACACCTCTCTCGGGAACTCCTCAGCCGACTGAAACGGACATTGCTTTTCCGGATAATATAAAGATCCCGCTTACCCTGCAGATTACTGCACAGGATAAGCGGGATCATTTTTTTGAAAGAAATTTACATTTTATCTTTCAAATACGTAAACGTTCCATGAGAGCGGCTTTATGCGGATCTTAAGCTCTCCGTTTTCGAAAGTGTACTCTTCTTCCGCTTTCGGCATTATGAATTCATTGCCGAATTCATTTCTTACTTCAAGGTTTTCAGCCGTCATGGATGTGGCTGCGCTAAGTTTATAACCTTCAAATCCCTTTATGTCTACGGTCAGAGGATAATCGCTCTCTTCATTTCTGTTGATAGCAAAAACAGCAAGTCTGTTATTTTCCTTATCCCATGCGCAGGCAGCATCGATGTAATCAACACCCTCTTTTCCCGTGTACTGGGAAGTGTCCTCAATGGCATATCCGGGCATGTCATAGGTCTCACTCTCCACCTTCACATCCATGGAGGTGCCCTTTGCATAGTTTATGAGCTGTGTAAAAGTAAAGTGCGATGCACTCTTCCATACATGATCATGATTGGATGCGGCAAGTGCGGCAAGTCCGCCCGTCATGCATCCGATCTTAACCCTGTCGGCATGGCGGAGCATAGCAAGCTGGACCGAGGCATTGCCGAGGGCATGGATCATATCTCCTCCGGGGAAGATCCTTTCCGGCATGTTATCCGGGTCGTGGCGCACATAGGTTCTTGAAGGATCGAACTTATAATGGTTGCGGGCCATATTATACCTTCCGTATCCGGGATGAAGAGCCTCAAGAGGTCTCACCATGCATCCGTACTCATCAAGCGAGATCATCACCTTCTTCGGAGATCTGTGCTTTGATGCCACATAGTCGATCATCGCCGTCAGATTGTTTATATAATCCTCATAATAGAGGGCTCCTCCGAGCAGTGCTTTGATATCTCCGGGAGGTGCCGAGTGATAATGATGTACGGACACGTAATCCACTACGTCATAGCACTTGTCGAGAACGGCCTCATCCCAGGCGGGAAATGATTCCATAAAAGGAGCGGAAGATCCGCAGACAGCCGTCTCTATGGTCTCATCGATCCACTTTATGGCTTTTGATGTCTCCAGAACCTTGTGTCCGTAGCCTTCCGGATTCTTGTCCCACGCGCCGAGCTGCCAGGGACCATCCATTTCGTTTCCGAGATACCAAATCTTTACGTTGTAAGGATCCTCATGACCGTTTTTCCTGCGAAGATCCGACCAGTATGTGCCTCCGGAGTGATTGGTATATTCCACAAGATCCATTGCATCCTGGATCGTACCCGTTCCCATATTCACAGTGTAGAGAGGCTTCGTTCCGACCTTCTCTGCCCACTGCAGATATTCGTCATGCCCCACCTCATTGGTTATGTACTGATGCCATGAAGGATCCAGATGTACTTTTCTCTCTGACAGGGGACCGATCGAATCCTTCCACTGCCATGCCGAACAGAAATTTCCTCCGGGCATCCTGACGGCGGGAAGTCCCGTCGCCTTCAGAGCATCTATGAAATCGGTCCTGAATCCCTGCTCATCCGCGGTGGGATGCTTGGGATTGTACATCGTTCCGTTCACAATGGTCCCAATCGGTTCAAGAAATGCGGAAAAGAGTTTTTCAGAGATCTCACCGATCTCAAACGAAGGATGGACCGTTATCTTAGCATTCTGTGCCATTTACAAAAACCTCCTTTTCGTGATCAGGCAAAACCGTATGCAGCTATAAGTTACAAAATCTCAAGTTTGCCGGGTTCCACGTGGCATGGAAGGAACAGGATCTTCACCCCTGCGCGCTTTGCATCATCCATGGCTTCTCCGAACTCAGGATGCATCTCCCTATTCGGACGAACCTCTTTTACTCCGTCCATCTGGATCACAAAAGCGAGTATCGCCTGAAACCCATCTTTCTTTGCCTTTATGAGCTCACGCAGATGCTTTACCCCGCGCTCTGTGGGCGCATCGGGAAAATATCCGATACCGCCTTTCTCAAGGGTACATCCCTTGACCTCCATCAGGTACTTCTTCTTCCCGCGTTCCATATAAAAGTCGATGCGGGAGTCACCATAGGTGTATTCAGGTATCACCCTGCAGTAATCCTGAGTTTCCAGCCATTCTTTCACAACCTTGTTGGGCGCCTGACTGTCGATGTTAAAAAGAACACCGGTCTCCTTCCTGACGGCAACGAGGTCGTACTTCGTCTTCCTCCCGGGAGTTCCCGGAGCCGTAAGCCACACCTCGCAGCCCGGTATCAGAAGTTCCCTGCATCTGCCGGTGTTTTTTACATGGACCGTTTCGGCATTTCCGCAGATGCTGACCTCAGCGATAAAACGGTTCGGGCGTCTCAGAAAAACAGCTCGGGTTATATTGTCATATTCCATGGTTATTTCTGTCTTTCAAAATACATGGTCGAAGCATCCTTGCCTTCACCCACGGTGTAGGAGAATGTATTTTTTTTCAGCGCAGCTGTCGCAAATACAATATCCCCGATCTTGAAGGTATAGGTTCCGTCACCATTATCAACAAGATCCATATCGAATTTGATGTCCTGACCGAGAACATGGCAGGTATAACTGACCGTATCTCCCTCGATATGGTAGGTCTCTGCGATCCCTTCATCCTCAAGCTGCTCCTTAGACCAGACGCTGCCGTCGCCCCAGGTTTCTTTGACAAGTACCCAGTCGCCCTCTATGGTTGCCTTGCCACAGCCGGCCAGGGACAGCAGCATGACAGCAGCCAGTAAAACACTCAACACTCTGAATCTTTTCATGATCTTCTCCTCATAATAACAACGGTACCATGAAGACCGGAAGTATCGCCGTAACTGTGTATCAGCTTTCCAAACTCATACACTTCCGTACCGAAGACTTTCCAGCCGTGATCTTTTATATCATTCACAAAGGCGTCAAAATTCATGGATTAAAACTGTATCTTAAATGAGTGAGGTGCTGAAGTATCTCTCTGCCCTGTCGGGAAGGACAGTTGCAATAACCTTGTCGGTTCCGTATTTTTCTGCCATTTTTTTAGCTGCCCAGACATTGGCGCCCGATGAGGTTCCGACCAGAAGTCCCTGAACCCTTGCAAGCTCGCGGGCGGTATTTATGGCATCATCGTCAGTGACCTCAACAATGTCTGTGATGATGGACGTGTCAAGGATATCGGGAATAAAGCCGTCACCGATGCCCTGGATCTGATGGAGACCCGGCTCGTCACCGAGAAGTGCAGAAACATTCTTGGGCTCTACAGCAACGATCTTGCAGTCCGGATTTTTTTCAAGAAGATACTTGGCAACTCCCTGAAGAGTTCCGCCGCTTCCTATGCCGGATACGTAGACATCTATCTTTTTGCCCAGCTGTTCGACAAGTTCGACGGCAGTGGTCCTGTAATGCATTTCAGGGTTTGCCGGATTCTGGAACTGCTGGGGAACGAAATACTCATCAGAGCCCGATGCTATCTCAAGTGCCTTGTCAACGGAGCCTCCGATGCTTAGCTTGGGATCTGTGAGCACCAGTTCGGCACCAAGGGCCTTAATGATCTTTTTCCTCTCCTCACTCATGTTCTCGGGCATCACGATGATCACGCGATATCCCTTTCTGACTCCGCACAGTGCAAGTCCTATGCCGGTGTTGCCTGATGTGGGCTCGATTATGGTCATGCCGGGACGGAGCTTTCCGTCTTTTTCGGCCTGTTCTATCATGTTAAGAGCGATACGGTCCTTTATGCTTCCGCCGGGATTCAGGAATTCCGCTTTGGCAAAGATCTGCAGTCCGGTGGTCTGCTCCAGACCAAGGAGCGGTGTGTTGCCGATCAGATCAAGTACATTTGTATGGTACATGGATATAAACCCCCAAAAAAACATTTAATACGTAAAAAAACACCTGCGCAACATTATATCATCTTTTGAAGCCGAATAGGCATTTTGAGGCTGCGCACCGGTATTTTTTTATGTGATACTGCCTTATTCTTCCGTGACTATCTCCCCGGTCCAGTCGACGATACCGCCAAACTCATAGACATTGTTGTAGCCGAGGTTAAAAAGCTTATCTGCAGCTTCCTTGCTGCGTCTTCCGGTCCTGCAGTAGATAAGGAGCACCTGATCCACATCCGGAAGTTCTTCGGGTTTTTCTCCCCTTATATCCTCATTGGGAATGCATATGGCTCCCGGTATGTGACCCTCGTTATATTCCTCAACGGTACGCACATCCAGGATCACCACGTCATCTTCTTCCATCATCTCTTTCGCTTCATCCTGGGTTATGACCGTATACGACCTCACCATTCCGTCACCGTCAAGGGCGCCGCCTCCAGCAGAGCATCCGCAGAGGACCGCAAGGATCGTAACAAACGGCAATACTTTTCTCATTTTTCTCATGATCTCCTCCCATGACATGGGGCCGTTTCACTCGTCACGTTTTTACGCGGGCAAGCGGGTCCTGCCGCCGGTATAAAATGCTTCCTTTTCTCGGCGTTAAGCGGAGATGCTTTAACAGGAAAGTTTTACTCTGTGCCGCAAGCCTTCGCTTCGCTCAGGCTAAGCGAGGCGCATCTCTTCGCAAACGCCTCAGCGTCAGCATCTTTATACTCTGGCGTCACCCGCTGACCGGAGGTTATAAATGGGACAGGTGAAACGTCCCGGTGTCAAAAAAAGGGAGCGGCCGAGCCGCTCCCCTGAGGTGTTACAGAAGTTTGATGCCTGCTGCCTCGGCGTCTGCAAGGACGTCGTCGGGCCAGATGGAGGACTGAACCTCTCCGATGTGTGCTTTTCTGAGGAAGAACATGCAGATTCTGGACTGTCCGATACCGCCTCCGATGGTGTAGGGAAGTCTTCCCTCGATGATTGCTTTCTGGAAGGGAAGCTCTGCTCTCTCGGGACAGCCTGCTTTCTCGAGCTGGCTTATCATGGAATCCTCGTCTACTCTGATACCCATGCTGGAAAGTTCGAGTGCGATGTCGAGAACGGGATAGTATACGAAGATGTCGCAGTTGAGTGCCCAGTCATCGTAGTCGGGAGCTCTGAAATCATGAACCTCACCGGATGCGAGCTTGTCACCGATCTGCATGAGACAGACGGCGCCTTTTTCCCTGGTGATGAGATACTCTCTCTCCTTGGCGGTCTTGCCGGGATACATATCTTCAAGTTCCTGAGAGGTTATGAAAAATATGTCGTGAGGAAGGATCTCCTTGATGTAATCGTACTGGATGGCCATGTACTTCTCGGTCTTGCGGAGTGCCGCATAGACATCGAGCACGGTATCCTTTAAGGTCTGGAAATTTCTGTCGGCCTTGAGGATGATCTTTTCCCAGTCCCACTGATCGACGAATATGGAGTGGATATTATCGGGATCTTCATCAGCCCTGATGGCGTTCATATCGGTGTAAAGGCCCTCGTCAACTTCGAAGCCGTATTTTGCGAGCGCATATCTCTTCCACTTTGCAAGTGACTGCACGACCTGTGCCTTGCGTCCGCCCTCGTTGCTGATGGTGAATTCCACGGGGCGCTCAACGCCGTTAAGATTGTCGTTCAGTCCCGACTCGGGTGTTACGAAAAGGGGAGCCGAAACTCTCTGAAGGTTAAGTCTCTCCGACAGTCTTGCCTGGAAAAAATCCTTGACCGTCTTGATGGCCACCTGTGTGTCATGAAGGTTAAGATGACTTACATATCCTTCAGGTACGATTAATTTACTCATAAAGATCCTCCGATAAAGTCTGAATATTGATCTAAGTGATCACTCTCCCGCTCTGGCCGTGATGATCCAGGGTGAGGGCTGTGTTTCAAAAATATTTTTCGAGTTGAGCTTGGATACGGTGACCTGAATGATGTTAACGTCATTCATTCCGAATCTTCCGAGAATGTCCCTCATGGATGCGGCAACTCTGAAATCAAGTGTGTAGATGACAAATTCCATATTGGGATTCAGTCCGATGAGGAAGGAGATCTCCTGCTCCATGCTTGCAGATGCGACGAGCATCGTGGTATCGGGAACGGGAAGATCCTTCATAGTCTTGGCATCGACATGGTCGATGATGTGGATGTTCTTGAGTCCGAACTTTCCTACATTCTCTTCAAGGGTCTCTCTGTCGCTCTCTTTGTATTCGACTGCGATAACGGAACCTTCTCCGCATATCATGGCGGTCTCGACTGCGATGGATTCTCCGGAGATGATGCAGAAATTCTTATTTTCCGCGATCTGCATCTTGGAGAGTATCACGGAACGGATCTCGCTTCCGACGTATCTGACGGAGCCGGATGCAAAATTCTTGTTGTCCATTCCGAACTTGATGGTGCTGCGCGCATTGGGATTAAGGACGATCATTCCCGCGCTTGCGTTGATGCCGCGGTCGATCATGTCCGCAACAAGATTTCTCTTGATATCACCCACAGGCTCAGAGCCTTCGTTGTAGATGACCTCGCACTCGCCGAGTCCTACGCTCCACATACGGTAAAAAATATCGGCATCACCGGCTTCTGTGAAGACGAGAGTACATCTGTGTGCTTCAACGGTGGGAATGAGGTTCTTGTTCTTACGGGTTATGTCAAGGATCTTGACGTGCTCAAGGTCTATATCGGTATTGCTTGAAAAATACTGAAGCCAGGAAAGAATATGATCATTCGTAAATAATTGTTTAGCCATATTGTTCCTCCATTGATTCTGTTACCGGATAAATCACAAAGCGGGAGCCTTGCTGGCCGTTTATTTACTTGCACCTGGAAAGAAGGTCTTCCCACTTCTTGTCGACGTATCTCTGTGCGGCTTCGATGGTCCACTCGTTGCCCTTTTTGAAGCAGTGGGCAAATCTGTTCTGCTTGGACATGAACTCCTCGACGGGAAGCTTCTTCTTGGGCTCATAGGTGAGTCTGTACTCTCCGTCGACAACTTCGTAAAGAGGCCATACGCATGTATCGATGGCAGCCTTGCAGATCGAGATGAGATCCTCTGCGGGATATCCCCAGCCTCTGGGGCAGGGTGTAAGAACGTTCACGAAGGTGGGGCCGTCTGTGTAGATGGCGCGGTGAGCCTTCTCGTGGAAGTCCTTCATGTTGCCGAAGAGGGTGGTCTGTGCGGCATAGTGAACTCCGTGAGCCACGACGATCTGTGTGAGATCCTTCTGATCCTGCTTCTTACCCACGGACTCGGTTCCGGAAGGGGTGGTGGTAGCCGCAGCAAATCTGGGAGTTGCGGAAGACCTCTGGGTTCCGGTGTTCATATATGCATTGTTGTCATAGCAGAAATATGTGAAGTTGTGTCCTCTCTCGAGAGCACCCGAAAGGGACTGGAAGCCGATATCATAGGTTCCGCCGTCTCCGCCGATGACAAGTACCTTGTACTCGGTATCTTCTTTGATCTTGCCCTTCCTCTTCATGACATCTATGGCGGCACATACGCCCGATGCGGTGGAGGAAGCATTTTCAAATGCGGTATGGATATAGGAGTCGTTCCATGCGGTGAAGGGATACTGGAAGGATGAAACCTCAAGGCATCCCGTTGCGTTACAGATGACAGCCTTGTCATTTTCATCGACCGCTCTCATCATGGCACGGCAGACGATACCTGCGCCGCATCCGGCACAGAGTCTGTGTCCGGGGTTGAAGCGCTCCTGCTTGTTCATTTCTTCTTTAAGATTGTATGCCATCTGCTTTACCTCTCTCGCTGTCCCATGTGCGTATAGATGTCTCCGGTCTCACCGGTTTCAGCGATCTCGGCAAGTCTCTTGTATACGCTCTTTGCACTCTCTACGGTAAAGTCCCTGCCTCCGAGACCGAATACGATATCAACCATGAGAGGTCTGTTTTTCATATTGAAGCATGCACCGGCGGTTTCGGCATATAAAGGTCCGCCGCATGCAGAGAAGCCTTCGCTCTTGTCCATGACCGCAACTGCCTTACAGTTTTCAAGTGCTTTGGCAAGTTCCTCACCGGGGAAGGGTCTGAAGACTCTTACCTTGATGAGTCCGGCCTTGATGCCGTTTTTCCTGAGTTCGTCAACGGCTGCCTTTGCGGTACCTGCAGAGGAGCCCATGATGACCATGGCAAGTTCTGCATCTTCCATCTTGTACTCTTCGAAGAATCCGTACTTTCTTCCGAATGTCTTCTCGAAATCGGCAGCCACATCAAGGATTACCTTCTTGGCGTTCATCATGGCATGAGCCTGTGCGACTCTTGCTTCCATGTAGTAGGCACTTATTCCGTAAGGGCCCACGGCAAGAGGGTTTTCTTCCTTGAGGAGATAGTTCTCGGGATGGTACTCACCGACAAACTTTTTGACTGCTTCGTCTTCTTCGAGTTCTATGTTTTCGATAGCGTGGGAGGTGATGAATCCGTCCTCACATACCATGAGGGGAAGGCGTACATCGGGGTGCTCAGCGATACGGTGAGCCATCAGGTAATTGTCGTATACCTCCTGGTTGTTCTCTCCGTAGAGCTGGATAAATCCCGAGTCACGCTCTGCCATGGAATCGGAATAGTCGTGATTGATGTTGATGGGGCCGGTAAGGGCACGGCATGAAACCGCCAGAACGATGGGAAGTCTGGAGGAAGCCGCAACATAGAGGACCTCATTCATGAATGCAAGACCCGCGGATGATGTTGCGGTAACTGCGCGGCATCCCGCAGCCTCTGCACCCATGCACGCGGAAAGCGAGGAATGCTCACTCTCAACGCAGATGAATTCAGTGTCGACCTTGCCGTCAGCAACATACTGTGCAAAATACTGAGGTATCTCGGTCGAAGGTGTTATGGGGAACATTGCAAAAACATCGGGATTTATCTGCCTCATGGCTGTGGCGATGGCTTCGTTTCCCGAAAGTCTCTCTCTGATGCTCATCAGTTCTCCTCCTTCCAGCGGATTGCCTGGAAGGGACATGCTTTAATGCATATTCCGCATCCCTTGCAATGATCGTAATCAAATTCGTCTCTTTTTCCGTCAGTTACGGGAATGGATGCATCGGGACAAAAGGGTGCACACAGAAGGCACTGCTTGCACTTTTCCTTTATCCACTCGGGAGTCCTGGATCTCCATTCTCCGGTCCTGGTAAGTCTGCTGGTACCGGGCTCATAGATCTCGCATCCTGTGGTAAGATCCTGCCAGGCTATGTGTTCGTTTATCTCGCTCGCTTTAAGTCCCATCTTCAGCCTCTCACTTCCTTCATGGCAGCTCTTAGGCACTGAAGGTTACCCTCTACAAGCTGCGGTTTCTTGGCAAATTTATGTCTGTAGGATCCTTCCATATCCTTAAGGAACTGTTCCCTGTCAACACATCCGCTGACCTCAACGACTGCTGCCAGCATCGGAGTGTTGGGGAAGTATTTTCCGAGATATGCTATGGATATCGACCTTGCGTCAATGGTGCATACTCTTCCCTCATAGCCGTTAAGAAGCGGTCTGAGTTCCTCGGGACTCTTTGATGAATTGATGATTATCGCGCCATCCTTGCTCAGTCCCGCAGTGACATCGACGCTTTCGAGAAGGGTCTCGTCAACAACGGCAACATAATCGGGATCGTATATATTGGAATGTATGGGACATCTTTCGTCCGAGATCCTGTTGTATGCGGTGATCGGCGCTCCGGATCTCTCGGGACCGTACTCGGGAAATGACTGGACATATTTACCCGACATAAAGGCAGCATCGGCAAGGAGCTGGCTGGCCGTCTTGGCACCCTGGCCGCCTCTTCCGTGCCATCTTATTTCGATCATGTCTTCCATAACTGTTCTCCGTTTTCTATAGTCAACGAATTTAGTAATTGCCGTATCGCGGGCTGAAAATGTATCATCTAAGCCATTTGCAGTCCGCGAAAGTGCAATTAATTAATTCGTGCACTATAAAGCAAGTGGTCTGCGACATCTGTGCTGCACATACATATCATATGTGCAACGTAGGTATTGTATCACAAAATGCAAAAAAACAACGTTTTTTTGTGGGTTCTCCGCTATTCTTTGGCTGCTGCGTAATCCGAGTAGCTCTTCCCTGTATATTTCTTGAAGCATCTGCCGAAATAATTGGGATCCGGGATCCCCACCCTTGATGATATGGTGAACATCTTGATATCGGGTCCCGCCATCTTCATGGCGTTCTCCATCCTGCATTCCGTCAGGTACTGTGCGAAGCCTTTTCCGGTCTCCGTCTTGAACTTTCTGCTCAGATAGCTCGAGCTGAAACCGAAGGCCTGAGCAACGGATGTGAGGTTTAAGGTGGAATCCGTATAATTGTCCTGGATGTATTTCATGACGGCTTCAGTGGTGCTGAGCTGCTCATGACCGGTCTCGGGCTCTTCTGTCTTTAAGGGACCTCTTTCATCGAGCCTTGCCTTGGCCTTTATCAGCACCTCCATGACTTCGGACCTGACCATGGGCTTTAACATATACTCAAATATGGACATTCCGACGCATTTGCGGGCATATTCGAATTTGTCATGGGCGGTCATTATTATGATGATCAGATCCGGATAGCGTTTGGATGCAAGCTCGGAAAATTCGATGCCGTCCATAAAGGGCATGGATATATCGACAAAAGCGATATCGGGTCTTATATCATCTATTATGTTGATGGCCTCAATACCGCTGGCCGCTTCTCCCGCAATGCACATATCCAGCTCATCCCAGTTAAAGGAATTGCGTATGAGCTTTCTTGCGGAAGCTTCGTCGTCAATTATCATGACATTGTACATCTATATCTCCTCTCCGGGCTTGACTACCGGAATGATCAGTTCGACCTTGGAATACTCTCCTTCTTCGGATTCGATCTTCACCACATCGTCGCGATGCGCATAATAACGCACCCTCTCTATGGTTCCCCAGAGGCCGAAGCTTTCCTCGGCTCCCGCGGAGGGCTTGACCCTGGAGATAAGGCTCTCTGCGGTCTCTTTGCTCATGCCCACTCCGGTATCGTATACCGACAGATGGAGATCGTCTCCTTCTATATATGCGCTTATCCTGATGACTCCCGCCTCGCCTTTCTGTCTGATGCCGTGATAGATACTGTTTTCAACAAGAGGCTGCAGTATCAGCTTGGGGACTATACAGTCTCCGGAATCATCGGAAATATCATATTCATCCTGTATTATATCGCCATATCTGAGTTTTTGCAGTGAAAGATAATCCTTCACTATGGTGATCTCTCTCTCAAGCGTGATCTCCCTGTCTCCCTTACTCAGGAAGTTACGGTAGAACCTTCCCAGGGTCTCTATGGCGGCGCTCACGTCCTCGCATCCGTTCTCCAGTGCCAGGGCGCTTATGGTGCCTATGGAATTATAAAGGAAATGGGGTTTTATCTGTTCCTGAAGGACTCTCAGTTCCGCCTTCTGAACCGACTGCTCCTTGGCAATGAGCTGCTGTATCAGTTCCCTGATGCGGATGACCATGGAATTGTAGGAGTCCTTGAGAAGCCCTATCTCGTTATCCGGCATCACATCGGTTATGGGAACGAGCTCGTTTTCGTTTTTTCCGATCTCCATTGCTTTGGAGAGCTTGAGAACGGGACGGGTGACATTATGTCCTACGTATCTGCCGAAGGTAAAAAGGCTGATGGAGACGACGGTCATGAGGAATATCAGGATCCATACGGACTGTGCCCTGAAGGAGGTATTTCCCAGAGGATGCATGCTGACCACAACAAGGGGAGTATCCTTTACCGCAATGCAGGAGATCATGACTCTTCTCTCCTGATAGACCATATCCCTGTGGGTGATCGAGTTCGCCGCCATGGATCTGTCGTAAAAAAGTCCGAGTTTGGAATTGCCGCAGACATATGTGCCGTCACGTCCCAGCACACAGTAATTGCCCGAGGTCTGGGCTGCCAGGACCTGCTCTATGACATTCCTTGATATCATCATGGAAAGATATCCGGTCATATCCTGGGAATTAAGATCGTATATCGCACGCTCAATGGTTATGAAGGCCTGACCGTTGACCTTCTTGAGCGCTCCGTTTCCGTTGACATATATGACGGGTTTTCCCTTGAGAGCCAGAACCTTGACGGGCCAGTATTCCTCCGAGAATACCGAATCCGAAAGTACATATACATGGCTCTTGGTACAGGTACATATTCCGTCTCTCCTGAAAATATAAACGGAGTCCACGCCGTTCGTAACATTCAGAACGGCCTGAACTCCGTATCTTGCATCATTAGCAAGTCCTGCATCGACAACATCCGAATCAGCCCTTAAATAAGCTGCCAGCTTGCTGTCCATCATTATAAGTCTGGAGAGCTCAAGATAGCCTTCCAGTGAAGAAGCGATACTGCCCGATACACCGAGGAGTCCCATCTCGGACTCACGTGTCACGGAATCCCTTTCCTCTTTTCTGACGACGAGGAAAGTGGATACAAGAAAAGCTATGGTCATGACTGTAACTACGAAGAGAAGCAGTCTGCGCAGTTTTCTTGACAGCGATCCGGTTCGCATAGGTTAAATACCGCCTTAAAGATTATCCCTTTACGGCACCTACAACGAAGCTTTCCTGGATCTTTCCGCTCATGAACACGTAAACGATGAGCATGGGGAAAGTAGCGATAACAAGTGCCGCACCTATAGGACCCCACTCAGTTGTGTACTGACCCGAAAGAGCCTGGATACCAACGGGGAGAGTCTTATACTCACTTTTGCTGATGAAAACATTTGCAAACATCAGCTCGTTCCAGCACTGAAGGAAGGAATAAATACTGATGGTAGCAAGTGCGGGCTTCATAAGAGGCAGGATGACGACTCCGAAGGTCTTCCAGACGCCGCATCCGTCTATCCTTGCCGCTTCGTCCAGTTCCTTGGGGATCTCGACCATGAATCCGGTACATATCAGTATACCCATGGAAAGCGAGAATGCCGCATAAGGGAAGATCAGTGAAGCGTGTGAATTGAGTATTCCCAGGTCTCTTAAGGTAATGAAGACGGGAACGATGGATGCGTGGATGGGGATGGTAAGTCCGAGCATGAAGAACGCATTCATCTGTTTTGCACCGACCCACTTAAGTCTGGTGATGGCGTAGGTTGCCATCATGGAAGCGATGATAACGAGTGCGATGGCACTGACGGAAACGATAACCGAGTTGATGAAATACCTGGGCATGTTACCGGTATTCCATGCTGATGTATAGTTATGCCATCTCCACTCCCAGGGAAGACCTATAAGGTTCTTACCGAAGATCTCCTCGTTTGACTTGAAGGAGAAGGTGAACATCCAATAAACGGGGAAAAGGTTCACCAAAGCCCACAAGACTAATATAACATACATTAATACTTTTTTAACGCTCATTTTTTCCACAGAGCGGTTGTTTGATTCATTCTTAGCCATCAGTCTTTCTCCTTAAACGCTCTGGTTATTAACAGTGCAAAAGCGAAGCAGAGAATGATCATCATGACTGCTATCGCAGATCCCATACCGTAACGGTTTCTCTTGAAGAGCATCTCGATCATGACGGTGGAAGGAACTTCCGTTGCATGAAGAGGTCCGCCGTTGGTAAGGACATAGATAAGGTCGAAGGACTTGAGTGAACCGGTAACTGCGAATATAACGCTGACCTTGAGAATGGGCTTGATCGAAGGGATAACGATATATCTGTTTACCTGGCTCTCATTGGCGCCGTCGATCTTGGCTGCTTCCCTGATGTCGGGGGATACGCCCTTGACACCGGCATACATAAGGAGCATGTGATAACCCACGAACTGCCACAGAGTGGGGACGAATACCGCCATGAGAGCGGTTCCCTTTTCTCCGAGCCATATATGGGTGAGATTGTCGAGTCCGAGTCCCCTGAGTGCGGAGTTCAAAAGACCGTAATCGGGGTTATAGATCTTCAGCCACAGCTGACCGATAACAACGGTCGAGATGAGTACGGGCATGAAGTAGATGGAGAGGAAAGGCTTCTCGCCTCTTATTCCTCTTCCGAGTACAAGAGCAAGTCCCAGTGATACGGGGAGCTGTATGAAAACCGACAATGCCGCAAGGATGATGGCGTTTCTCAGTGCCTTAAGGAATCCAATGGCATCGCTGGTGAATAATTCGGTGTAATTTCCCAGACCTTTCCAGGTCATTTCGCCCATGCCGTTCCAGTTAAAGAAACTGTAGTAGAGTGATTTGATGATAGGTGCTATCAGTATTCCCACGAACAGCGCCAGGGCAGGCAGCAGAAACAGGAATACGTTGATGTAATTGATTATATCTTTCTTCTTCATTGGCGGAGCCGCCTCCCGGTAAACAATCAAAAAAAGGGTCTACAAAAAAAATTTAGTACATCCGTGCGTCCTTCGCATCAGCGAGGGGGTTATCTGCCTTGCGAAGAAGCGCACGTATGTACCGGTTAACTAAAGAGCAATGATTATCTTATGTCTTTTGCAAGTCCATCGATGAAGCCCTGTCCGTCAACCTGGCATCCATAGACGAGGTCTACGTATGAGAGATAGGTCTGAGCGTCATCAGCGGTCATAGCGGTATCTCCGAAGAGAACGTATCCGGTAGCGTTTCCGCAGATCTCTGCGACTGCCTGAGTAAGGCCGTTAACGGAAGAGGTATCTCCGTAAGGAGTCCAAGCGGGAAGTCCGCAGCCATCAAGATATC